>NZ_DDCI01000010.1:109487-401908 GCF_002335265.1 Cupriavidus sp. UBA2010
CTCATCCGCCACTCATCCGCCACTTAACAAGCCACTTAGAGGCGCTATCAAAATGAAGCGAAGCGGTTCTGGCTAGGCGCGCGGCCGCAGACAGTACAAGTGGTACGGCAAGGCCGCGCAACGACGCCAGAATCATTTTGATAGTGCCTCTTAGGCGCCCTGCCCGCCTCCACGCAGCCATTTCTGGCCCTCGCGCGTGCCGGACGCTCGCGTCCTCTGAACCCGCTTGCGCCGCGCGGTCTTCGGGTCGGCAGTCAGCACACGATACACTTCCACGCGATCGCCCTGCCTTACCGGGGTATCCAGCGTCTTGAGCTTGCCGTAGACACCAACGCGCAGCGTGCTCGGATCAACCTCGGAACAGGCTTGCGTCAGGCCACTGGCCTCGATCGCACCGATGATCGTCGTCCCCGCGGGAACATCCAACTCCTTCAGGAACACGGTATCCGGCCGCGCGTAGCAAACGGACAGGCGCACCAGACCGCCCACCTCAGCCGTTGTTGGCGTTGTCGGCATAAACCACCTCGGCGCGTTTGACGAAGGCATCAACAAAGGTATTGGCGATCACGCTGAATACCGGCCCGATGATCTTCTCCAGAAAGACGCTGGAGAACTCGTAATGCAGGTGAAATTCGATCTTGCACGCATCCTCACGCAGCGGCGTGAAGCGCCAGGAGCCATTGAAGACCTTGAAAGGCCCGTCGGCGAACGTCATATCAATGCGGGACGGACGTTCCTGAGCATTACGCGTGTGGAAGAACTGCTTGATCCCTTTGAAATGAATATGGATCTTGGCATCGAGCAGCGTATCGGTCTGCTCGAACACCTCCACGCCGCCACACCACGGCAGAAACTTGGGATAGTCCTCCACGCGGGTGACCAGATCGTACATCTGTTCGGCCGAGTGGCCGAGCAGGACGGATTTATGGACGTCTGCCATGTATTCGGATTACAGGGCACCGGCGGGCTGGGCCGGGGCCGGGGCGTTTGCTAAAATCGCAATTTTAGCCGACAGCCGCGCGTACGGCACGTCCGGCGCCGCCGCACCCACCCCGGCTGACTTACGCTGTCGCCCAAGACCGGCGCGACAAATACCTTCAGGAACCACTTCCCGCATGACGATCGCTGACAACAAGAAGGCCTTTTTCGACTACTTCATCGAAGAGCGCTATGAGGCCGGGATCGTGCTCGAAGGCTGGGAGGTCAAGGCGATTCGCGCCGGGCGCGTGCAGATCAAGGAAGGCTACGTCGTGGTGCGCGACGCAGAGATGTTCCTGATCGGCGCCCATATCAGCCCGCTGCAAAGCGCCTCCACCCACATCAACCCGGACCCTGTGCGCACGCGCAAGCTGCTGCTGAAGGCCGACGAGATCAAAAAGCTGATCGGCAAGGTCGAGCAGCGCGGCTATACGTTGGTGCCGCTGAATCTGCACTACACGCGCGGCCGCGTCAAATGCGAGATCGGGCTGGCCAAGGGCAAGAAGCAGTTTGACAAGCGCGAAACAGAAAAGAACCGCGACTGGGATCGCGAGAAGGCTCGCATCATGAAGGGTGGCGTGAAGGAATGATGGCAGCGCCAGATAAGCCATAGACAAAAACGGAGGCATGAGCCTCCGTTTTTGTTTCTGCCGACCTACTACCTATTGGTCCCATGCGGCACTCAGACGGCCTTCTCCGTCTTCTGGCCCTTCACAATCTGCAGCGCGGACGCGATCATCGAACTCATCTCGCCAAGGTTGCCCGGCACGATCAATGTGTTGCCCTGCTTGGCCAGGTTGCCAAACGCCGCCACATACTCCTCCGCGACCTTGAGGCTGACTGCCTCGGAACCGCCCTCGCCCCGGATCGCGTGACCGATCTTCTCGATCGCCTGCGCATTTGCCTCGGCCACGGCCAGAATCGCGGACGCCTCACCTTGGGCCTTATTGATAGCCGCCTGCCTTTCACCCTCTGACTTCTGAATCGCCGCCTCGCGCGCGCCAGACGCCAGATTGATCTGCTCCTGCCGCTTGCCTTCCGATGCTGCAATCAGCGCGCGCTTTTCGCGCTCGGCAGTGATCTGCGCCTGCATGGCATGGAGAATTTCCTTGGGCGGCGTAAGATCCTTGATCTCGTAGCGCAACACCTTCACACCCCAGTTTGCCGCGGCCTCATCCAGCGCATTGACCACGCTGTGGTTGATGAACTCGCGCTCCTCGAAGGTTTTATCGAGTTCCAGCTTGCCGATCACCGAGCGCAGCGTGGTCTGTGACAGTTGCGTAATGGCCACCACGAAATTGCTCGAGCCATAGGACGCCTTCATCGGGTCGGTCACCTGGAAGTACAGCACACCATCGACCTGCAATTGCGTGTTGTCCTTCGTAATGCAAACCTGGCTCGGCACATCGAGCGGGATTTCCTTGAGGATGTGCTTGTAGGCCACTCGATCGATGAAAGGCACGACGACGGTGAGGCCTGGTGTCAGCGTGGCGTGATAGCGCCCCAGACGCTCCAGTACCCACGCGTGCTGCTGCGGCACGATCTTGACCGACTTCGCAATCAGCACGATGGCGGCAATGAGCAGGATCAGCGGAAACAAACCTAGCTGATAGGCAAGCATATATACGACTCCCTTCGAAAGGATTGACGACTGGGTAATGCGGAAGAAGTCAGGCCGTGTAGTGACGCGCCACGATCAACGTGGCTCCACGCACTTCGACAATGCGATAGCGGCCCGGTTTCGGCTCGGCGCCCGGTGCCAGCTCCACGGTCCAATCCGCGCCGCGGTAGGGCACGCGCGCGCGACGGGAATCGTCCCAGGCGGGCACTTCGAGTTCCTGACCGATATCGAGATTGACGTCCGGATTGGATGCGGCGTCGCGGCGCCTCAGCTTGCCAAAGCGCGTGCGGCGTAACAACAGGATGCCAATGATCGCAACCAGCGCGGCGGCGACGGTCTGTATTGGCTCATCAGCACCCAGCAGCGCAGCCACACCGCCTGCGGCAACCCCGAGGGCGATCATCAGCAAATAGAAGGTCCCCGTCGCCAGCTCCGCAATCACCAGCACGACCGCAACGGCAAACCAAAGGTAGTACGACGTCATCCCGCTCCTTTCCCGGAGGAAACAAGACACCCCACCCGCAAAAACAAAAACCCCCGCCAAACGCCTACGGCGTCTGCGGGGGCAGATGGAACACCTGCCGCAGGGCCGGTGTCACGCGGCACGCTGGCCGAGGGCCAAGCGCCGTCTATACGTGATCCTCTCTATTGTGACGCGAAATGCCTCACGAAGCCAGTTGCTGCCAGGTTTCGACCACTGAATCAGGATTCAGCGAGATCGACTTGATACCTTCATTGGCCAGCCAGACCGCGAAGTCCGGATGATCCGAGGGGCCCTGACCGCAGATGCCAACATACTTGTTCAGGCGCAGCGCTGTCGAAATGGCGCGCTGCAGCATGAAACGCACTGCCGGATCACGCTCGTCGAAGTCCTTCGCAAGCAGTTCCATGCCCGAGTCACGATCGAGACCCAGCGTCAGCTGCGTCAGGTCGTTCGAGCCGATCGAGAAACCGTCGAAGAACTGCAGGAACTCCTCGGCCAGGATCGCGTTGGACGGCACTTCGCACATCATGATGATGCGCAGACCGTTCTCACCGCGCTTCAGGCCGTGCTTGGCCAGCAGTTCGATCACGCGCTCGGCCTGGCCCAGCGTACGCACGAACGGCACCATGATCTCGACGTTGGTCAGGCCCATCTCGTCGCGCACGCGCTTCATGGCCTTGCATTCCATCTCGAACGCTTCGGCGAAGTCCTCGGAGATGTAGCGCGAAGCACCACGGAAGCCCAGCATCGGGTTCTCTTCGTCCGGCTCGTAGCGCGAACCGCCGATCAGCTTCTTGTACTCATTCGACTTGAAGTCCGACAGGCGCACGATCACGGGCTTCGGATAGAACGCGGCACCGATTGTCGCAATGCCTTCCGCCAGTTTGTCGACATAGAACGCACGCGGGCTGGCGTGGCCACGCGCCACCGATTCCACGGCCTTCTTCAGGTCGGCATCGACTTGCGGATAGTCGAGGATCGCCTTCGGGTGAACACCAATGTTGTTGTTGATGATGAACTCGAGGCGGGCCAGGCCGACGCCGTGGTTCGGAATCTGCGCGAAGTCGAACGCAAGCTGGGGATTGCCAACGTTCATCATGATCTTGGTCGCGATCTCGGGCATCTCGCCACGCTGGACCTCGGTCACTTCGGTTTCGAGCAGGCCATCGTAAATCCGGCCCTCGTCACCTTCGGCGCAAGACACCGTCACCAGCGTGCCATCCTTCAGCAAGTCGGTCGCATCGCCGCAACCCACAACAGCGGGCACGCCCAGTTCACGCGCGATGATCGCAGCGTGGCAGGTACGGCCACCACGGTTGGTCACGATTGCCGCAGCGCGCTTCATCACCGGCTCCCAGTTCGGGTCGGTCATGTCGGCCACCAGTACGTCACCAGGTTGCACGCGCTCCATCTCAGACGGATCGTTGATCACGCGCACCGGACCCGTACCGATCTTCTGGCCGATCGCACGACCGCTGGTCAGCACCGGCGCCGTGCCCTTGAGCTTGAAGCGCTGCTCGGCCTTGCCGGCCGACTGGCTCTTCACGGTCTCCGGGCGGGCCTGCAGGATGTAGATCTTGCCATCCTTGCCGTCCTTGCCCCACTCGATGTCCATCGGACGGCCGTAGTGCTTCTCGATGATCATTGCGTAACGCGCGAGTTCGGCCACGTCGTCATCGGTGATCGAATAGCGATTGCGCAGCTCAGGCGGCACGTCCACGGTCTTCACGCGGCCAGCTTCGCCCGGCTTCGTGAATTCCATCTTGATCAGCTTCGAACCGATCGAACGGCGGATGATCGGGTACTTGCCCGCTTGCAGCATCGGCTTAAAGACGTAGAACTCGTCCGGGTTCACCGCGCCCTGCACAACCGTTTCGCCCAGGCCGTAGCTCGACGTGATGAAGACCACATCGGGGAAGCCCGATTCGGTATCGATCGTGAACATCACGCCCGAGGACGCCAGATCCGAACGCACCATGCGCTGGACGCCGGCGGAGAGCGCCACCACGTCATGCGCAAAGCCCTTGTGCACGCGGTACGAGATAGCGCGGTCGTTGTAGAGCGAGGCGAACACGTGCTTGATCTTGTCCAGCACGTCGTCGATGCCGCTGACGTTGAGGTATGACTCCTGCTGGCCGGCGAACGATGCATCGGGCAAATCCTCGGCCGTGGCCGAGGAACGCACTGCGAACGATGCCTCGGCACCTTCGCGAGCCGACACGCGTGCGTAATGCTCGCGGATCTCCGCCTCCAGACGCGGCTGGAACGGCGCCGCGGCTACCCAGCCACGAATCTCGGCGCCGGCTTCCGCCAGGGCCTTGACGTCGTCGACGTTGAGCGTCTTCAGACGTTCGGAGATGCGGCTGGTCAGGTTGTTGTGCGCAAGAAAGTCGCGGAATGCGAGCGCGGTCGTGGCGAAACCGCCCGGAACGCGAACGCCGGCACCGGCGAGCTGGGAGATCATTTCCCCCAACGACGAGTTCTTGCCGCCGACAACTTCCACGTCCTGCATCCGTAGCTGCTCGAACGGCAGCACGTAGGCGCCGGTATCTACCTGGTTGGTCATAAAAGCCTCAAAACAAAGTAAGAAATCTTTTGCACCGACCGGCATATTGTTGGCGTTCTGTTCCCGGCGGATCGCTTGGCTGAGCAATTCCGTGTGCTATCGGCGGCACTGATGCTGCAGTGCACATTGTCGACAATCCGGCCTCAAATCGTTGCCTGGCCGGCATTGGCGGAATTGCTTAGCCAAAAGATCGCCGCTATTCTACCGTGCCGCATCGCACTTTCGCGTAGCCGCGGCTTCAAATAATTGTTCAGACATGTCCCTGCCCGAAACGCCTGAAGGCACACAACCGCTGGCGCAGCCCACGGCCGCCTCTGGCGCGACCGACGCCACCGCTCAGTCCGCTGAGGTCCCCGCCACGAATCGCCCTGCCGTGCGCACGGTCTTTATCGTGTCGGATGGCACCGGCATCACAGCCGAAACATTCAGCCATTCGATCCTGGCCCAGTTCGAGATGCGGTTCCGCAAAGTGCGTATGCCGTTTGTCGATACGCCCGAAAAGGCACATGTGGCCGTCGGCAAGATCAACGAGGCGTTCTATAACGAGGGCGTTCCGCCGATCGTGTTCACCACGCTGGTCAACGCCGAATCCAACAAGGCGATTCGCCGGGCCAAGGCGATGATCCTCGACATGTTCCAGACCTTCATCGAGCCACTCGAGAAGGAACTGGGCCTGAAATCCACCCATGCCATCGGCCGTTTCCACCAAAATGCGGACACCGAGGCTTATAAGAACCGTATCGAGGCGATCAACTTCTCGCTGGCGCACGACGACGGCCAGTCGCACAAGAACCTCGAAGACGCCGATGTGATCCTGGTTGGCGTGTCGCGCAGCGGCAAGACGCCGACCAGCCTGTATCTTGCGATGCAGTACGGCCTCAAGGCGGCGAACTATCCGCTGATTCCTGACGATTTCGAGCGAGGCCGCCTGCCCTCGGCGCTGTATGCATACAAGCAGAAGATCTTCGGCCTCTCCATCGATCCGCAACGTCTGACGGAAATCCGCAACGAGCGGCGTCCGGGCAGCAAGTACGCAGCCGTGGAGAACTGCCGCTACGAAGTCAATGAGGCGGAGTCGATGATGCGCCGTGAAGGCATCAAGTGGCTGTCGTCGACACACAAGTCGATCGAAGAGATTGCCACGACGATCCTCCAGGAAATCAAGGTCGATCGGGACAACTATTAATAGCGGTGGCGTTTTCAGAATCGCGCCCTATCGGCGCTGCACCGATAAGGGCACGATGAAGGCTGTTCCAACATGCCTGCATCGGATAGATGTTCTTCATGACAGCAGATCGTCAGCCCCTCCCGCCAAACCGGGCTGCAGGCCGGAAAGCGCCCAACGAACTGGCGTATTCGGGCTCTTCTCACGCCCTGAAGGCTGCGGGCCTGGTCTTCAGCGGCGTCGCACTGTCGTTGGCCGGAATCTTCGCCATCATCGAGTATTCGTCCAGCCATTCGCGGGCACTGATCGCTGCGGACATCAAGACCGTTTCAGCCGAAGTCAGGGCAATCAATACTCGGCTGGACTCCCATCAGGCTGCCACGGAGCAGCGATTCAATCGGGTCGAGCAGCGCCTCGACAAATTCGACGAGCGGTTCAAGCGGATTGACGATCGTTTCGAGAGCCTCGAGTCGAGGTTTGACTTGAAGCTCGAGCACCTCGAGACAAGATTCGATTCGAAACTGGAGCGCCTCGAAACCAGGCTCGACCAGAAACTCGACACCGTAGCGGATCTGCTACGTCAGTTGGTGTCCCAGAATGCAGATCAGCCCGCCGGCACCGGACAACCAGCTGCCTGGCGAGCCAGATAACTCAGCCCACCGCCAAGACACTTGGCGTCCGTGCTAACCGCCGCTAGCGCGGCGTTGCCGGACGGCTTCAAACAGGCAGACTGCCGTTGCGGCGGCCACATTCAGCGACTCCAATCCTCCAGGCTGCGGAATGCCAACCGTACGGGAAACATGCGCCATCCACTCGGGGCTGACTCCTCCCCCTTCATTGCCAACCACCCAGCCAACCGGCTGACGCAGATCTGTATCGAACACCGCCGCGTCCGCATGGGATGACGTCGCCAGTAACGGCACTGCCAGCCGGCTCTCAAGCATTTCAAGCGTGCAATGCTCGACGATATTCAAGTGGAAGTTCGCGCCCATACCGGCGCGCAACGTCTTGACCGACCACGCGAATGCGCAACCTTTGGTCAGGAACGCATGTGGAATGCCAGCGGCCGCAGCGCTTCGAAGAATCGAGCCTACGTTGCCCGCATCCTGCAGACCATCCAGAATGATGCAATCGGTATCGATGCTTGCCGGGAGATGGCCGGCCGGCGTATCGATCACCAGCATCAGGTCGACACCGTTGACCACACTGCTGATCTGCTCGAACAACGCATCAGCCAATACAACCAGCTTGTCCGAGTCGATCTTCTCGAGCAGCGCGCGCACCTCAGCGTGGTCATAATGGCGCTCGCTCACCACGCAGCTCGCGGGCTGCCCAAGCGCAGCCACATAGGCCTGCGCGAGATGGATGCCATCGAGCACGGACTGCCCCGCCTTGCGGCGCTGGTGCGTGGACCCCGTCAGGGCCTTCAACTGTTTGAACAGCGCGTTGTCGCGCGAAGTGACATGCTTCAAAGGTCTGCCTCAGAAAGGCGGCGCTTCGGACGACATGGTGCGCACCATGCCACGCTCAAGCACCTTGCGCACCGGCGCAAACGAACGCCGATGATGCGGCGTCGCGCCGAATTGTTCGAGCGCGGTGAAATGCTGTGGCGTCGGGTAGCCAAAGTGAGAGTCGAACCCGTACTCAGGGTACTCCTGGTGCAGCTTCAACAGTTCACGATCGCGCGCCACCTTCGCCAGGATCGAAGCCGCGGAAATTGCCCGTACCTTGGCATCACCCTTGACGATAGCCTCGACCGGGAACGCCACCTGCGGACAACGATTACCATCGACCTGCACGAGATCGGGGATGACACCGCTCGCGGCCAACCCCTGCACCGCCCGCTGCATCGCGAGCATCGATGCGTGAAGGATATTGATCGAATCGATCTCCTCAACCGACGCGGATGCGATATGCCATCCCAGCGCGTGTTCGCAGATGCGATCGAACAGTGCCTCGCGCTTTTCCGCACTGAGGATCTTCGAATCGGCCAAACCGCGGATTTGCCGCGCGGGATTCAACACCACAGCCGCAGCGTAAACGGGACCCGCCAAAGGGCCACGCCCAGCCTCATCGACCCCACACAAGCGCTGCACCACGGCAACGGTTTGAGTCAGTTCCAGGCCCAACTGGCTAGAAGCCGCAGCTTTCGTTCGCGCCATCAGACCACTCCACGGCTGCGCATCAGATCGACGACCACGCCGGCAGCCAGCTTCGCCGTGTCGCGCTTCAGGGTTTCGTGCATCGTCGTGAAATGCTGCCGCAGGAAGGCGATATTGCCCTCGTCATTGAGTTGCAGCAGCGTCTCGCGTGCCAACGCCTCCGGCGTCGCATCGTCCTGTAGCAGTTCGGGAACAACAAAGCGTCCCGACAGGATATTAGGCAGCCCGACATACGGCAGATAACCCTGCCGTTTCATGATCTGCGCCGTCAGCCAGGGCACCTTGTACGAGATCACCATGGGTTTCTTGTACAGCGCGGCCTCGAGCGTTGCCGTGCCACTTGCAAGCAGCACAACATCGGCGGACTCCATCGCAAGATGCGATTGGCCGTCAACTACGGTCAGGTCGATATCCGGATACTGCGCGTGCAAGCCAGCAACAATCTCCCGCAGCGGTGCGCTGGCAACAGGCAGCACGAAAGCGAGGTTGCCGTCCATGCGGTGCATACGGTCCATCGCGGCGAAGAACGTCGCGCCGAGGTTGCGCACCTCTGATTGTCGACTGCCAGGCAACACCGCCACGATTCGTTTGCCTTCCGGCAAATCCAGCTTCGCCCTCGCACCCGCAACGTCGGGCACCATCGGGATTACGTCAGCTAGCGGATGGCCGACGTAGGTTGCCGGAATGCCAGCCTTCGCATAGATCTCGGGCTCGAACGGGAACAGGCAGAGGATATGGTCTACGGCCCGCGCTATCGTGCGGATGCGGCCTCCACGCCAGGCCCAGATCGACGGGCTGACAAAATGGACAACCGGAATGCCCGCGCGGCGCAGCGGCACTTCCAGACCGAAGTTGAAATCGGGAGCGTCGACGCCGATAAAGCATAGCGGCGGTCGCGCCAGCAATTGCTCGCGAATCTCACGCCGCGTGGCCAGAATTTCGCGTAGCGAGCCCAGTACCTCGACATAGCCATTGACCGATAGCGTTTCCATCGGCCAATGCGAGACAAATCCCTGCGCCATCATGCGATGGCCACCGATACCGGCGTAATCCACCGATTCGCCAAGCCTCGCACGCAGGCCTTCCAGCAGCAGCGAAGCAAGCAAGTCGCCAGATGCCTCACCGGCAACCATGGCGATACTACCTCGCTTGTTCCCATTAGCACCCGCATCGGCGGGAAGCACGGCCTGCACGGTGTCGACCATGTCGCGCCGGAATCAGCGAACGATACCGCGCTGGGTCGCGGCCAGGAACTCCACGAACGCCTGCAGCGGCACAGCGGTAGTGGCGTCTACCTGACCGAGCATCGCCGTGATTTCCGCCCGCGCATCGTCGAAACTCAGATCAGACTTGTACAACAACTTGTACGCCTGACGCAGCGCCGCGATCTGCCCGGCATCGAATCCGCGACGACGCAGACCTTCGACGTTGATGCCGTGCGGGGTCGCCTTGTTGCCATTCTTGTCGCTGGCCGCGATAACGAAGGGCGGCACGTCCTGCACCAATGCCGAAGCACCGCCAAGCATCGCATGAGCACCGATGCGGACGTACTGGTGCACGCCGCTCATGCCGCCCAGAATTGCCCAGTCCCCGACTTCCACGTGGCCGGCGATCTGCGCGTTACTGGAGAACACCGTGTGGTTGCCCACAGAGCAGTCGTGCGCGATGTGCACGTAGGCCATGATCCAGTTGTCGTTACCGAGACTGGTCACGCCGCGATCCTGCACGGTGCCCGTATGGATCGTCGTGAATTCGCGAATCGTGTTGCGATCGCCGATCACGAGCTGCGTCGGCTCGTTGGCGTACTTCATATCCTGCGGCACACCGCCCACGGAGGCATACGGACCAATGCGGTTACCTGCGCCGATCGTGGTGTGGCCTTCGACCGTGGTATGGGAACCGATCCGCGTGCCGCTACCGATCCGCACATTCGGGCCGACGATCGAAAACGGGCCGACGGTAACATCGTCAGCCAGTTCCGCCTTCGGATCGACTAGTGCGGTAGGATGGATTTGCGTCATACGTGCTGTCCTGTGGTCTGTTCTGCTTGGGGTCCGTGCTCAGCCTTCGGCTTGCTTCACGGTGCACATCAGTTCGGCCTCGCAGGCCACCTCACCGTCCACGGTCGCGCTGGCCTTGAACTTCCAGATACCGCGGATGTAGCGCTCCACGGTCACGTTCAGGTGAAGCTGATCGCCCGGATACACCACGCGCTTGAAGCGCGCGCCGTCGATCCCGACGAAGTAATACAACGCACCTTCCTTGCGTTCCATATCGGCGCCAAACGTCAGAAGACCTGCGGACTGAGCCAGCGCCTCGAGGATCATGACGCCCGGCATCACGGGTTGGTCCGGGAAGTGGCCCATGAAGTACGGTTCGTTGATCGTCACGTTCTTCAGCGTCTTGATCCGCTTCTGCGGTTCGAACTCGAGCACACGGTCGACCAGCAGGATCGGATACCGATGCGGCAGCAACTTCAGGATCTTGCGGATATCGATTTCGGATGCGGTCATGATGATTTCTCTTCGTCTTGTTTGTTCTGTGCGGGGGCGTTGTTTTCACCGCGCAGCCTGCGTTCCAGTTGCACGACACGTTCGCGCAGCTTTGACAAGCCACGTACGATTGCCGCGTTTCGCTCCCATTCGCCATGCGACGTGAACGGGAACACGCTCGTGTAATGCCCACCGGGTTTAGTAATCGATTTGGTAATCGACGTACCGCCGGACACTGTGGTCCGGTCAGCGATATTCAAATGGCCAGAAAAGTTGGCCGCGCCGCCGATCACGCAGAACCGGCCAATCTTCGTGCTGCCCGAAACCGCAGCCGTTCCCGCGATAACGGTGTGCGCCCCCACGTGCACGTTATGCGCGATCTGCACCTGGTTGTCGATCTTGCAACCGTCCTCGATCACCGTGTCAGCCATCGCGCCACGATCCACGGCCGTATTGGCGCCAATCTCCACGTCGTTGCCGAGCACCGCGCGCCCCACCTGGGGAATCTTGACGTACTCGACACCCGTCGGCCCGATATCCGGCGCAAAACCAAAGCCATCTGCGCCGATCACCGCCCCGCTATGCAGGATGTTGCGCGCGCCAATCACGCAACGATGATATACAGAAACATTGGCGTAGATGAGCGTATCTTCGCCGATCTCCGCGCTTGCGCCGATAAAGGCATTTGCGAGGATCCGAACACGCTCGCCGAGCCGGGCACCGGACTCGATCACCACGTTGGGGCCGATAAAACACGATGCCGGGACCACCGCATCGGGCGCCACGCTGGCACGGGGATCGATCCCAGTCCGTGAATCGGCATTAGCGGCGCGGTCGAAGCGCTGCGCAACACGGGCAAAGCAGACGTAGGGATTGCGTGCCACCAGCCAATTGCGCCGTTCGGCTTGCCCTTCCGCACGAATGCGCTCAAGGTCTGCCGGTGACACGATGACGGCGCCTGCGGCCGAGGCGAGCGCCTGTGGCAAATACAGCGGATTGGAGAGGAAAGACAGGTCGCCGGGACCAGCCTGGTCTAGCGGCGCCAGGCCGACTACGGCCAGGTCGGGATCACCCACAACCTGCGCGCCGTTCTCGGTGGCGAGCTGACCCAGTGTGGGTGTCTTCATGGCAGTACTTCCTTGAGAATCGAAACGGCAGACGACGCTTTGGCGTCGTCGCTTACTTGCCCGTGCTGCCGGCGTTCAGCGCCTTCATCACGTCATCGGTGATGTCGATGCGCGGATTCACGTAGACGGCTTCCTGAACGATCAGATCATACTTGCGCTGCTCGGCGATTTGACGAATCACGCGGTTGGCACGCTCCAGCACCTGTGCCAGTTCCTCGTTACGGCGCTGGTTCAGATCCTCGCGGAACTCACGCTGCTTGCGCTGGAATTCGCGATCGAGATCGGCCACTTCGCGCTGACGGCGCTGGCGGTCCGCGTCCGCAAGCACGGCCGTGTCCTTGTCGAGCTTGTCAGCCATGGCCTTGATCTTCTGGGCCATATCCTGCAGTTCACGGTCACGCTTGGAGAATTCCTGCTCGAGCTTGACCTGCGCAGCCTTCGCCGGCTGCGAATCGCGCAGGATACGTTCCGAGTTGACCGCAGCAATGCGCGCCTCCTGAGCCATCGCCGGGGCCGCCGCGCACAAGGCCGCAGCGGCCAGCGCGGCCGCGCTCAGGGATTTCACCAGTGGAGTGTAAATTTTCATCAAACAAATCCTCTGTGGGGATCAGAACGCAGTACCGATCTGGAACTGGAAGCGTTGAACCTTGTCAGTTTCATCCTTCTTCAGCGGGAAGCCCATGCTAACCTTCAGCGGGCCGATCGGCGAAAGCCACGACATACCGAAACCAGTCGAGTATTTCAGATCGCTGAACGAAAGCGGTGCCCCTTCCTGGTAAACGTTACCGAAGTCGAAGAACGTGAACAGTCGCAGCGTGCGGTCAACACCCGAGCCCGGGAGCGGGAACACGAATTCCACGTTGCCGATCATCTTCGATGCGCCACCCACCGGGTTGCCGTTCTGGTCCTTCGGACCGAGCGTGCTGGTCTGGTAGCCGCGCACCGAGCCGATACCGCCGGCGTAGAAGTACTTGAACACCGGGAACGGCGTATTGCCATAACCGTGACCATAGGCCACTTCGCCGTTGAAGGCCAGCGTGAAGGACTTCGACAGCGGGTAGAAATACTGTTGCTGCAGGCTTGCGCGATAGTACTGCGTGTCGCCACCCGGAACACCCACTTCCAGGTTGGCCTGCGTGTACGGACCCTTGGTCGGAATCAGCGCGCTGTCGCGGCGATCGCGTGCCCAACCGATCGTGAACGGGAAGTTGTTGATCGGATCACCGCTGGCCTTGCCGATCTTCTGCAGCCAGGCCGTGTACTGGTTCGGCGTGTTGGGCGAGGTGTAGACCTGGGTCCGCTCGTAGCCGATGCCGAAGAACACCGTGTCGTTCTCCGAGAACGGCACGCCGAACTTGAAGCCACCGCCAGCCGAGACGATCTTGTAGTCCTGATCACCGGTGTAGTACAACGGGCGCGACGTACGGTAGTAGATGTCTGTCGATCGGCTAATGCCGTCGACCGTAAAGTACGGATCGTATTGCGTCAGCGCAATCGTACGGAACGACTTGGCCGTGTTCACATCCAGGCCCAGGCTGGTACCGGAACCGAACACGTTGTCCTGGCGCAGACCTGCCTGCAGCACGAGCTTGTCGGTCGACGAGAAGCCCAGACCCAGACTGATCTGGCCGGTCGGCTTCTCCGTCACGTTCACGTTCACGTCGACCTGGTCGGGCGCGCCCGGCACGTCTTCGGTGGTGATATTGGTGTCAGTGAAGTAGCCCGTCCGGTTGATACGCGCCTGCGACTGCTGGAGCTTTTCGCTATCGAACCACGACGACTCCATCTGGCGCATCTCGCGACGCACCACTTCGTCACGCGTCTTGCTGTTACCCACCACATTCACGCGGCGCACGTAGACGCGGCGGCCCGGGTCGACCATCAGGGTCAGCGCCACTTCGCGCTTTTCCTTGTCCACCTGCGGCTGCGGGTTGATCGTCGTAAAGGCGTAGCCATACGTGCCGAGCAGGTCCGTAATGGCCTTGGTGCTGGCCGTCAGCTTTTCGGACGAGAAGATGTCGCCCTTCTTCAGCTGCAGCAGTTTCTCCATCTCTTCCTGCTTGCCGAGCGTTTCGCCGGCCAGGCGGATGTCGGACACCTTGTATTGGTCCCCTTCGCTGATATTCAGCGTCAGGTAAATGTCCTTCTTGTCCGGCGTGATCGACACCTGCGTCGACTCGATCTGGAATTCGAGGTAGCCGCGGTTGAGATAGTACGAACGCAGCGCTTCCAGGTCAGCCGTCAGCTTCTGCTTCGAATAGAGGTCGTTCTTGGTGTACCAGGAGAGCCAGTTCGGCGTGGAAAGCTGCATTTCATCGCGCAGCGTGCTTTCCTTGAATGCCTTGTTGCCGACGATATTGATCTGGCGGATCTTGGCGACAGGGCCCTCGTCAACGTTGAACACCACCGACACGCGATTGCGGTCAACTGGCGTCACGGTGGTCTGCACCTCGGCGGCATAGTAGCCACGAGCCACGTACTGGCGCTTGAGCTCCTGCTCTGCCTTGTCGATCAGCGCCTTGTCGTAATAACGGGCCTCGGCCACGCCAACGGCGCGAAGCGAGCGGCGCAGCGTGTCCTTGTCGAATTCCTTGATGCCGACGAACTCCAGTTGCGAGATCGCCGGACGCTCCTCGACCTGGACGACCAGCACGCCGTCTTCGGCGCGGATCTGCACGTCCTTGAAAAAACCGGTGTTATAGAGCGCGCGAATCGCATCCGCACCCTTGTCGTCGGTAAACGTTTCGCCAACGCGAACCGGCAGGTAGCCGAAGACCGTGCCCGGCTCGACGCGCTGCAGGCCCTCCACACGGATATCCTTGACTACGAACGGATCGGCGGCAAAGCCCGCCGGGCTCCAAGCCGCAATAATGGCACTCGTCAGTAGACCCAGCGAGATGCGCTTATTTCTGATCAAAGTCGATCCCCTCTTCCTCATCGATTTCATGCAGGGCATTGGCTCCAAGCCTGGCAATGCTGGCACGGCTGCCCGATCCCGACGAGGTTCTTCCCCTGGGATACGATCGCCCCCTGCCAACTTGGGCTCTGGCTACGCGAAATTAGCCGCGCGCCAGAAACAGTCGGCTGACGTCATTGAACAAAGCGAGTGAGGTCAGGAGCAAGATGCACGCGATGCCTACCTTCTGCAGCATCGCTTGCCAATGGTCTGGAACAGGCCTGCCAGTCAAAAATTCCACGCAATAATACAGCAAATGCCCACCATCCAGAACCGGAATAGGTAACAAATTCAGTACACCGAGGCTGACACTTACCAATGCCAGAAAGCTGATAAATGGCTGCCAGCCCATGTTCGCAGCACGCCCCGCATAGTCAGCCACGGTCAGCGGCCCGCTCAAATTCTGCAGGGACGCCTGCCCCACCAGCATTTTGCCGAGTAGTTTCAACGACAGCGCACTGGTATTCCAAACCTGGTCCGCAGCCCGCGCCACTGCCTGCACCAGCGGGTACCGGACGATCTCCGTCTGGACGGCCTGGTTGAGCGCGGCGCCCAACTTGCCGACCTGAGACCCGCCACGGGCCTCGCCTTCGGGCGCTGGCGCGGCGTCGAGTTTCGCCTTGACGTCCATCCGTTCCCCGGCCCGCTCGATACCTAGCGTGACCTCCTGCCCGGGACGGGCACGGACACCACGAATTAGCGCGCTGGCCTGTGTGAGGGGCTGCCCATCCCATGCCACTACCCTGTCGCCAGCCTTGAGCCCGGCACGCTGCGCCGCGGAATCAGGGACGATCTCGGTAATGGTCACCGGGCCGCCCTTGAGGGCCAGACCCAGAACGGCCAGCGGATCCTGCTCCGGATTTCCGCCAGTATTCGGAAGGCGCGCCAAGGTAACATCGCGCTCCGCCCCATCGGTGCCACGCACCCGCAGTACCGCCCGCGCATCCCCGAAGCCCTGCGAAAACACGGCCATGCGCAGATCATTCCAGGAGCGTACGGCTTCCGTATGGTCGCTTGCGGTCAGCGACAGCACGCGATCCCCGTCCCGCACGCCAGCCTGCGCGGCCAGCGTCCCAGCGGCCGGCGCGGCCACCACTGGCACCGGCTCGCGCATCCCACCCGCGAACAGCACCACGTACAGCACGACGGCCAGCAAAAAATTCGCCAGCGGCCCGGCGGCCACGATGACAAAGCGCTTGCCTACCGGCTGGCGATTGAACGCACGGGGCAATTCCGCGGGATCGATCGGCGGATCGGTCTCCGGGTCACGCTCGCGCTCATCCAGCATCTTGACGTAGCCGCCCAGCGGAATTGCCGCCAGCGTCCACTCAGTCTTGTCACGGCCCTTGCCGACCCAACGCGCCAACGGGCGGCCAAAGCCGATCGAGAAGCGCAGCACCTTGACGCCGCAAGCGCGGGCGGCAAGGTAGTGCCCCATCTCGTGCACGAAAATCAGAATACAGAGGGCGACGACGAACGCAACTACGGTTTGCATGGCAAATCACCCTTTTCAGATTTTGCCCACGGCGGACTGGTTCAACGGCCAGCCAGGCCTCCCAACTGCGCCTGCGCGCCGCGACGCGCCGCTGAATCGGCAGCCAGTACGCCCTCGAGCGTATCAGCCGATCCTTCCGCCGACTGCTCCAGCACGGTTGCGACCACGCGAGCGATATCGGTGAAGCGGATCTTGCCGTTCAGGAACGCTTCCACGGCCACCTCGTTAGCTGCATTTAGCACCGCGGGCGCCACGCCGCCGGCACGCAATGCATCAAAGGCTAGCCCAAGGCATGGGAAGCGCTCAAGGTTCGGAGTCTCAAAATGCAGGCCACCGGCAACCGTGAGATCGAGCGGCGTTACACCGGAGTCGATCCGCTCCGGATAGGCCATGCCGTAGGCGATGGGTGTCCGCATGTCGGGGTTGCCCAGTTGCGCCAGCACGGAGCCGTCCGCGTAGGCCACCATCGAGTGGACAATGCTTTGCGGATGGATCAGCACCTCGATCTTCTCGGCCGGCGCGCCAAACAGCCAGTGCGCCTCGATGACCTCGAGACCCTTGTTCATCATCGTCGCAGAATCGACCGAGATCTTCCGCCCCATCACCCACTTCGGATGCGCGCAGGCCTGGTCGGGCGTGATGTCGTGCAGCGTGGACGGATCACGCGTGCGGAACGGGCCACCCGAAGCGGTAAGCAGCACCTTCGATACCCCGGCGCCATAGCGCGGATCACTGGTCGGCAGGCACTGGAAGATGGCGTTGTGTTCGCTGTCGATGGGCAGCAGCGTGGCGCCATGCTCACGCACGGCATCCATGAAGATGCCGCCGGACATCACGAGCGATTCCTTGTTGGCCAGCAGCACACGCTTGCCGGCCCGAGCAGCCGCCAGCGAGGATCGCAGGCCTGCCGCACCGACGATGGCGGCCATCACTGCATCCGTGCCAGCGTCCTCGGCGATGGATTCAAGCGCGGCCTCGCCATAGCTCACCTCGGTGGGAACACCGGCGGCACGCAGCTTGGCTTCAAGTTCGCTTGCTGCCTCGGCCGACCCTACCACGGCCCGCGCGGGACGAAACTCCACGCAGGCGGCCGCCAGCTTGTCGACCTGCCGATGCGCGCTGAGTGCGTGCACAGTGTAGCGATCCGGATGGCGCCGAACCACGTCAAGTGTGCTCTCGCCGATGGAACCCGTAGCGCCGAGGATGGTGATGCGTTGCATAGAAGCTGGAATGCGAAATCAGATTATTTGTTCAGATCCACGCCAGCAGCAGAGCCGCCAGCGGGAACACCGGGATCAACGCATCGATCCGGTCCAGGATCCCGCCATGGCCGGGCAGCAAACGGCTGCTGTCCTTCATGCCGACCTGGCGCTTGAGCAGCGACTCGAACAAGTCGCCGACAATACTGGCCGCGACCAGCAGTGTGGTCAGAATAACCACGAGGCGCAGCCCGCCTTTGTCGGCAACCAACGAATACCACGTTGGGGCGAACGTGTGCGTCGCGGCCAGCGAGAGCGCCACGATCATCGCCAGCAGCCATCCGCCAATGGCGCCCTCCCAGGACTTGCCCGGACTGATCGTGGGTGCCAGCTTGCGCTTGCCGATGGCCTTGCCAACAAAGTATGCGCCGATATCGGCGGCCCAGACCAGCACGGCAGCCGTCAGCAGCACGCCAATGCCCGCTGCCCGAAGCACCATGACGGCGTGACCAAAGGCCGGCAACATGATCAGCCCCAGAACGACGCCGAGCGCCGTGAACGCCGGGGTGGCAGTTCGCACGCCGCGCGCCATCAGCACCAGCGCCACACCCCAGGCAATCAGGGACGCCTCCAGCAGCCACGTCACCGCGTCACGCTGCGGCGCATCATGCCATCCGATCAGGACCAGCAGGCAAGCTACGGCGTACACATAGGGCCAGGCCCCGCGCAACCCGATCAGGCGACCAAACTCCCAGCCACCCAGCAGCACGATGACGGCGACCAGCCCCGCCAGTGCCGCCGGCGGCGCCAGGAACAGGATCGGCAGGATCAACAGCAACAGGCATACGGCGGTGATGACGCGGGTAAGGAGCATGTGCGCTGTGGGTTCCCGTGAGTTTGTTGGGGGTTGGATGCGTCAGGCTGTGCCGGACAGGCCTGGCGCCACCAGCTGCGCGCTGGTCCGTCCGAAGCGCCGCTCGCGCTGACGGTACGAGGCAAAGGCCTTGTCCAGCTCGGCAGCATCGAAATCCGGCCAGAACGTTTCGGTGAAATACAACTCCGTGTAGGCAAGCTGCCAGAGCAGGAAGTTGCTGATGCGCTGCTCTCCGCCGGTGCGGATGAACAGGTCCGGCTCGGGCGCGTAGGCCATGGCCAGATGCGGTGCCAGAACAGACTCGTCGATCGCGTCCGAATCGAGCAGCGGCGAACGCGCCAGCATCTTGCGCATCGCCTGGAGCAGGTCCCAGCGGCCGCCATAGTTGGCGGCGATCGTCACGGTCAGACCCGTATTGCCTGCCGTGCGCGCCTCGGCATCCTTGATCGCCTGCTGGATGCGCGGGCTGAACCGGCTGAGATCACCGACCACGCGCAGGCGAATATTGTTGGCGTGCATCCTGACCACTTCGCGACGCAAGGCGGTCATGAACAAACGCATCAGGAAGGACACCTCGTCGGCAGGCCTGCGCCAGTTTTCGGAACTGAATGCAAACAGCGTCAGGTACTGCACGCCACGCGCGGCGCACGCCTGCACGATCTCGCGCACCGCGTCCAGGCCACGGTTGTGGCCGGCCACGCGGGGCAGATGACGCTGCGTCGCCCAGCGACCGTTGCCATCCATGATGATGGCAACGTGCCGAGGCACATAAGTGGTATCGGGAACGCCTAGCGTCGAACTGATGTGCTGCATGGATTCGCGGACGATATCCGGCAACCCTGGCGGCTCGGCCGCCAGGACGGCCTTACACCGTCATGATCTCCTTCTCTTTCTCGGCAACGAGCTTGTCGATTTCGGCCACGAACTTGTCCGTGAGCTTCTGCACTTCGTCCTGACCGCGACGCTCGTCGTCCTCGGAAATAGCCTTGTCCTTGACCAGCTTCTTGAACTGCTCGTTGGCGTCGCGGCGCAGGTTGCGCACGGCCACCTTGGCGCCTTCGGCTTCGCCCTTGACCACCTTGGTCAGCTCCTTGCGGCGCTCTTCGGTCAGCGGGGGCATCGGCACGCGGATCACGTCGCCCATCGTGGCCGGGTTCAGGCCCAGATCGCCGTCGCGGATCGCCTTTTCCACAGCCTGGACCATCTTCTTTTCCCAAGGCTGCACGGAGATCGTGCGGGCGTCGGCAAGGCTGACTGCAGCCACCTGGCTGATCGGCACCATCGAGCCGTAGTAATCCACCTGAACATGGTCAAGCAGGCCGGTATGCGCGCGGCCGGTACGAACTTTCGCCAGATCGGCCCTGAAAGCTTCGATCGACTTCTGCATCTTCTGCTCGACGCTCTTCTTAGTGTCGGCGACGGTCATGATTACCTCCGAAAAACGGCCAGACATGATCCCGCCCAGCGGGATCGAAAATGAAACATTCTACTCTGAGGAAGGACCGAATCCGCATCCAGATGCGGTCCCCGCCTCTTAAACGTGCACCAGCGTGCCCTCGTCCTCGCCCAGGATCACGCGCTTCAGTGCGCCCGGCTTGACGATCGAAAACACCTTGATTGGCAGCTTCTGATCACGGCACAGCGCGAACGCGGTGGCGTCCATGACCTGCAGGTTGCGGGAAATGGCTTCGTCGAACGAGATGGTCGTATAGCGCGTGGCGCTTGGATCTTTCTTGGGATCGGCGGTATACACGCCGTCCACCTTGGTGGCCTTGAGCACGATTTCGGCACCGATTTCAGAGCCACGCAGCGCCGCGGCCGTATCGGTCGTGAAGAACGGGTTGCCGGTGCCGGCGGCGAAGATCACCACCTTGCCCTCTTCGAGCTGGCGAATCGCGCGCGGGCGGATATACGGCTCGACGACCTGGTCCATGCGCAGCGCGGACTGCACACGGCCTTCGATGCTGGCGTGGCGCATCGCGTCCTGCAAGGCCAGCGCATTCATCATCGTGGCCAGCATGCCCATGTAATCTGCCGTGGCGCGGTCCATGCCGGCAGCACCGCCAGCAACACCGCGGAAGATATTACCGCCGCCGATGACCACCGCGACCTGGACACCCAGCTTCACGATTTCGGCAATGTCATTGACCATGCCCTCGATGGTGGCACGGTTGATACCGAAGGCATCGTCGCCCATCAGGGCTTCACCGGACAATTTCAGAAGGACGCGCTTATAGGCAGGCATGTTCACCTCGGGCTGGTTCTTGATCGCTCGTTTGAACGGAGGGTGGGCGCGGGCGGCACGAAGCATCTGCGCACCGGCCGCGCAAAAATACGGATCGCTTGACTGAGACAAGCCGGTTTTCGCTGTCATCTGCCTGCAACATCTGTCAAAAGACGCGCGAAATGCCGGTGACTGCGAAAACTGGCTGGTGCGGCGCCACTGAAGGCCGCACTTGTGCAGAGGGGCACCTTGCGGCGCCCCTCTGCATTATACGGTGGCCAGGTGGTCACCCCTCAAGGGGGAAACCCGCCCAGCCACCAGGACATCAGGCCTTCTGGGCGGCGGCCACCTGGGCAGCCACTTCAGCAGCGAAATCGTCCTGCTTCTTCTCGATGCCTTCGCCAACCACGTACAGCGTGAAACCCTTCACGGTCGTGTTGACACCCTTCAGCATCTGTTCCACGGTCTGCTTGTCGTTCTTCACGAACGACTGGTTCAGCAGCGAAACTTCCTTCAGGTACTTCTGGACCGAACCTTCCACCATCTTGGCGACGATCTCGGCCGGCTTGCCCGATTCGGCAGCCTTTTGCTCGGCGATGCTGCGCTCCTTGGCGATCAGCTCGGCGGGCACCTGGTCAGCCGACAGCGACACCGGCTTCATGGCGGCCACGTGCATGGCGACGTCCTTGGCGGCGGTTTCGTCGCCATCGAACTCGACCATCACGCCAATACGGGTGCCGTGCAGGTACGAAACCAGCTTGCCACCGTTGGTGTAACGCTGGAAGCGGCGGATCGTCATGTTCTCGCCGATCTTGCCGATCAGCGCCGAGCGCACGGCGTCGACGGTCGAACCGTCCATTTCCAGCGCCGACAGAGCAGCCACATCGGCCGGGTTCTGCTTGGCGACCAGCTCGGCAACCTTGGCACCGAAGCCCAGGAAGTCGTCGTTCTTCGACACGAAGTCGGTTTCGCAGTTCAGTTCGACCAGCGCACCCGTGGTACCGTCGATGTACGAAACCACGATGCCTTCTGCGGTCACGCGCGAAGCAGCCTTGCTGGCCTTGTTGCCCAGCTTGACGCGCAGCAGTTCTTCAGCCTTGCCCAGATCGCCGTCGGCTTCCGTCAGGGCCTTCTTGCATTCCATCATCGGCGCGTCGGTCTTCGCGCGCAGTTCTGCAACCATGCTTGCGGTAATTGCCGCCATTTGTCACTCCTTGATTGGTTCGGGCCGACTGCCCAGCACGTCGCGCGTGGCAGCCGGCCGGGATCAGATCCACTTCAGTCCGGCTTCACCCGCGGCGAATGGTATCCGCGGCGGATGACAACAAATTCTGTTTGCAAAAAGGGGGCGCCAGCTGTGCCCCCTTTTTTAGTTGCCGCAAGGCAGGCGTCAGTGGCCGGTGTGCCCCGGCCTCAGACGCCAGCGGGCAATCAGCCTTCCTGGACTTCGACGAATTCGTCGTCGCCGCGTGCGGCTTCCACGACTTCCTGAACCGCGTTCGCGCGGCCTTCCAGGATCGCGTCGGCCACGCCGCGCACGTACAGGGCCACGGCCTTGCTCGAGTCGTCGTTACCCGGGATCACGTAGTCGATGCCTTCCGGCGAGTGGTTCGTGTCGACCACACCGATCACGGGGATGCCCAGCTTGTTGGCTTCGGTCACGGCGATCTTGTGGTAGCCGACGTCCACCACGAAAATGGCGTCAGGAATACCGCCCATGTCCTTGATGCCGCCGATGGACTTTTCCAGCTTTTCCATCTCGCGCTCGAACATCAGCGCTTCCTTCTTGCTCATGGTTTCCAGCGCGCCGGCTTCCTTGGCGGCTTCCATGTCCTTCAGGCGCTTGATCGAGATCTTGACGGTCTTGAAGTTCGTCAGCATGCCGCCGAGCCAGCGGGCGTCGACGTAGGGCATGCCAGCGCGACCAGCTTCTTCAGCCAGGATTTCGCGCGATTGACGCTTGGTACCCACGAAAAGCACGGTGCCGCGGTTTGCTGCCAGTTGGCGCACGTACTTCAGCGCGTCCTGGAACATCGGCAGGGTCTTTTCGAGGTTGATAATGTGGATCTTGTTGCGGTGACCGAAGATGAAGGGGGCCATCTTCGGGTTCCAGAAGCGGGTCTGGTGGCCAAAGTGGCAACCGGCTTCCAGCATTTCGCGCATAGTCACGGACATGAGAGGTGCTCCAATAGGGTTTGGTCTGAAGTCCGCCCCGACATTCCTGAAAAGGAACACCCCGGATGGGCGGACCAGCGATTTACAAAAAAGTGATTTCTGACCCGCCTGAGCCACCGCAACGCTTGTCGAGCAGCCCGGAGCAAGTCAGCCCGCGATTGTAGCAACAAAGTCGGGGTCGGCTCAACCCCCTTGGAAATCGACCAAGAGCAGGCCGCCCCGCCGCCGTCAATCGGACAATTCCCCGTGTTCCCCCTGCTTTCCCGTCACGATGGTGCGATAATCCCGTCTTGCGAATCGTTTCCGGCGCAGCCTGTGGCTGAGCCGTCACTTACAGGCAAAGCAGCATGAGCATCCATATCAACACCGCCGAAGACATCGCCCAAATGCGCGTGGCTTGCCGCCTTGCCTCCGAGGTCCTCGACTACATCACCCCGCACGTGAAGCCCGGCGTCACCACCGGCGAACTCGACCGCCTCTGCCACGCGTATATGCGCGACGTGCAGGGCACCGTGCCGGCGCCGCTGAACTATGCGCCCCCCGGTTACCCGCCCTTCCCTGGCGCCATCTGCACGTCGGTCAACGACGTGATCTGCCACGGCATTCCGGGCGACCGCGTGCTGAAGACCGGCGACGTGGTGAATCTCGACATCACCGTGATCACCAAGGAAGGCTACTACGGCGACACGAGCCGCATGTTCGTGGTCGGCGAGGCGTCGATCCTGGCCAAGCGCCTGTCCCAGATCACTTACGAATGCATGTGGAAGGGCATCCAGCAGGTGCGTAACGGCGCGCGCCTCGGCGACATCGGCCATGCCATCCAGACCCATGCCGAGGCCGCCGGCTATAGCGTGGTACGCGAATATTGCGGCCACGGCATCGGCAAGGTCTTCCACTCGGACCCGCAGATCCTGCATTACGGCCGTCCAGCCACTGGGATGGAGATCAAGACCGGCATGATCTTCACGATCGAGCCGATGATCAACGCAGGCAAGCGCGATATCCGCACGATGCCTGACCAGTGGACCGTCAAGACGCGCGACCGCAGCCTGTCGGCCCAATGGGAGCACACCGTGCTCGTGACCGAAACCGGCTACGAAGTGCTGACGCTTTCCGAAGGCTCGCCGTTGCCGCCAGCATTCATCACGGAAACCGTGGCGGCCTGACGCCGCAACGTTCGCCAGGGCGCCAACCACGGCGCCCTTTCTTCTTGCAGCCGTGCCCACGACCTCCATCGACCCGCCCATGGACACCACGCCGGAACTGCTGCTCTGCCAGCGCATTCGCGACAAGCTCAAGGCCGACAAGCAGGCGCTGTTCGCCGAATTCGACGCGAACAACCAGGTCAACCCACTCGTCACCAAGCTGCGCCGCGCCGTCGACGTCGCGCTGACTGACGCCTGGACTGGCCTGGAACTGCCCGGCGACGCCGCCCTGGTGGCGGTCGGCGGCTATGGGCGCGGGGAGCTGTTCCCCTACTCCGACGTCGATGTGCTGCTACTTCTGCCCGGCGATCCCGACGCGGAAACGGCAGCGAAGCTCGAGCGCTTTATCGGCCTATGCTGGGACCTGGGCCTCGAGATCGGCTCGTCGGTGCGCACGGTCGACGACTGCATCCGCGAATCGGCGGCCGACATCACGATCCGCACATCGCTGCTTGAGGCACGTCTGCTGATCGGCAACAAGGCGCTGTTCAAGTCCTTGCAGACGCGCTATCAGGCCGATATGGATGCGGCCGACTTTTTCCAGGCCAAGCTGCTGGAAATGCGTCAGCGACATGCCAAGTACCAGGACACGCCGTACGCTCTGGAACCGAACTGCAAGGAAAGCCCGGGCGGCTTGCGCGACCTGCAAGTCATCCTGTGGATGACCGAGGCCGCCAGGCTCGGCGACAGCTGGAAGCAACTGTTCGAGCGCGGCCTGCTGACCGAGCGCGAAGCGCAGGAACTCACCCGCAACGAGCGCCTGCTGCGCACGATCCGCGCTCGCCTGCACCTGCTGGCCGGCCGCCGCCAGGACGTGCTCGTGTTCGACTTGCAGACGGCGCTGGCCGAGGCATTCGGCTATCGGCAGACCACGAACAAGCGCGCCAGCGAACAGCTAATGCGCCGCTACTACTGGGCAGCCAAAGCGGTCACGCAGCTCAACAGCGTGCTGCTGCTGAACATCGAGGCGATGTTGTTCCCGAGCGAGTCGATGGTCACGCGCGAGATCAACGATCGTTTCGTCGAACGCCAGGGAATGCTGGAGATCACGAGCGACGATCTCTACGAGCGCAATCCGCACGCGATCCTGGAGACGTTCCTGCTCTATGAGCGCACGCCCGGCGTGAAAGGCCTTTCGCCGCGCACGCTGCGCGGGCTCTACAACGCGCGCACGGTCATGGACGCCAGCTGGCGCAACGATCCGGTGAACCGTCGCCTGTTCCTGGCCATCGTCCAGGAACCGCAGGGGATCACCCATGCGCTGCGCCTGATGAACCAGACCAGCGTGCTGGGCCGCTACCTGATCAATTTCCGACGCATCGTCGGCCAGATGCAGCACGACCTGTTCCACGTCTATACCGTGGACCAGCACATCCTGATGGTCGTGCGTAATATGCGCCGCTTCGCGATCGTCGAGCATACGCACGAGTTTCCGTTCTGCAGCCAGTTGATGGCTGGCTTCGACCGCCCTTGGGTGCTGTGGGTGGCGGCACTGTTTCATGACATCGCCAAGGGCCGTGGCGGCGATCATTCGAAGCTCGGCACCGTCGATGCCCGCCGCTTCTGCAAGCAGCACGGCATCTCGCGTGAAGACACGGACCTGATCGCGTGGCTGGTCGAGCATCACCTGACGATGAGCCACGTCGCCCAGAAACAGGACCTGACCGACCCCGACGTGGTCAAGGCATTCGCCCAGGTAGTGGGCAACGGGCGCTATCTGACCGCGCTGTACCTGCTGACCGTGGCCGATATTCGTGGCACCAGCCCGAAGGTCTGGAATGCCTGGAAGGGCAAGCTGCTCGAGGACCTGTACCGCATCACGCTGCGCGTGCTCGGCGGCGCGCGGCTCGACACACATTCGCTCTGGGCACAGAAGCGCGACGACACGATCGCCCAACTGCGACTGAAAGCATTCGATCCCGAACTGGCCAAGCCACTGTGGGACAAGCTCGACATGTCGTTCTTCATGCGGCAGGACGCTCGCGACATCGCCTGGCTCACGCGCAGTCTGTTCAACAAGGTGAACAGCCCCAACCCCGTGGTCAAAGCGCGCATTTCGCCGGCGGGCGAAGGTCTCCAGGTAGCGGTCTACGTCAAGGATCAGCCCGATCTGTTCGCACGTATCTGCGGCTACTTCGAGCGCAAGGCCTTTTCGATTCAGGACGCCAAGATCGAGACCACGCGCGACGGTTACGCGCTGGATACGTTCCAGATCACGGACCCTGGTCTTGCCGGTGACTACCGCGACATCCTGACGCTCGTCGAGCACGAACTCGGTGAGCGCGTGCGGCTGGAGTGCCCGCTCCCCGACCCTGCACAAGGACGCCTGTCGCGCCAGTCGCGCAGTTTCCCCATCAAGCCGCGCGTGGACCTGCGTCCCGACGAGCGCGGCCAGTATTACCTGCTGTCGGTATCCGCCAACGACCGCACCGGCCTGCTGTACGCGATCGCGCGCGTGCTGGCCAAACATCGCGTGTCCGTGCATTCGGCACGCATCAATACGCTCGGTGAACGCGTGGAAGACGTGTTCCTGGTCGACGGCTCGCGACTGGCCGCCGACAACCGATTGCAGATTCAGCTTGAACAGGACCTGCTCGACGCGCTGGCCATCTGAGGCCGGCACGCCGGTAGTTGAAACGATATGACCGATAGCAATACGCCCGGCCGCAAGACGCTGGGCATCAAGACCACCTCCTCCGGCACAACGCGCAAGGCGAGCCGCCCCGTGCGCGTGTCTGACCTGAACCGCAAGCGTGTCCAGGAAGTGGTCACGGGGATCAAACAGGCCAAGAACCGCGCCTCCGACAAGGACAAGCGCAAGGCTGGGCCGGCCGATGGCGCGCCGCGCAATGACCGTCAGGATCGACCGGCGCGACCGGCACGTCCTCGCCCCGCCGAAGGCGAGCGGGCACCTCGCCGTTTTGCCGAAGGAGAACGGGCACCACGCCGGTTCAGCGATGAGGAGCGCCCGCAGCGCGAGCGCCGGTACGGCGATGACAACCGCCCCGCGCAGCCGCGCCGCTATGGCGATGACAATCGCGCCGAGCGTCCGCGTCGGTTCAGCGATGAGAATCGCGCCGCGCCCCCCCGTCGCTTTGGCGACGAGGAACGCCCCCAGCGTGAACGCCGCTATGGGGATGACAACCGCCCCGCGCAGCCGCGCCGCTATGGTGACGACAATCGCGCCGAGCGTCCGCGTCGGTTCAGCGATGAGAATCGCGCCGCGCCCCCCCGTCGCTTTGGCGATGAGGAACGCCCCCAGCGTGAACGCCGCTATGGGGACGACAACCGCCCCGCGCAACCGCGTCGCTATGGCGATGACAATCGCGCCGAGCGTCCGCGTCGGTTCAGCGATGAGAATCGCGCCGCCCCGCCCCGCCGCTTTGGCGACGAGGAACGCCCCCAGCGTGAACGCCGCGCTGGAGACGACAATCGCCCCGCGCAACCGCGCCGTTATGGCGACGACAATCGCGCCGAGCGTCCCCGTCGGTTCAGCGACGAGAATCGCGCCGCGCCGCCCCGTCGCTTCGGCGACGAGGAACGCCCCCAGCGTGAACGCCGCTATGGGGATGACAACCGCCCCGCGCAACCGCGCCGCTATGGGGATGACAACCGCCCCGCGCAACCGCGCCGCTATGGCGACGACAATCGCGCCGAACGTCCCCGCCGCTACGGCGATGACGAACGCACGCAGCGCACCGAGCGTCCGCACCGCAGCGACGAAGCTCGCGCGCCGCGCCGGCCGCACCAGGACGACAACGCACCGCGTCGTGGTGACGCCCCGGCACGCCGCTTCAGCGACTCCGCCGACCGCGCCCGTGGTGAGCGCACCGAACGCCCGGCACCGCGCGCCGAAGCGCATCAGCCGGTCTCCGAGCATGAAGACGGCCTCGTCCGCCTCTCCAAGCGCATGTCCGAACTGGGCCTGTGCTCGCGCCGCGAGGCCGATGAATGGATTCCGCGTGGCTGGGTGCTCGTCGACGGCAAACCAGTGACCGAACTCGGCACGCGCATTCGTCCCGAAGCGGAGATCGAAATCCTGCAGGCCGCGCGCTCGGAACAAGGCGAACGCGTGACGGTGCTGCTGAACAAGCCGGTCGGCTATGTCTCCGGCCAGGCCGAAGACGGCTATGAGCCGGCGGCCGTGCTGTTCGCGCCCGAGAACCAATGGGAACTGGACCCCACGCGCAAGCGCTTCGCCCCGTGGCAACGCAAGAATCTCGCACCGGCGGGCCGGCTCGACATCGACTCGACTGGGCTGCTCGTGCTGACCCAGGATGGCCGCGTTGCACGCGCACTGATCGGCGACGACTCGAATGTCGAGAAGGAATATCTGGTGCGTGTGGAGTGGGAGTCGCCGCAGGGTCTGGTCGAACGCAATATCAGTGCCGTGTTCCCCGATGACATGCTGGAGCGTCTGCGCCATGGTCTGTCGCTGGACGGCGTGGCGCTCAAGCCCGCCAAGGTCAGCTGGCAGAACGAGGAGCAACTGCGCTTCGTGCTGCGTGAAGGCCGCAAGCGTCAGATTCGCCGGATGTGCGAGCAGGTCGGCCTGAAGGTGGTTGGCCTCAAGCGCGTGCGCATGGGCCGTGTGGTGCTCGGCGACTTGCCGCCGGGCCAGTGGCGCTTCCTGGGGGCCTTCGAGAAGTTCTGATCGGCGGCGCCTGCCGGCTATTCCTCTCTCCCGTCAGCGGGGGGAGGAATAGCCATCCATCACTCAAACGCCTGCGCGCTTCCCGGTCACCGGTTGCAGCTTGTGCAGCGCCTCCTCGGCCGACTCATCAGCCGGCACATAGACCAGCAGCCGCGCGCCGTTACGCGGCGCGGTCCACCAGTTGGTCTGCGTCAGGTTGAAAGCCCCCGTTTCCGGATGGGTGAACTGCTTGACGTGGTTCTGGATACCGCGCACCTGATAACGCTGCCACAGATCCCGGAATAGCGCCGACACCGCCATATAGCGCTCGAGTTGCGCTTCCCAGACAGGATCGTGCACATGCTCGGCCATCGCGGCCCGGTAAAGCGCCACCATGTTCGCAACCATGCCATGCCAGTCAACCACGATCGCGCGCCAGGCCGGATGTGTCAGCGCCAGATAGACACAGTTGCGATCCTCGACCGGCAGGCCCGGCAGATCGACGCCAAGCAGGCGGCAATAGGCATCGTTATGCGCGACGATGTCGAATCGCGCGTTCTGCACCAGGGCGGGAATCGGATCGAGCTGGTCGAGGATCCGTTGCGTCGTGGCGGACACCGTTTCGCAGACCGACGTCCCCGCGAGTGGCGCCGGACGTTGCATGCCAGCCAGTGTGAACAGATGCTCGGTCTCCGAGGGCGAACACTGCAGCGCTGCGGCAACCGCATTGAGCACCTTCGGCGATACCCGGATCGGACGGCCCTGCTCCAGCTTCGTGTACCACGTGATGCCGATGTCAGCCATCGCGGCCACTTCCTCGCGCCGCAAGCCGGGCGTGCGCCGCCGGCCCATGCGCGACAGGCCCAGCCGCGCCGGATCCAGGCTCTCGCGCCGGGCGCGCAGGAATGCGCCTAGTTCCACCTCCCTGCCGGTGCCCTCGATCTCCTCGTAGCCATCCACATCGAGCAGGACACCCGGTTCCTGGCGAGCATTCATGATCAGTCACTCCGTTTGCCTAGGCTGACACAATTTATACCAGTCTAACTGGACTCTTGTACCAGTCTGATCGACCCACCATACTCCGGTCCTCAAGCGTTGTCGAGGCCAGATCCGCCATGCAAACATCCCCCGCCCCCACCCTCGGTCGAGCCGGACTTTACGTCCTGCTGGCCGGCCAGCTACTGCCACAGATCGACTTTTCGATCGTCAATGTGGCGCTACACCCTATCGAGCACTCCCTGGGAGCGACGCCGTCCGAACTGGAACTGATGGTGGCCGTCTACGGCGTGGCATTCGCCGTCTTCCTGGCCATGGGCGGGCGGCTCGGCGACAACTACGGTCGCCGTCGCATCTTCAACGTCGGTGTGCTGCTCTTCGGCGTCGCGTCGCTACTGTGCGGCGTGGCGGATTCGATGCTGTCGCTGCTGATCGCGCGGACGCTGCAAGGCGCGGCGGCGGCGCTGCTCGTGCCGCAGATTCTGGCGACGATTCACGTCGGCCTGCGTGGACACGCCCACTCCCGTGCCCTGGCGCTGTTCGCGTCGATTGGTGGCATCGCGTTCATCATCGGGCAGGTTCTGGGCGGCTTGCTGGTCGACGCCGACATCGGCGGCCTGGGGTGGCGCAACGCGTTCCTGATCAACCTGCCGATCTGCCTGGCCATCCTGGTTCTTTCGCCGCGCGTGATCCCCGAGACCCGGCGTGAGAACGCCACTGGCATCGACGCCCCGGGCACCGTGCTGCTGGCTGCCGTGATCCTGGCGATTCTGCTTCCGATCGCGTTGGGACCCATGTTTCGCTGGTCGTGGCCCGTGCTGGCCGTTCTGGCCGCCACGGCGCCGTTGATGCTGCTGCTCTGGCACATCGAACTGCGCCAGGAACGCCGCGGCGTGCATCCGCTACTGCCACCATCGTTGCTGCGACTGCCCAGCGTGCGCTTCGGCTTTATCGTCGCCGTACTCTTCTATGCGTGCTGGAGCGGCCTGATGTTCGTGCTGGCGCTAACGCTGCAGGGTGGCGTGGGTATGACGCCCACGATGGCGGGCAACACGTTCATTCCGCTTGGGCTGGCCTTCATTGCGGGATCGCTGGCGAGCCCACGCGTGGTGAACGGCTGGGGCCGCACGCGTGTGCTGATAGTCGGATGCGTGACACAGATGGCCGGCGTTGTGGTGCTCGCCTACGTGCTGCGGCACGCCTGGCCCCACCCGGACATCCTGACGCTCGCCCCGCCAAGCTTGCTGATCGGCTTCGGCAATGCGCTGGTGGTCGGGTGCTTCTACCGGATTGGCCTGGCGGACATTCCCACCGACCAGGCCGGCGCGGGCAGCGCCGCGCTGGCCACGGTTCAGCAGGCCTCGCTTGGACTCGGCTCGGCCCTGCTCGGCACGGTATTCGCGCAGCGACTGCATCACGCCGCGACTTATCTCGATGCGGCGCTGGCCAGCCTCGCCGCCGAGTTGTGCCTGATGACGATCCTGGTTGCCGCTGCGCTGGTCTATCACAACCGGCATGGACAGCCGGCAATCACCGCGTGCGCTTCGCCTCAGTCGTCGTAATTGGGTGGTAGTTCGGGGAACAGGATCTCGGTAAAACCGAAGCGCGTGAAGTCCTTGATCCGCATTGGATACAGCACGCCGATCAGGTGATCGCACTCGTGCTGCACCACGCGCGCATGGAAGTCCTCGGCCACGCGCTCGATCCTGTTGCCCATCATGTCGAAGCCCGTGTACTTCAGCCGCGTGTAGCGCGGCACCACGCCGCGCAGGCCCGGCACCGAGAGGCACCCTTCCCATCCATCTTCCATCTCGTCGGACAGCGGTTCCAGGGACGGATTGATCAGTACGGTCTTCGGCACGGTCGGTGCGTCGGGATAGCGCGGGTTGCGATCGAAACCGAAAATCACCACCTGCAGGTCCACGCCGATCTGCGGCGCGGCAAGGCCGGCGCCGTTGGCATGTTCCATCGTGTCGAACATGTCGTCGATCAGCAGGCGCAGTTCAGGCGTGTTGAACTGCGTCACGGGGCGCGCCTGTTGCAGCAGGCGTGCGTCGCCCATCTTCAGAATGTCCCGGATCATTGCGCGTTCTCCCTCTCTCCGTATCAGGCTGCGCCGGCCTCGGCCAGCAACTTCAACATCCCTTCCTCGTCCAGCACCGCCACGCCCAGTGTCTGCGCCTTCTCGAGCTTGCTGCCCGCCTCGGCCCCGGCCACCACGTAGTCGGTCTTCTTCGACACCGAACCCGCCACCTTGGCGCCAGCGGCTTCCAGCTTCTCCTTGGCGTCCTCGCGGGACATCGTCGGCAGCGTGCCGGTCAGCACGAACGTCTTGCCAGCCAGCGGCAGCGGCGCACGCGCGGTCGGCTCTGTCTCCGCCCAGTGCACCCCCGCCGCCCGCAACTGTTCGATAACCTCGACATTGTGCGGTTCTGCAAGGAAGTTGGCGATCGACTGCGCCACCACGGGGCCCACGTCGTTGACTTCGAGCAAGGCGGCCTCGTCCGCGGCCAGCAGGTTGTCCAGCTTGCCGAAGTGCTTGGCCAGATCCTTGGCCGTCGCTTCTCCTACATGACGGATGCCGAGCGCGAAGATAAAGCGGTTCATCGTGGTCTCGCGCGACTGCTCGATCGCCACCACCAGATTCGATGCCGACTTGTCGGCCATCCGGTCCAGCGCCGCGAGCTTTGCCACGCCGAGCTTATAGAGATCGGCAGGCGTGCGCACGATGCCCAGGTCGACCAGTTGCTCCACCACCTTGTCGCCCAGCCCTTCGATATCCATTGCCCGACGCTGCGCGAAATGCAGCAGCGCCTGCTTGCGTTGCGCGGCGCAGATCAGCCCGCCCGTGCAGCGTGCAATCGCCTCGCCTTCGAGTCTTTCCACGTGCGATCCGCAGACCGGGCATTCAGTCGGCATCACAAACGCACGGGCGTCCGCCGGGCGGCGCTCCAGCACCACGGCAACCACCTCCGGAATCACGTCACCCGCGCGGCGCACGATCACCGTGTCGCCGATATGCACGTCCTTGCGCCGGATCTCGTCCTCGTTGTGGAGCGTGGCATTGGTCACGGTGACCCCGCCGACGAACACTGGCGCCAGTCGCGCCACCGGCGTGATCGCGCCGGTGCGGCCAACCTGAACCTCGATGTCCTCGACCGTAGTGGTCATCTCCTGCGCAGGAAATTTGTGCGCCAGCGCGAAACGCGGGGCGCGCGAGACAAAGCCGAGCTGTTCCTGTTCGGCAATCGCGTTGACCTTGTAAACCACGCCATCGATGTCGTACGGCAACTGGTCACGACGCTCGCCAACCTCGCGATGGAATGCCAGCAGGCCCTGGGCGCCCCGGACCACTCGCCGCTCGTCGCAAACAGGCAAACCGAGCTTGGCAAAGCCGTCAAGCATTGCACTATGCGTGACCGGACGGTCGACGCCTTCCATCTCGCCCACGCCATAGGCAAAGAACGAAAGCGGGCGCTTGGCCGTAATACGCGGATCAAGCTGGCGAAGGCTGCCCGCCGCCGCGTTACGCGGATTGACGAATGTCTTTTCGCCCGATTCGGCCTGGCGCGCGTTGAGCTTGTCGAAATCGGCGCGATACATGAACACCTCGCCGCGCACCTCCAGCACGGTCGGGGCCGTGCCGCGCAGCTTGAGCGGAATCGCCTTGATCGTACGCACGTTCGCGGTCACGTCTTCGCCCGTCTCGCCGTCGCCGCGCGTGGCGGCCTGCACGAGCGTTCCGTTCTCGTACCGCAGCGACATCGCGAGCCCGTCGAACTTCAGCTCGCAGGCGTACTCGACGGCATTCCCGGCGTTGCTTGCGGCTGCCTCGGCGGCATCGGCCGCGCTGAACAGATCGTCAGCCGGCGCGGCGGGTGTCGCGGGTGCGGCGGGTGTGGCACGGCCGAGGCCCTGCGCGCAGCGCCGGTCGAAGTTGATGACGTCGTCGTCCTCGAAGCCGTTGTTGAGCGACAGCATCGGCACGCGGTGGCGCACCGAATCGAACGCCGACAACGGCGCACCGCCCACGCGCTGCGTGGGGGAATCGGGTGTCAGCAGCTCGGGATGTTCGGCTTCCAGCGCCTGCAACTCGATGAACAGCGCATCGTAGTCGGCATCGGGAATCGTCGGCGCGTCGAGCACGTAATACTGGTAGCTGTAGCGCTCCAGTTCTTCGCGCAACCATTGCGCGCGCTCGGCGGGGGAAGCGCCGGACGGCGCGGAGGCTGAAGCCTGCGCGCCTTGTTTCTTGGCGGTCATGACTGGCTCCGTTACTGGCTGAACAAGCGCACGGCAACAGGTGATCCGGCGGGCATTCCGCGCGATTCCAGCTTCTCGTATAATTTCTCGAGTTGGCCGAAGATCGCCACGAACGACGCCTCGGTCAGCGGCCGCATATTGTCGTCGACCAGTTGCGCGCCCATGCGCTGGGCCAGGCTGTACCCGTATTCGCACACGGTCTTGAACGGCTTGGCCGCCTGCGATGCCTGCGGCACGTCGAGCAGCAGCGTGATCTGTCGGCCGGCGCTCAACGTCAGGTCGTCGCGCAGGAAGTTGGTATCGCCGAATTGCAGCGTGAACAGCGGCCGTTGCACGCCGTCGGCGCCCGGTTCATAGCGGATGAAGCGTGTGCCGTCGCGCGACAGCACCAGCCCGTCCTGCGTCGCCACCGTCTGGACATAGGCGGCCGACCACGGCGCGCCATCAGAGATCACGTTCACGCCGAGCTGCACGTCCGCGCCCGCCGCAAACGCGTCGAGTTCGCGCGCATTCCCGACGGTCTCGGTCATGTCCGGCAGGTCCGCCGATGCATCGAGCGATTCGGACAGGGCTTCCACCGCGTTGACGAATTCGGAGAATTCAAGCGCGTTGAGCGGACCACTGCGATTCGCCAGTTGCACGGCCACCTGGATGTCTTCGTACTGGTGACCTGCGGTCACGGCTTCCCACGCGTTGGATTCGACGCGCAGGCCCTCGATATGCACCTGCTTGGTACCGGCGCGACGCAGACGGCCCGTCAGCGGCAAAATACGATCGCCCGACGCTTTGCGTTCCAGATGCATCGGCACGATGCAGTCGATCAACGGGTCAATCACCGCAGGCGTGGGCTGACCATTGAGGGTCTCGGCCTCGGCAGGCTGCGCGCGGGCAGGCGCCTCTTGGGCTTCCGCCTGTTCGTCGACCTCGGCCGGTGTCACGTCTTTGGCGGCATGCGCCGCCGCTGGCGAGGCGGCTACAGCGACCTCGTCCGCCACCGCCTCGTCGGCATCCGCGGTGCTGGCTGCCGCGCGGGCTGCCGCCGCCACCGTCGCCACGTCCTCGTCCTCGTCGTGTTCGGCGGGACGCTGCCCGCCCCCACCAAGCGTCGGCTCACGGCGCGAGACTTGCTCCGGCGGCGTGGCCTCCTTGAGCTTGGCCGCCGTCTCGGGATGGGTGGTCTTGCCCACCACCGGCTCCCGCATCGGCTGAACGTCGTCCTCGGGCATCAGCGGCCGCACGCGGCGCGCCTTGTAGATCTGCCAGCGGTTATAGGCCACCAGCAGCAGGAGCAATACGACACCAGCGATGATCAATGCGTTCTGCAGTTCCATCTTAAGCGACCTCCGCCATCGATACGGCTGCATCCATGTCCACCGCCACGATCCGCGATACACCCTGCTCCTGCATTGTCACGCCGATCAACTGGTGGGCCATCTCCATCGCAATCTTGTTGTGGGAAATAAATACGAACTGGGTCTTGTCGGACATCCGCGCAACCATGTTGGCATAGCGCTCGGTGTTGGCATCGTCCAACGGCGCATCCACCTCATCGAGCAAGCAGAACGGAGCGGGGTTGAGCTGGAACATTGCGAACACCAGCGCGATCGCGGTCAGCGCCTTCTCGCCGCCGGACAGCAGGTGAATCGTCGAGTTCTTCTTGCCCGGCGGTTGGGCCATCACCTGCACGCCGGCGTCGAGGATCTCCTCTCCGGTCATGATCAGACGTGCCTGGCCGCCACCGAACAGCGAGGGGAACAGTTCGCCGAAGTGGTGATTGACCTGGTCGAAAGTGCCTTGCAGCAGTGCCCGCGTTTCCTGGTCGATCTTGGCGATCGCGTCCTCCAGGGTGTTGATAGCGTCGGTCAGGTCGGCGGTCTGCGCATCGAGGAAGGTCTTTCGCTCGCGTGCCGCGGTCAGTTCATCAAGCGCGGCCATGTTGACCGGGCCCAGCGCGTTGATGGCGTTGTTCAGGCGCGTGACCTCGCCCTGCAGGTAGGACGGCTTCAGGTCGCCAGTCAGCTTCTCGGCCAGCGCGGCTTCATCGACTTCCGCCGTGGCCAGTTGCTCCGTGAACTGATCCTGGTTCAGGCGCGCGGCCTGCTCCTTGAGCTGGCATTCGGTGATGCGGTCGCGCAGCGGCTGCAGGCTGCGTTCGGCGGCCAGGCGCTGTTCATCGAACTGGCGAAGCTGGGCCGAGAGCGCGTCGAGTTCAATACGCGCGGCGGACAGCTTCTGCTCCTTCTCGGCGCGCACTTCCAGCGCTTCCTGCAGGCCGGTGTTGGCGGTCTGCTCGTTGATCGTTTCGAGTTCGGCGCGCGCATTTTCAAGCGACTCGGCGATGCGCTCGCTCTGATCGCCTGCCATCTGGATATTGCGGCGCAGTTCGTCGATACGGCCGGCGAGATTGCGTTCGGCGAACAGCGCTTCCTGCGCGGCGCGTTCGAGATCGCGCAACTGCTGGCGTGCCCCGCTCAGCTTCGCATCCATGCCCTCGAAGGCCATCTGCTGGTCTTCGTGCGAGGCCTGCATATCAGCCAGTTGAGCGTCGTGCTGCTCGAAGCTGGCTTCCGATTCGGCGCGAATCGCGCGTTGCTCGTCGATCTGCGCGTCGATCTCGGCCAGTTCCTCGCGAATCTGATTGCTACGCGCCGAGAACCGCTCCATCGCCTGCGAGAGCTTGAGCACGTCCATCTGCAGCGTGTGCACCCGGCGCGTGGCCTGCTCGGCACGAGACCGCGTGTCGATCAGCACCGCGCTGGCGTGCGTATACGCCGACTCGGCACGCACCGACTGCGTCCTGGCTTCGTCCGACAACAGCATCTGGGCACGGGCCTGCTTCTGCAGATTCTCGATCTCCTGCTCGCGAGCCAGCATCCCGGCCTGTTCCGAGTCGGCAGCATAGATCTGAATCGCATTGCGGCCGACCAGATGGCCTTCGGCCACCACGAACTGCGCGCCCTCGGGCAGCGTGCCGCGCGCGGCCAGCGCCTGCGTCATGTCGGTCGCGGTATAGATATCGGCCAGCCAGTCCTGCATCACGGCACGAATGCCGGGCTCGGTGATCTGCAGCAGCGACATCAGCGGACGCAGCCCGGCCGGGGCCTCTACGGGACGCGCGGCAGGCGGCGGCGAGTAGAACGCCAGCTTGGCGGGCGGCGCGTCCGAGAGGAATGCCTTGACCCAGTCGAGGTTCGACACTTCCAGCGCGGCCAGCTTCTCGCGCAACACCGATTCGAGCGCGTTTTCCCAGCCCGGCTCGATATGCACCTTCTTCCAGAGACGCGGAAGCTCGGCTAGCCCATGACGCTCCAGCCACGGCTGAACCTTGCCGTCGGTCTGCACGTTCTCCTGCAACTGTCGCAGCGCGGACAGACGGGCTTCCAGCGAAGCGATCGCCGCGGCCTCGCTCTGCACGCGCTCCTGCGCGGCACGGCGTTCTCCGTCCAGGCGGGGAACCGCCTCCTCGCTGTCCATCAGCACGGCCTGCGCTTCCTCGAGCAGCGCTTCCTGCTCGGTCAGATCCATGCGCAGTTCTTCCAGACGGACTTCGTCCGGACGATCCAGGCCCTTTTCCTCGCCCTGCAGTCGCTCCTTGCGCTGCTCGAGTTGCTGGAGCATCTGGTTGGCGTTGCGCTGATGCGCGGCTTCGAGCTTCAGTGCCTGCTCGGCCTGCATGATGCCGGCGCGCTGCTCGTTGAGCATCTGCTGGGCATCGCGCCATTGGCCTTCCAGCGTCGGCAGTTCGTCGCTCTTCTGCGCGACGGTTTCCTGCGACTCGATCGTGCGTGCCTCGGCCAGCGCCAGGTTTTCCTCGGCCTGCGCCAGTTCGTCATTCGCCTGATCGGACTTGCCCTGCCATTGCTCGCGTTGAGTGGTCAGCGCGGCGATCTGAGCCTGCAAACGGTTGCGCGATTCAACGACGTAGCGGATCTCGGCCTCGAGCTTGCTGACCTCGGTGTTGGCTTCATACAGCGAGCCCTGGGCCGCGTGCATGCCGTCCGAGGCCGCATAGTGCGCCGCGCGCATCGTTTCCAGTTCGGCCTCGACATGGCGCAATTGCGCGGTCTGGGCTTCCAGGTCGATCTGTGCCTGGTCGATCGCGCGTGCGTGGCGCTCCTGTTCTGCCTGGGCCTCGCGCTTGCGCAAGAGCCACAACAGATGCTGCTTCTCTTCGCCTTCCGCCTGCAGTTGGCGGAAACGCTGCGCCACTTCGGCCTGGCCCTCGAGCTTATCGAGGTTATTGCCGAGTTCGCGCAGGATGTCTTCCACGCGGGTCAGGTTTTCGCGCGTGTCGCCCAGCCGGTTCTCGGTCTCGCGGCGGCGCTCCTTGTACTTGGAAACACCGGCGGCTTCTTCCAGGAAGATCCGCATGTCATCGGGCTTGGCCTCGATGATCCGCGAGATCATGCCCTGCCCGATGATGGCGTAGGCGCGCGGACCCAGGCCGGTACCCAGGAAGATATCCTGAATGTCCTTGCGGCGCACCGGCTGGTTGTTGATGTAATAGGAGGACGTGCCGTCACGCGTCAGCACGCGCTTGACCGCGACTTCGGCGTACTGGCTCCACTGTCCGGCCGCGCGGCCTTCGGCGTTGTCGAACACCAGCTCGACACTGGCTCGACCGGCCGGCTTGCGCGCCGTGGAACCGTTGAAAATCACGTCCTGCATCGACTCGCCACGCAGCTCCGAGGCGCGTGATTCGCCGAGCACCCAGCGTACCGCGTCGATGATGTTGGATTTGCCGCAGCCGTTGGGACCTACGATGCCGACCAGCTGGCCGGGCACTTGAAAATTGGTGGGATCGACGAAGGACTTGAAGCCCGCCAGCTTGATCGAGGACAGTCGCACGGTTGTCGTGTGGTTTGGGCGATACGCAATTGGATAAGCCGGGCCATACCGGAGCCCGCCGCCCAGACGTGACGCCTGCGCCGCATCCTGCCCCCGGTGCCCGATAGATTGGCGCTAATCATACCATCGCCATTCTCTCGGCCGGCCGCTTTATCTACCGTTGCGCGGGTCGTAACGCCGCTATCCCCCGGCGCCGAAAACCTATAGATATCCGTCAGTTGCCAGCGTTGCTGCAAGGATTTTCTAGGCGCACGCCGTTGTTTGGCAAATACGCGCCGCAGTCAAAGTCTGGCCGATCCGCCAGGAAACTTCTTAGGGTTAGTGCTAGTCTCTCACTATGCCGGCGTGATCCCGGAGTCCCCTCCGGCCTCATCGCCCTCCGGGCCGTTCTCCGCACTCGACGTGACAGCGGCCAGCCTGAAGCGCCAAGCAGCAGTCTGGATGGAGGATTGAGCATGACCGCAACGCACCCGGCCACGGCGCCGGGGGACCTGCCCTGGTCAATATCGGAGATCGACTTTTCGTCGATCGATGTCGCCAAGGTACGCAACAACCGCACGCTGTTCTATCTGCTCGCCGCCGCCTCGTTCATCGAAAGCGGATCCGACACCTACGCGGGCAACCTCGCCAAGTACTACGCCGATGTACCCGAAGCCGCCCGGTGGCTCGCCGAACACTGGGAGTGCGAGGAACTCCAGCACGGGCAGGCGCTACGCCGCTACGTGGAGCATGTCTGGCCCGAATTCGACTGGGAACGTGGATACCGGCGCTTCTTCGACGAATACAGCGTGACCTGCTCGATCGACAATTTCGAGCACTCGCTGGCCCTGGAAATGGCCGCCCGCTGCGTGGTGGAAACCGGCACCGCCACCTACTACCGCGCACTGGAACAGGCCAGCGACGAACCGGTGCTGCGCGATCTGACCCGCCGCATCGCCAATGACGAAGTGCGCCACTACAAGCACTTCTATCGCTACTTCAACGCGCTGCACGAGCACGAGCGGCTCGGCCGCACCAAGGTACTTGGCGCGCTGGCCCGGCGGCTGCTGGAAATCAAGAACGAGGACGCCGAGATCGCGCTGCGCAACGTCCTGCGGATCGAACATGAACGCGAAGACGTGCCCGAGGGCGATGTCAGGGCGCTGAATTCCCGCTGCAGCGCCGTTATCCGGCGTCATCTGCCGCTGGAAATGACGGTCAGGATGCTGTTGCGCCCACTGCACCTCAACGCCCGGGTGGAGCGGTTTCTGCGCCGGCCGATCGTGGCTGTGGTGTCGCGGGTGATGCTGTACTGATCTCCGGCGCCAGCCGGGGCGGATTTGCCCGATTCACGCGCGCGGCGATGGGCGGCATTCCTTTATAATGCTGCGTTTCAACCGCCCCGCCGCTGCCACCGTGAATCCGCGCCTCGACCTGCTCCAAACCTATCCTTTCGAGAAACTGCGCGCGCTGGTGGCCGATGTGAAACCGGCCGCCGTCCCGGCAATCAGTTTCGGCATCGGCGAACCCAAGCACCCCACCCCGGCCTTCATCAAGGAAGCGATGACCGCGTCGCTCGGCGGCCTGGCCAACTACCCGAGCACCGCCGGCAGCGACGCGCTGCGCGCGTGCATCGCGGGCTGGCTCGAACGCCGCTACAACCTGCCGAAGGTCGATGCCGCCACCGAGGTGTTGCCCGTCACCGGTTCGCGCGAGGCACTGTTCGCGTTCGCCCAGACCGTGATCGACAGCAGCAAGCCCAACCCGCTGGTGCTGTGCCCGAACCCGTTCTACCAGATCTATGAAGGCGCGGCCCTGCTGGCCGGCGCCCGTCCGGTGTTCGCCAACAGCGATCCGGCGCGCAACTTCGCGCCGGCGTTCGACCAGATCGGCGCCGATGTCTGGCCGCACGTGCAACTGCTGTACGTCTGCTCGCCGGGCAACCCGACCGGCGCCGTGCTGTCGCTCGAAGACTGGAAGCAGCTTTTCGACTTGTCCGACCGCTATGGCTTCGTGATTGCCTCCGACGAGTGCTACTCGGAGATCTACTTCGACGAAGCAAAGCCGCCGCTTGGCGCGCTCGAAGCGGCCCACAAGCTTGGCCGTGGCCTGGAACGGCTGGTGATGTTCTCAAGCCTGTCGAAGCGTTCGAACGTGCCGGGCCTGCGCTCGGGCTTCGTCGCCGGCGATCCCGAGATCCTGAAGAAATTCCTGCTCTATCGCACCTACCACGGCGCCGCGATGAACCCGGCCGTGCAGGCCGCCAGCGCCGCGGCGTGGGGCGACGAGGCGCACGTGCGCGAGAACCGCGCGGCCTATGTGCGCAAGTTCGCCGAGGTCACGCCGATGCTGGCAGGGGTGCTCGACGTGGCGCTGCCCGATGCGGCGTTCTACCTGTGGGCCGATGTCTCGCGCACTGGCCTGTCGGACACCGAGTTCGCCGTGCGGCTGCTGGCCGAACAGAACCTGACGGTACTGCCCGGCAGCTATCTGGCTCGCGACGCCCACGGCATGAATCCCGGCGCGAACCGGGTCCGCATGGCGCTGGTGGCCACCCCGGACGAATGCCTCGAAGGCGCGCGCCGGATTGTCGAATTCTGCAAGTCGCTGGGCTGACCGGCGCGAACGCTTCACCCTGAATCACCGAATGTCCTGAAGCCGGAACGAGGATTTCCGGCATCACTCCCGATACATATTCACCACTGAGAACACAACCATGACGCAAGCACTGCAAGCCCTGATCGACCAGGCCTGGGAAGACCGCACCAGCCTGTCGCCGAAGTCCGCGCCGAACGACATCCGCGAAGCGGTGGCCAACGTGATCTCGCAACTCGATTCGGGCGCACTGCGCGTGGCCGAGAAGCAAGGCAAGGACTGGGTCGTCAACCAGTGGATCAAGAAGGCTGTGCTGCTGTCGTTCCGTCTGGAAGACAACGCGCCGATGAGCGCTGGCGGCTTTGCCCAGTTCTACGACAAGGTGCCGACCAAGTTCGCCAACTGGACTGGCGACGACTTCGCGAAGGCCGGCTTCCGCGTGGTGCCGCCCGCCGTGGCCCGCCGCGGTTCGTACATCGCCAGGAACGCCGTGCTGATGCCGTCGTACGTCAACATTGGCGCCTACGTGGATGAAGGCACCATGGTCGACACGTGGGCCACCGTCGGCTCGTGCGCGCAGATCGGCAAGAACGTGCACCTGTCGGGCGGCGTCGGCATCGGCGGCGTGCTCGAGCCGCTGCAGGCCAACCCGGTCATCATCGAGGACAACTGCTTCATCGGCGCCCGTTCGGAAGTCGTGGAAGGCGTGATCATCGAGGAAAACTCGGTGATCTCGATGGGCGTGTACCTGGGCCAGTCGACCAAGATCTACGACCGTGAAACGGGCGAAATCCACTACGGTCGCGTGCCTGCCGGTTCGGTCGTCGTGGCCGGCAACCTGCCGTCGAAGGATGGCAAGTACAGCCTGTACTGCGCCGTGATCGTCAAGAAGGTGGACGCGCAAACCCGCGCCAAGACCAGCCTGAACGACCTGCTGCGCGACTGAATCGCGCCTTGACAGCAATGCCGCCGCCGGGCACGCCCCGGCGGCGCGAAGCCCAGCCGATGCCATCCCTCCGCAAGCGACTCATGGCCCTCGACCCCGCCACCGTCAGTACCGTCCTCTCCCTCCTGCCGACCATCCTCGAACAGGCCAACAAGACCATCGAGAAGCTCAAGAAAGGCAAGAAGAAGGACGAGGAAGGCGCGCAACCCGGCGCGGCCGACACACGCGACCCGGCCGCTCGCATCGCGGAGCTGGAAACCACCGCCATGCAGCAGGCCGAGGCCGTCAAGCTGCTGGCCGAGCAGCACGCCATCACGATCGAGGCATTGCGCCGCGAAGCCGCGCGCCTTGACCGGCGCCTGCGCCTGATGACCGCCGTGGCCATGGCCGGCGTGGCACTTGGCCTGGGTGGACTGGTCATCGCGCTCAACCTGCTGTTCCGCTGAACCCGAACCTGACACCATGACTACCCTGCTCTACGGCATTCCCAACTGCGACACCGTCAAGCGTGCCCGTACCTGGCTGGAGTCGAACGGCGTCGACTACACGTTCCACGATTTCAAGAAGCAAGGCGTCGACGAGAAGATGTTGCGCGCCTGGCTCAAGCACGTGCCCCTGACCACGTTGCTGAACAAGAAGGGCACCACGTACCGCGCGCTGTCCGATGCGGACAAGACGCGCGCCGAGTCCGAAGCCGGCGCCATCGCGCTGATGCAGACCAGCCCGTCGCTGATCAAGCGTCCCGTGCTGGACCGCGACGGCAAGGTCAGCGTCGGTTTTTCCGCTGACGGCTACGCCGCCCTGTTTTAACGATTCATCCCCCGCCCCATGAACCCGACCCTTGCCCTGACCGAAGACCTGATCCGCCGCCGCTCGGTCACCCCCGCCGACGAAGGTTGCCAGGCCGTGCTCGAGACCCGACTCAAGGCCCTTGGCTTTACCTGCGAGAACATCGTCAGCGGCCCTGACGATTTCCGCGTCACCAACCTGTGGGCGGTCAAGCGCGGCACCCAGGGCACCGCAGGCAAGCTGCTGGCCTTTGCCGGCCATACCGACGTAGTGCCGACCGGCCCGCTCGACCAATGGTCTTCGGACCCGTTCGAGCCCTCCCATCGCGATGGCAAGCTCTACGGCCGGGGCGCGGCCGACATGAAGACGTCGATTGCCGGCTTCGTGGTGGCAGTAGAAGAATTCGTGGCGAAACACCCCGAGCACAAGGGATCGATCGCCTTCCTGATCACAAGCGACGAGGAAGGCCCGGCGCATGACGGCACCGTGAAGGTGGTGGAAGCGCTGAAGGCGCGCGGCGAACGTCTCGACTATTGCGTGGTAGGCGAACCGACCTCGGTCGACACGCTCGGCGACATGGTCAAGAACGGCCGCCGTGGCTCGCTGTCCGGCAAGCTCACGGTCAAGGGTGTGCAGGGCCACATCGCCTACCCGCACCTGGCGCGCAACCCGATCCACCTTGCGGCGCCGGCAATGACCGCGCTGGTGAACGAGGTATGGGACGCGGGCAACGAGTATTTCCCGCCCACCACGTGGCAGATGTCGAATATCCATGGCGGCACCGGCGCGACCAACGTGATCCCGGGCCACGTGACGATCGATTTCAACTTCCGCTTCTCGACGGCCAGCACGCCTGACAGCCTGAAGTCGCGCGTGCACGCGATCCTCGACCAGCACGGGCTCGACTACACGCTCGACTGGACGCTGGGCGGCGAGCCGTTCCTGACGCCGCGCGGCGACCTGTCCGAAGCACTGGGTGCAGCCATCGCGGCCGAGACCGGCGTGAAGACGGAACTCTCGACCACCGGCGGCACCTCCGACGGCCGTTTCATCGCGAAGATCTGCCCGCAGGTCATCGAATTCGGCCCGCCAAACGCCAGCATCCACAAGATCGACGAACACGTGGAAGTCCGCTTCGTCGAACCGCTCAAGAACGTTTACCGTGGCGTGCTGGAACGCCTGATTGCCTGATCCCCATGGCCACCACCTCTTCCCTGAAAACCGTCCGCGACATGCTGCGCCTGGCGGTTTCGCGCTTTACCGCCGCGAAGCTCTCGTTCGGCCATGGCAGCGCCAACGCCTATGACGAAGCCGCCTACCTGGTGCTGCATACGCTGAACCTGCCGCTGGACACCCTCGACCCGTTCCTCGACGCCCGGCTGCTGCCAGAGGAGATCGACGCCGTGCACAAGGTGATCGATCGCCGCGTAAACGAACGTGTTCCGGCCGCCTACATCACGCACGAAGCGTTCATGCACGGGCTGCGTTTCTACGTGGATTCCCGCGTGATCGTGCCGCGCAGCTTCATCGGCGAGCTGCTGCAGGATGGGCTGGAACCGTGGGTCGGTGATACCGGGCAGATTGGCCCGGTACTGGAACTGTGCACCGGTTCCGGCTGCCTGCCGATCATCGCCGCGCACGTCTGGCCGCACGCGCGAATCGACGCGGTGGACATTTCGTCCGACGCCCTGGCCGTGGCCCGCCGCAATGTGGCGGACTACAAGATGGAAGACCGCATCACGCTCTACGAAGGCGACCTCTACGCGCCGTTGCCGTCGACCGCAACGTACGACGTGATCCTGACCAACCCGCCGTACGTCAACGAGCAGTCGATGCGCGACCTGCCGCCCGAATACATGGCGGAGCCGCGCATTGCGCTGGCCGGCGGCGACGACGGCATGGACGTTGTGCGCCGGATCATCGCCGGCGCGAAGAAACGCCTGAATCCGGGCGGTGCGCTGGTGGTGGAAATCGGCAACGAGCGCGAGAACGTCGAAGCGGCCTTCCCCGATCTCGACATCGTCTGGCTTTCGGTCAGCGCCGGCGACGACCAGGTGTTCCTTGTCACTTATGAGGCACTGCCGGGTTAAGTAGAAAGGGGGATTTCGTCACACACGCCTAAAATTTGGTGTGGTGCTTCAAGGCGAAATATAAAAAAGGTTCGTATTGCGCGAATTTGGTGTGCAAGGTGGCAGCTAGGCCGGGGTCTGGTCTCGCCCCCATTTTGCGCACTTCCTAATAAAAAGTAGACGAAAGTAGCGAGAAATATAAAAATTCATCGCTCACCTAAAAAAAGGTTGCGCCCCTAACATCACTTTGATGGATCGACGGTGCAGAACATGCGTCTGGTTGGATATGCCTGGTTGCGCGAACGGCTGGATCTTCCCGTCGTCCCTGTCACTCGTGAAGCACGTGCGGGGGCAACTACGCGCATTCTTGAGACTGCCGATGCCGTGCTGTTTCCACGCAAAGTCGCACCGGCAGAGGGCGCCTCTGATCTGACCCATCTGCTGTTCGCGCTCAAGCACGAAGGCATCAACCTGGCCATCCTGGCCGGGGCGCTCCCTCCGATCGGCGCAGCCGAACTCCAGCTCGAACTCGACCGCCACCCCACCAGCCGATACATCCGTGTGGCTGCGCTTCTCTGGGAGCATTTCACGGGCGCCACATTGGCACCACGGCACTCGGACAAAGTGCCGTACGTCAGCGTGTTCGACCCCGAACGGTATTACACGGCGGAGCCCGGCCAACTATATCCACGCTGGCGCGTGCGCTTCAACGGGCTGGGTTCACTTGATCAGTGCGTGGCCGTGCGCCGTACCGAATCGATCCAGTCGATTCTGGACATGGACGTGTTCGCGCGTATGGACGCCTTTATTGCCAACGTCGGCAAAGACATCCTGGACCGAGCGCTCAACTGGGCGTATCTCAGCGAAGCGGAAAGCTCATTCGAGATCGAGCGCGAACACCCCACTCAGGACAAGACCGAGCGATTTGTCCAGTTGCTGCGTCACGCGCACGAACGCCGGCCGCTGGATGAACGCTACCTGGTGGAGCTGCAGAACGACATCATTACCAACCCGTTCGATCAGGCCATGCAATACCGGACCGAGCAGAACTGGCTGCGCCGGGGCGGCCACGGCGCGGCTTCGGTCACCTACGTTCCGCCCAACCCCGACGACGTACCAGCGCTGATGCAGGGACTGGAAACCTTCGCCAACGATCCTCCCCGCAATCTCGATCCGCTGATTGTGGCGAGCATCGTCTCGTTCTGGTTCGTCTTCATCCATCCGTTCATGGATGGCAACGGCCGCTTGTCCCGTTTCCTGATCCACCACGCGCTGTGCCGGTCCGGCAAAATGGCGCATGGTTTCCTGCTGCCAGTCTCGGTGGCCATCAAGCGTCACGAATCGGACTACCTGGCGGCGCTGGAGAGCTTCTCGAAGCCGGCTCGCGCGCTTTGGCGCGTATGGGCGCTGGGGGAGCATGAATTCGATTGCCAGACCGATGCCGGCTCGATGCCCTATCGATATTGGGATGCCACGCCCTGCGTGGAATTCGGCGCGCGCATGGTCAAGGAAGCCCTCGAACACGATCTCCAGGCCGAAACACAATTCCTGCAAGGCTACGACGAAGTGGTCAGGCGCGTCGAGGCAGAGTTCGACATTCGCAACCACGACCTCGCCACACTCATATCGAGTTGCTTCCGGGAGAAGGGGCGCGTGTCCAATCGCTGGAAAAAACAGCTCGGCATCCGCGTGCAACCCGAAGCCTTCGACGCGATCGAGGCAGCGGTGCAGGACGTGTTCTTCCCGGGCACGGCGTCCGAGGCTTGAGCCCGTCCCCGGCAGTCATCCCCAAACGCAAGATTCCAGGCAAAAAAAAGCGCCGTGATCACTCACGGCGCGTTTCACATCTCAAGCTCGGATAAGCAGCGGCCGCAACGGCCAATCAGCCTCCGGGCCCAACCGAGTACACCGTCCCATTGGACGACACCTGGTAATAGTCAGCACCGATACCCACCCAGTGGTAGCCCTTCTTCGGCGCTGGGAGGTTGTATTCCTTGTACTTGTCGATGACGTACTGCCGGTCACGGAACTCGGCTGGCAACTTGTCACCCTTGCTCCACTTCTGAGGCGTATACGGCGATGCCGCACCCATCGGCATCGTGCCCGATGACGATGGCGATGACGACATCGAGCCAGAAGACTTCATGGAACCAGAGTGCTGAGCAAGAGCAAAAGGCGCCGCCAGCATACCGGCGGCTGCCACGGCGATGGGTATTAACATCCTCGTTTTCATCGTGATCTCCACAGATGGAACACAAGAACTGCTCCAGAGTCGGGCAATCCTCTTGAAGCTTAGTAACAACTGTGGGGAAAACGGTAGTTCTGCCGTACTTTAGGTGCCGCAAATACCACTTTACGGTCATGAAATACGCGAATTCTCCCCGCTCTCCCACATGGTGAAAGAGCGGGCGATCCGCCGACCTCGATGATGCGCGGCGACGGTTCAGATGCCGTGCGACATCAGTGACTCGGCGTCTCGCGCAGCGCCTTGACCGAGTCAGCCGTCACATCGGCCGGCTGGCCGCCGTAGCTGGCCCGCAGGTAGTTGGCGAGCGCCGCCAGCTCGGCATCGTTCATGCGCGTGGCGAATCCCGGCATATCCTGCATGCTCTCCAGCCCCGGGAAGTCCTGCCGCTCGATGCCGTCGAGCATCGACACGATCAGGTTGCGCGGGTCCGCATTACGCACCGTCGAATTGCCAAGCATCGCCACCGCAACGTGAGGCTTGCCTTCGCCTTCGCGTCCGTGGCACCCCGCGCAGACCGCCAGATAGTGCTGGCGGCCCGTGGCCATGGCACCCGCGTCGGCATTGGCCGGCTTCAGCGCTTGCGGTGCCGGCGGCTTGTCGCCGAGCAGGTACGTGGCCATCGCGCCGACATCAGCGGCATTCAGGTAACGGCTGCTCAGATGCACCACGGGGAACATCTCGCCGTAGGCTGAACCTTGGGGCGCGATGCCGGTGGAGAAGAACGTCTGCAGGTCCGCCGCAGTCCATCCGCGCGCCGCCAGCCCGGCCGGCGAGATATCGGGAGCCCCCACCCGCGCCAACGCCGAACCCGTCAGCGGACGACCACCATCCATCTGTCCGAACTTGCCGCGTGGCGTGTGGCACTCTGCGCAGTGACCGAGCGCGTTGGTCAGGTAGCGGCCGCGTATCCACGCCGGCGACTCGCCCTTCGATGCATCGGGCAACGCATCCTTGCGGAACAGCAGGTTCCAGCCTGCCATGGCGAAACGCTGGTTGTACGGGAAGCCCAGTTCTGGCTCGCGATTCTGCACCGCTATCGGCTTGAGCTGCATCAGGTAGGCGTACATCGCATCGGTATCGGTACGCGACAGACCCCGGTACGAGGTGTACGGCATCGCCGGATACAGATGCTTGTCGGGCGCCACGCCATCATGAAGCGCCTTGTAGAAATCGTCGGCGCTCCATTTGCCGATGCCATGGTCCTTGTCCGGCGTGATATTGGTGCCGTAGAACTTGCCGAACGGCGAAGCCAGTTCCACGCCGCCCGCGAATGGCGCCCCGTTCGGCGCGGTGTGGCAGGCCGCGCAATCGGCCGCGCGCACGAGGTAGCGGCCACGCTCGATCTGCTGGGCCGGGGTCAGCTTCGTGGCCGGCGCCAGGTCGGCAGCCTGCGGCACATCGGAACTGCCCGACCCGCATCCGGCAAGCAGTAGCGCCGAGCCTGCGGCCAGCGCGGAAATCCATCGGATTGTCGTCATTGCGCGCCCTTCCCCTTCACCAGCCCCGGCGTGCTGGTGACCACGTCCTTGATGGCCTCGTAGTACCGCACATAGCCCGTGCAGCGGCAGATGTGCTCGTCCATGGACGACATGATGGTCTGCTCGACCTTGTCCGCCGCTACCGGCTCACGCTTGAGTTTCTCCACCAGCACGGTCGCGCCATTGACGAACCCGGGCGTGCAGTAGCCGCACTGGAAGCTGAAGTGCTTGAGGAAAGCCTGCTGCACTGGCGTCATCTCGACGACTTCGCCCTTGTCATTGCGCTTGCCATGGCCTTCCACGGTGCGGACGCGCTTGCCCTGGAAGAAATGCGCGCCCGTGATGCAGGTGCGAATGGTTTCGCTCGTGCCGTCCGGGTGGTCGAGAATCGCCACGCAGGCGTGGCAGACGCCCTGTCCGCACCCCAGCCGCGAGCCGGTCAGGTTCACGTACTCGTGCAGGAAATCGATCATCATCAGGCCGACGGGCACCTCGAGCGGACCGACGTCCTTGCCGTTGATGTTCATGGACAATGCTTGCGTGGCGATCATGCCAGTACCTCCTGAATCTTTTCGGCCGTGACCGGCAAATCGGTGAAGCGGTGCCCAATGGCGTGGGCGATACCGTTGACGATGGCACCCACCACCGGAATCATCACCACCTCGGCAATACCCTTGGGCGGGTCGGTGTCGGAAATGGGCGGCAGCACGGTTCCGGTCTGCGTCCATACGGCCACATCGCTGGCACGCGGCAGGTGATAGCGGTTGAAATTCCACGTGCCGTTGCCGGGGCCATCCTCGTAGAGCGGCAGGAACTCGTGCAGCGCATGGCCGATGCCCATCGCGATGCCGCCCTGCAACTGACCCGACACCAGTTCGGGCGACAGTTGCGAGCCGCACTCCATGATCGAATGGTGCGTCAGCAGGCTGACCTTGCCGCTGGCCTCGTGCACCGACAGCTCGACCAGCGTGCCAACCGCGCTGTAGTACGTCACGGACGCATTGTTGCGCTGGACCGGCGCGATATAGACCTTGCGTCGATCGAGCACGTCATAACCATTGGTCGTGCGCTTGCCGTTGGCTTCGCCCGCACCCATGCGTACCGACAAACCATCCACCGGAATCCGCACGGCCTGGCCGTTGACGACGAAATCGGCTTCGGTCCACTGCCAGCGATTGAACACGTGCACCGTGGCGCCGGTGACCAGCCCCAGTTCGTGCGCCTTCTTGACGAGCTGTTCGTATGGCAGCGCCTGCAGACCGCCGGCGCTGAGTTTGCCATCGACCCAGCGGGCATCCTCCACACGCACCACCAGCGATGCCGCCTGGCCGCCGCCGATGCCCTGGCTCCAGATCGCCATCGCCGCCGGCCACAGGCCATGCATGAAGACCACGCGGGCCGCTTCGCGCGTGCTGTGCGTGAAGTAGTAGGCCGAGTTCGTCGCGCTGGATGGCGACGCATAACCCGGGGACCAGCGCGGATTCTGCGAGAGCTTGTCCTGATCCGCCTGGCTCATCAGGTAGGGATCGCCACTGGTCATGACGGGCAGGTCCGGCCACTCGGTAATCGACGTCCGCACGTCCGTGGCCGCGCGGCTCAGCCAGCGCGACACCGCGGAGGCCTGCGACGTCGACATGCCGGTGCCGATTTCCGCGCCTGAGTGATACAGCGCGATACGGCCTTCGGCATCGATCTCGACGCGCGCGAACGATGTCTCCGCGCCCGTGCCGAAGTCCTTCTGCACACAGGCAAAGCCCACACCATAGCGATGGCCCGGATGCGCGGCCTCGTACTCGGCCTTCTTCTTCGCGCGATTGGTCCACAGCGGATGCTTGCGCGAGGCTTCCAGCACTTCATCCACGCGAATAGCCCCGGCGGGAATCGCGCCCTGCGTGTTCTTCATGCCGGAGCGCAGCGCGTTCTTCAGCCGGAACTCGATCGGGTCGAGCTTCAGCTGCTCGGCGAACTCGTCAATCATCATCTCGGTCGCCGCCATGCTTTGCAGCGTGCCATATCCGCGCGCGGAGCCAGCGTCGATCGCACGGGAGGCGATGGCCACCGTGGCGAGATCGTTCTTCGGGAAGTAATAGATCGACTGCGCAGCCGTCGCGCCGACCATGGCCACGGACGGCGAGAAGTTCATACGGCCACCACCGTTGGCCTCGAAGTCGCCCTGGAACGACTGGAGCAGTCCGGTTTCCTTGTCCACCGCGATGCGGTAGTGCATCTTGAACGCGTGGCGCTTGAGCGCGGTCTGGAACTGCTCGTAGCGGTCGTTGGCCAGCCGCACGGGCTTGCTGCCGGCATAGAGCGCCGTTACCAGACCGTAGAACGGGAAGTTGTAGTGATCCTTCGAGCCGTAGCCCACCGTGTAGGTCGGATGCAGGATCACCTGCTTCACCGGAAACGCGGACTTGCAGCGCGCCAGCATTTCCGCGGTCGATTCGCCCACCTCCGACGGCGCCTGCGTTGGCACCACCATGTGCAGCGTCTGGTTGTCGCGGTCGTACCAGCAGTTGGCGTTATCGGCCTCGAGCGCTGCGGTATCGATCGACTGCGTGTTGTACTCGCGATCCAGCACGAGCCAGTTGGCCGGTGGACTTGCCAGTTCGTCGCGGATCGACTTCGCATGGGCCATGCCCTGCTCGCCCACCTGCCCGTGGTCCTTGCCGTCCGGCCAAACGGGCTGGTGCTTGCGCATCGCGCTGGGGAACACCGGCGCGAACTTCAGGCTCGAGAACACATCGTCGTCGAACGGCGTGGCGCCGCCCACGCGCACGAAACGGAACGTGCCCCAGGGATCGCGCTCAAGCGCGCCAGTCTGCGCGCCATAACGCACGACCTCGTCGCGATACTTGAGCTTGTCCTTGGCAAAGCGGAAGCGCGCGAAGTCGTGATAAATCAGGATGGCCACCGCGTGGCCAAGATACGCCGGGGTCTTGCCCACCGGCAGCAGCATGTCGTCACCGTAGAACTTCGGGAACGTCACACCGTCGCGCTCCAGGTCGGCGGCCGTCACCACAACGTCGGGCTTCAGGTCATCGCCGAGCAGGCTCAGGTCGATGCCGTCGAAGGTACGGTCCGCACGGGTCGTGCGCACGATGAAGGCATGCGATTGCTGCGCGGGCCAGTGTGGCATATCGCGTGCGCGGATATCGCGTGCGAAGACTTTTTCGCCGTTGACCTTGGCGATGCCATCCACACGGAAGCGTGGCGCGCCGGTGGCGGGATCGGTTTGCACCGGCGTCAGGTGCTTCTCTTCGAACAACGCGGCCAGGGCCGCCTTGTCCGCGAGGGGCACGATGCAAACCGATACCCCGGCCACGACGCTCGTCTTCAGGAACGTGCGGCGCGATGGATTGAAACTGGGCATGGAGATTCTCTCGAGGAGTGCGACGGGCGAACGCTGCCAGCCGGTCCATTCGACCGGCGCGGATCATGAACCACGCGGGAGATGCCGACGCGCTCTCGCTTGCGTCCGGCTGAGGATGTGGGGCTGGGCAACGACGCCTGTTCTTCTTACTGTGCTGTCATGGCGCGCGGCATCGACCAAGCGATGCCGGCACGCCCGGGCGATTGTCTCGCCATCCCTCCCCGCGTCTCAACCGGGCACGGTCAATAACGACTATCAGCGCTTCCGTATGGTCGTTGAAAGGTAGTCGAAAGATGAGTCGATTACGAACCGCCGCATCTCGGCATAAGCCGCTACACGCCGATTCCCTTGCGCACCGCGTCGGTCACCTGAGCCACCACGCCATCGCGCCATTCGTCCGAATCGCCATAGAAGGCACGCCACACAGCCTGCTTGATCAGTGCGCGCTGATTCTCGTCCGCTTCAGGATGCACATGCAGCCAATGGTCGCCACGCAACGCATCGAGCACATCAGGCAGCGGCAGCGTGCCGAACTCCAGGGCGATGCCCGCGTAGTCGATCGTCGGCAGCGTCTGCGGCACGGCCGCCCACGCGAGCCCGGTCAGGTTGGCCGATGTCGACGAGCCGTCGTAGATCGACGTCACGCTGCCGCCCCAGATGGCCCGCGTCTTGTTCAACTGGCGCGCCTCGTCGGGCCCCATGTAGATCGGTTCGCCATAGCCCCACGGTCCCAGCCCCGTGTGCACATCGACCCATCGCAAAGTGGTCCGCCCGGCGCCAAAGCGGGCCAGGATGCGCCGTAACGTGTAGTTGCTCCACGTTGCCTGCTGACCGCCGAAGAACATGCCATCCGGGTCCTGATACTGTCCGGCGCTGATCGCCGCCTGGAACCAACCCATGCCCCGCTCCGTCACCCGCTTCATCAGCGCGGTGTGTTCGTCGCACGACGGCGGCCACTGGCTCGGCAGCAGCATCGGGGCAATCTCGGCATAGGCCGGATTGGCCGGCAGTGGCCGTTCGAAGTCCGCGAAATTGCGGTTCAGGTCAACGTTGTCCTCGTTGACGCGGCGCAGGTGGGAAAAGCCGTAGGGATTGACCGCGTGGATGAACATCAGCGCACAGCCGGCGCGGTGGCAGTCAGAATGCAGCCCCGTGTCGGCAAGCATCGCCACCTGTGTGCCTGATCCGCAGAAGCCTTCCGCGCCGTGGGTGCCGGACGTCACCAGCAGCACGCGCGACGCATCGGCGGCCCCCACCCAGGCGACGTCCATCGCCAGGGCCTCGCCCTGGTTGCCTGTTTCGGTGGGATGGGGGAACTCGGTCAGCGTCGCACCACATGCGCGGGCGGCCGCCAGGAATTTCTGGCGGGCTTCGGCATAGCTGCGTGCGAAGTAGCGCGCAGTCTGACTGGCAGGCATGGCGGGAATGGCCTGGGCCGAGTGGGGATGCCCTCAATGTAACGCCAATCCGGCGTTTTTATCCAGCGGACGTCAGAACAGCTCCGTCGGACCGCCCTCTGACGGCCAGGCGCTGCGGAATGCGTGCGGGTGCATCACGATGCCGGCGGCAGCAATCTGCGCGGCAGACAGCACCAGATGTCTGGCCAGCCAGTCATGCAGGCTGCGCAGGAAACGTATCTGATCCACGCGGTTTGCCCCTGCGATCAGCCACTCTAGCTTGACGTGCGCCGTATAGACATCGAGCAGGTTCGTGCTTTTGAGCTTGGGCGGCGTGGCCTGGCTGCGTTCGATCGCCAGCACGCGTTGCACCTGCGCGTTCGTGAGCGTGCCGCCGGTGGCGATCCGCTGATAAAGCTCATCGAGCGCGGGAAACAGGACTGTCGGCTGCACGCGCGGCACGGCAGCCACTTTCTCCATGCGCAGTACCACATAGCGCGTGGCCGCATTGCGGCGCGCCAGCTCCTGTTCGGCCGCCGAGGGCTTGCGCCTCACCGGCGCGGGCAGATCGGCGTCGATCCGCTTCACCGCATCGCGCTCGGTATAGTCCGGGATCTGATCCAGCGCCTCGGGCACGGCCAGCACCTCGCGCGCGCATTCCGGGCCGAATGGGTACTCGTGGCCATCCGGCCCGCGCAAGATATAGGCGTGACCTTCGGGAAAACCGTGGTGGCGGCCACCTTTCGCGTTGCGCGCATGGCATCGCGTGCTGGCCGGATCGACGAAGTCCTTGCGAACGGGCGTCCAGCTCCCGTGCGTCGGATGGGTCATTGGAAGTCAGGCGAAATCGGGAACGGGCGCTATTGTCCCACTGTTTTCGCTCCCTTCTCCCGCGTTGCGGGAAAAGGGGGAAAACAACTACTTCAGCATGAACGACATCGCCGAGCAGCAGTTCAGCATTCGCACCGCAGCCTGCACGGTCGGCGCCGTGAATGTCAGCGTGACACCTTCCACCCGTTCGAACTCGGGCCATTGGCAGAACAGGTCGGCGTGGGCGGTGGTCGTCGTCTGCAGGCGGCAACTCACCGGCCCGGGCAGTTCGAAGCAACGTGCCTCGGCGTGGACGATCGCATCGCGCGTCACGGACTCGGCGGCCACTGCGATCGCTTCACGAGCGGCAGCGGGCGACAACGAGGTGCCGCTGCCCTGCCCGCCCGCGGCCTTGGTCTGCACGTAGCGCACCCATGGCATCAGCGGCTGCGTTTCCGCGATGAAGACGTCATCGCCGCTGGCAAGCATCACCGGCACGCCGAACTCGCCGGCCAATGCGGCGTAGATGCCCGCCTCGCCCAGCTCCTGCCCGTTGAGCCAGACGCGCGCGAATGCGCCGCTGTTGATCGTATGGGCCAGCACGCCACGGCTCTGCGCCCGGCCGTGATAGCCGATCATGAACACGCCGTCGCAATCCTGCTCGACGCCGGCCATCATGCTCAGATAGCGCGGCTTGCCCAGCACCAGTTGTGCGCGCGGGTCGATCTGATCCGGCAGCAGGTTGCGGAAGCCCCCGTGCGAATCGTTGACCAACACCTCGGTAGCGCCACCCGCGAATGCGCCCTGTACGGCGGCGTTGGCCTCGGCCGTCATCCAGGCACGCGCGCGCTCGTACTCTCCATTCCCCGCGCGGGTCTGCTCGGCGTGGAATACGCCCGCCACGCCTTCGATGTCGGTGGAAACCAGAATCTTCATGCCATCAGTTCCTGCAACAGGTCTCGTAGTGCCCGACGGGTGTGCCCATCGCGGCCATGAACGGTTTCGCCATGCCAGAGCGCATTGACGATGGCCTGCTCCACGCTGTCAGCCGCGGCGCGGAACAGCGGGTCGAGCCGTGTTTCATGCACCATCTGCACGGCCGGCATCGGCACGTCGGCCAGATGCGGCACGGTGTACGCCGTCGAGAACGCCAGCGCGATATCGCCAGAGCCATGGCCGAATACGGAGCCGGTTCGCGCCAGCCCCGCGCCGGCGCGCAGCGAAAGCCGGCCTAGCTGCCGCGCGTCGAGCGGTGCGTCGGTGGCCACGATCATGATGATCGATCCCTTCTCCGGGACGATTTCCTGCCTCAGTTGGGCGGCCAGCGCCGCGCCCAGCGGCCTGCCGCCATAGATCAGGGAATCCGGCGTGCCAAAGTTCGACAACACCAGCGCGCCAACCGTGTAGCCGCCCGCAACGCGCGATGCAGTGCCGATACCACCCTTGACGCCGAACGACGACATGCCCCGCCCCGCGCCCACCGCGCCTTGTGCGACATCCACGCTCGCGGCCGCCAGGGCGCTGTCGTAGTGGATCCCCTGGACCGCCATCGCCTGGATATCGTTCAGGTAGCCATCATTGCACTCGAACACGAGCGGATTGACGGTGGGCCAGGCGCGGCCGATCTCGGGGTTCTCGGTAATGGCCGCGCGGATCTGCGCCTGTGCCAGTGCGCCGACCGAGAAGGTGTTGGTCAGCGCAATCGGCGTTTCCAGCACGCCGAGTTCGTCGACCTGCACCAGGCCGATGCTCTTGCCGAATCCGTTCAGCACGGCGGCGGCGGCAGGCACCTTCTCGCGGTAGACATTGCCCGCATGCGGGCGAATCACCGTCACCCCGGTCTGGCAGGCCCCGTCGGCCAGCGTGCAGTGGCCGACGGTCACGCCAGCCACGTCGGTGATCGCATTGCGAGGGCCCGGCGGCAACGTGCCAATCACGGGGAGATCCATCATCGTGCTCGACTTGTGTTCAATGCGTGCTGAAGGTGCCATCAGCGCCGGTCGATCTTCGGATCGAGCGCATCGCGCAGGCCATCGCCCAGCAGGTTGAACGCCAGCACGGTCAGGAAGATCGCCAGGCTCGGGAAAATCGCCACATGGGGCGCGGTCACCATGTCAGCGCGCGCCTCGTTCAGCATCGCGCCCCACTCGGGCGTGGGCGGTTGCGCGCCAAGGCCCAGGAATGACAGGCCAGCCGCCGTGATAATCGACGTGCCGATCCGCATCGAGAAGTACACCACGATCGACGACACGGTACCGGGCAGGATATGCCGCATCAGGATCGTCCAGTCGGATGCGCCAATACTACGTGCCGCTTCCACGTACGTGAGCCGCTTGAGCATCAGCGTGTTGCCCCGCACAAGGCGCGCGAAGGCTGGAATGCTGAACACCGCCACTGCGAAGATCACGTTGACCATGCCATTGCCCAGGATCGCGACGATGGCGATTGCAAGCAGGATGCCCGGGAACGCGAACAACACGTCGCAGATGCGCGTGACGATGCGGTCCCACCAGCCCTCGTAGTAGCCGGCCAGCAGGCCCAGCACCGTGCCAATGACCGCGCCGATGATCACCGAGAAGAAGCCGGCCGCCAGCGAAATGCGCGTACCGGCCAGGATGCGGCTGAAGATGTCGCGCCCGAGTGAGTCAACGCCCATCCAGTGCGCGGCCGACGGGCCTGCGTTGAGCGCGTCGTAGTCGAAGAAGTTCTCGGGATCGTACGGGACGATGTGCGGCGCCAGAATCGCGACCACCACCAGCAGCAGCACGAACGCGCCGGCGGCCAGCGCGAGATGCTGCTTGCGGAACTTGCGCCAGAACTCGGTCCAGGGCGTGCGGACGGCCTCCGGGACGTTGGCGGCCTCGGGAGCGGCGGGCGTGGAAATATCGGACATGCCAGCCTCCTTATTTGTAGCGGATGGTGGGGTTGATCACGGTGTACAGGACGTCCACCACCAGGTTGATCAGGATGAATTCGAGCGAGAACAAGAGCACCTCGGCCTGGATCACCGGGTAGTCGCGCATCTCCACGGCATCCACCAGCAGGCGGCCGAGGCCGGGCCAGTTGAACACCTTCTCGACGAGGATCGAGCCACCCAGCAGAAAGCCGAACTGCAGGCCCATCATCGTCACAACGGGAATCATTGCGTTGCGCAGCGTATGCTTGATCACGACCACGGTCTCGCGCACGCCCTTGGCGCGCGCGGTACGGACGAAGTCCTCCTGCAGTACCTCGATGAACGATGCGCGCGTGAATCGCGCCATCACGGCGGCTACGGCTGCGCCGAGCGTCAGCGACGGCAGGATGTAGTGCTTCCAGCTATCGGCGCCGATCGACGGCAGCCAGCCGAGCTGCACCGAGAACACTTCCATCAGCAGCATCCCCAGCGCGAAGGCCGGGAACGAGATACCCGACACCGCCAGCGTCATGCCCAGGCGGTCCGGCCACTGATTCCGCCACACGGCCGAGCAGATGCCGATGGTCATGCCGAAGATAACGGCCCACACCATCGACGCGATCGTCAGGTACAACGTGGGCAGGAAGCGGTCGCCGATTTCTTCCGAAACGGGCCGCTTGGTGCGCAGCGAGGTACCGAAGTCCCCCCGCAGAGCGTTCGAGAAGTAACGCACGAACTGCTCCGGCATCGGGCGATCGAGCCCGAGGTCCTTACGCACGAGTTCCACGGTGTCCGCGTCGGCCTCCGGGCCCGCGGCCAGCCGCGCCGGATCGCCGGGCAGCAGATGGACGAACAGGAATACCAGCACCGCCACGATCAGCATGGTGGGTATCACGCCCAGAAGTCGTTTGAGGAAGTAATTCAGCATCTCGCAACGGAAAATTGAGGACCGCCGGCCGCCCGCCCTCAACCCCGCGTATCCGGGCAGGCAGCCACACGGCTTACTGCATACAGCTTGTGCTTGTTTTTGGTACTGCGGCACTGCGATACCACGACTTGCAACCACTCTTACTGCGTTACTGCGTTACTGCGGCACTCCCCCTCCCCCATGAATGGGAGAGGGGAAAACACCGAAGACATACCAACCGCTTACTGCTTGATATCGATCTCGTCGAAATTGAACGAGCCGTCGGGCATCACGTACGCGCCGGTCAGGCGCTTCGAACGCGCGTACAGCACCTTCTCGGTCACCAGGAAGGCCCACGGCGCGTCCTTCCAGATGCGTTCCTGAGCATCCTTGTAGAGCTTGGCCTTCTCGGCGCGATCGGTCGTGCGCAGCGCGTTGGCGATATCGGCATCGACCTGGTCGTTCTTGTAGTAGGCCGTGTTCAGCAGCTTCGGCGGCATCGCTTCCGAAGCCAGCAGCGGACGCAGCGCCCAGTCCGATTCACCGGTCGACGACGACCAGCCCACGTAGTACATGCGCACGCCGGCGTCCTCGGGCTTGGCCACGGACTCCACGCGTTCCACGCGCTGGCCAGCTTCCAGTGCCAGCACCTGCGCCTTGATGCCCACCTGCTGCAGCTGCTGCTGCACGAACTGGATCACCTTCTGCGCGGTGGTGTGGTTATAGGCCGACCACAGCGTGGTTTCGAAGCCGTTCGGGTAGCCGGCTTCCTTGAGCAGTTCGCGCGCCTTGGCCGGGTTGTACGGCCATGGGCCCAGCTTCTCGGCGTAGTCCACGCCCGGAGGCACCACGCCGGCCGACGGTACGGCGTAGCCGGCGAACGCCACCTTGGCCAGCGCCTCCTTGTTGATCGCGTAGTTGATCGCCTGACGCACCTTGGGGTCGTTGAACGGCTTGACCATCGTGTTCAGCGACAGGTAGCGCTGGATGATCGACGGCCCGTCGATCAGGTCCACCTTCGGGCTGGCCTTGAGCACCGCAGCCTGCTCGAACGGAATGCTGAACGCGAAGTCGGCCTCGCCGGTCTGCATCACGGCCGAGCGCGTGTTGTTGTCGACCACAGGCTTCCAGGTGATCGTGTCGATCTTCGGATAGCCGGTCTTCCAGTAGCCCGCGAACTTCTTGCCCTTCAGGTAATCGGTCTGCTTCCATTCCACGAACTCGAACGGACCGGTGCCCACGGGGTGGAAGGCAATCTCCTTGCCGTACTTCTTCAGCGCGGTCGGGCTGATCATCACCGCCGACGGGTGGGCCAGCACGTTGATGAACGGCGAGAACGGTTCCTTGAGCGTGATTCGCACCGTGTTCGGGTCCACCACGTCGGTCTTGGCCACACGGTTGAACAGCGTGTAGCGCTTGAGCTTGTTGGCCGGATCGGTCACGCGGTCCAGATTGGCCTTGACGGCGGTCCCGTCGAACGTGGTGCCGTCGTGGAACTTCACGCCCTTCTTGAGCTTGATCGTGTAGACCAGGCCATCCTTGCTGACGTCGTAGCTCTCGGCCAGCACGTTGACCAGCTTCATGTCCTTGTCGAAGCCGAACAGGCCCTGGTAGAACGACTTCACCGCCGCCTGCGACAGCGTGTCATTCGCGTCGTACGGGTCCAGCGTGGTGAAGGTGGAGTACACGGCCATCACCGCGTCCTTGGCGGCAAATGCCGGCGCGGCGGCCATCATGCCCATGGCGCCCACTGCGGTGGCGCCGGCCATCAGGCGGAACGAAACCTTGCGGTCAGACATCTTCACTTCTCCTTGAGGAAAACGAACTTCAGTAGGCGCCGCCGACGGCGTGCCGGGCTACGTAATGTCCGTGCGCGCCACTGCCGGCCACGGCAACCAGCGGCTGGACCACTGGCTCGTCACCGACCGCGCGGATCGGGCTGGGGATCTCGTCGGAAAGCGGCTCGCGCTTCATGTGGCGCCGGGCCGGATCGGCGATTGGCACCGCCGACATCAGCTTCTTCGTATACGGGTGCTGCGGGTTCTCGAAGATGGCGCGACGCGGGCCGATCTCGACGATCTGGCCCAGATACATCACGGCCACGCGGTGGCTTACGCGCTCCACCACGGCCATGTCGTGCGAGATGAACAGGAAGGCCACGCCCAGCTCGCGCTGAAGGCCGAGCATCAGGTTGACGATCTGCGCCTGGATCGACACGTCGAGCGCCGACACCGACTCGTCGGCCACGACCACCTTCGGGTTCAGCGCCAGGGCGCGCGCGATGCAGATCCGCTGGCGCTGGCCACCCGAGAACTCGTGCGGATAGCGCGATGCGTGCGCGGCGGTCAGGCCCACCTTTTCGAGCAGCCAGGCAACTCGCGCCTCGGCTTCCTTGCCGCTGGCCACCTTGTGCACCAGCAGCGGCTCCATGATCGAGTAGCCGACCGGCACACGCGGGTCCAGCGACGCAAACGGGTCCTGGAAGATGAACTGGATATTGCGGCGCAGCGCCTGAAGCGCCGGCCCCTGCATCTGACTGATGTTCTGGCCTGCGAACTCGATCGTGCCGCTCTGCGAATCGACCAGCCGCAACAGCGAACGTCCCGTGGTCGACTTGCCGCAGCCCGATTCGCCAACCAGCGCCAGCGTCTCGCCCGGGTAGAGATCGAAGCTGACTTGCTCCACCGCGTGAACGCGGCGCGTGACCTTGCCGAACAGGCCGCCTGGCACATCGAAGCGCGTCACCAGGTCGCGTACGCGCAGGATCGGCTTGGCGCCTGCCGGGATAGTGTCCTGCGGCGCTTCCTCGACCACCTTGTCGGTATCGCTCATCTGCACCAGCGGGAAACGGGCCGGCAGATCGGTGCCCGCCATCGCGCCGAGCTTCGGCACGGCAGACAGCAGCGCGCGCGTGTACGGATGGGCGGGCGCATGGAACACCTGATCTGACGTGCCCTCCTCCACCTTTTCACCGCGATACATCACCAGCACGCGATCGGCCACCTCGGCCACCACGCCCATGTCGTGCGTGATGAAGACCACGCCCATGTTCATTTCCGCCTGGAGATTGCGGATGAGTTGCAGGATCTCAGCCTGGATCGTCACGTCGAGCGCGGTAGTCGGCTCGTCCGCAATCAGCAACCCCGGCTTGCAGGACAGCGCCATCGCGATCATCACGCGCTGCCGCATGCCGCCCGAGAGCTGATGCGGGAAGCGGTCGAGCACGCGCCGCGCCTCCGGAATGCGCACCAGTTCCAGCATACGCAGCGCCTCGGCACGGGCTGCGGCCTTGTTCTTGCCCTGATGCAGGCGAATCGACTCCGCGATCTGCTCGCCGACCGGAAACACTGGGTTCAGCGAGGTCATCGGCTCCTGGAAGATCATCGCCACGTCCGCGCCGCGCACCTTGCGCAACGTCGATTCGCCGGCATTGACCAGATCGAGCACCTCGCCATTGCGCCGGCGCAGCGCCATGGCGCCATTGGCGATCTTGCCGCCGCCGTGCTCCACGAGGCGCATCAGCGCCAGCGACGTCACCGACTTGCCCGAGCCCGACTCGCCAACCACGGCCAGCGTTTCGCCACGGTCGACATGGAACGACAGGTTGCGCACAGCCTCGACGGTACGCTCCGACGTGGCGAAGCGCACGGTGAGGTTGTCGACGGCCACCACGCGTTCGGGCGGCAGCACGATGCCTTGTTTCGAAACGGTCTTCGCCATATCAGCCGTAGATCCAGACAGTGGCCGGCTCGCCAACGCGCGCCACGCCTCGGTACATGCCTTCCGTGTTGAACGGCAGCGTGACGTTGCCCGCACGGTCCACCGCGATCAGGCCACCACGGCCGCCAATCGCAGGAAGCTTTTCCATCACCACGCGGCGCGCCGATTCCTCGAGCGACAACCCCGCGTAGCGCATCTGCGCCGAGACGTCGAACGCGGCCACGGTGCGGATGAACATCTCGCCCGTGCCCGTGGCCGAGACTGCCGCGACGTCGTCCGCGTAGCAGCCGGCCCCAACGATCGGGGTATCGCCCACGCGGCCCACCTGCTTGTTGGTGACGCCGCCGGTCGACGTGGCCGCGGCGAGGTTGCCGGCGGCATCGCAGGCCACCGCGCCAACCGTGCCGAACTTGTTGTCGGGATCGATCGGATCGGCAGCCCCCGCCCGGGCGGCCAGTGCAGCCGCGTCGTGGTCGAGCAGCGCCATGCCTGTGCTGGCCTGCGCACGCACCCATTGATCGTGGCGGGCCTGCGTGAAGTAGTACTCGGGCCCGACCAGTTCCAGCCCCTGCGCTTCGGCGAACGCCTCGGCGCCTTCGGCAGCGAACAGCACGTGCTCGCTGCGTTCCAGCACGGCGCGCGCGGCCAGCACCGGGTTGCGCAGGCGCTTGACGCAGGCCACGGCGCCGGCGCCCAGTGTCTGGCCATCCATGATTGCCGCGTCGAGTTCGAACGTGCCGGCATGGGTCAGCACGGCACCCCGGCCGGCGTTGAACAGCGGACAGTCTTCGAGCAGGCGCACCGCTTCGGTGACCGCGTCGAGCGCGGTGCCGCCGTCGGCCAGCACGCGCTGGCCAGCGAGCAGTACCTGCTCGAGCGCGGCGGTGTACTCGCGTTCGCGCTCGGCATTCATCGCGGCACGGGTGATCGTGCCCGCGCCACCGTGGATGGCGATAACAGCTTGAGACATGGGGTCCTTCTACTTCGGTCGGGGATCAGTCGGAAGATTTCGCGGCAATCCGGCCACCACGCGCGTCGGGCGCGCCGTGTAGCCAGGGCAGCAGGAATTCGGTCATTTCGGCAGCCGCTTTGACCGACCGCGCGGACCGGTGCGCCACGGCGCCGCACAGCGCCTCGATCAGCGCCAGAACCGTCGCATCGGAATTGGCGGAGAACCGGTATCCAGTATTGGCGTAGAGCGTGTAGTCAGCCAGCGGTGCCAGCGGCGATGCCGGGCCATCGGTCAGCGCCATCAATCGGCCGCCGTGCTCCTTGACGCGCTGGGCCAGCATGACCGTGTCAGTCACGTAGCGCGGAAACGCGATGGCGATGACCAGATCCTGCGGTTGCAGCTTGAACAGTTGCCGTCCCGCATGGGATGCGCCACCGGCGTTGGACACCGACGTGACCATGCGGCAATGCATCTCCAGACCGTGCTGCAGCAGCCCGGCCAGGAATCCGCTGGCGCCAAAGCCCATCACGTAGACACGCTCCGCCTCCAGGATCGCCGACACCGCACGCTCGCAGGCTTCGGGGTCCAGCGCGCGGCGCGTGGCTTCCAGATTACGGATACCCTCCTCGAGCGAAGCCGCGAACACCTCCGCCGCCGTGGTGGGGCGCGCCAGTTCGTCGCGCAATCGCTCCACCGGTGCCAGCGTGGCCTCGAAGCCGCGTACGAGTTCGGTGCGGAACTGCGGATAGCCTTCGAATCCCAGCGCGCGCGCAAAACGGTTGGCCGTGGCCACCGATACGTCCACGGCCGTGGCGAACTCGTCGATCCGCATCGTGGCGGCGCGGAACGGGTTCTCCAGCACGTACTGCGCCATGCGCTGGTGCGCGGGCGTCAACGTTGGCAAGGCGCGTGCAATACGCTCGGAAATTGGCTGGCCGTCTGGCATCTCGGGACTACAGGATCTATTCAAAACCGCGCGAATCAGCGCGAAACAATGATTGGCGCACCAGGACCGGCATCGCGCTTTGATGAAAAAGCACTTTCCCGGTGCAGCCATCTATGTAAATAAATTTACACGCAATTGCCATACCAGGAGAGTGAAAAGTGGCCGATTAGGGGTAATCCCTCAGAACAAGCGGCCGAACATAGCCAGCAGCGACAGCCTTCAGATCCCGGCGCGATACAATGCCCGCCTGCCGAAAAACCGTTTCCAGCATTAGCCTCCCGTCTCCTCCGTGATCCGAATCGACCAGCTTGTCCTCCAGCGCGGCACCAAGGTGCTGTTCGACCACACCAGCGTGACGCTCAACCCGGGCGAGCGCGTCGGCCTTGTCGGCGCCAACGGCAGTGGCAAGTCCACGCTGTTCTCCATGCTGCGCGGCGAGTTGCACGCCGACGGCGGCGACGTCTTCCTGCCCGCCCAGTGGCGTATTGCCCATGTGGCGCAGGAGACGCCCGCGGTGGCCCGCTCCGCCGTGGACTATGTGGTCGATGGCGATACCCGCCTGCGCGAGATCGAGGCCCGGATTGCCGCCGCCCAGGCCAGCGGCGATGGCTCGGCCGAAGGCGAAGCCCATGCAGCCTATGCCGACGCCGACGGCTACACCGCCGCCGCGCGCGCCGAGGCGCTGTTGCTGGGCTTGGGCTTCACGCTGCCGCAGGTGTCGCAGCCCGTGGCATCGTTCTCGGGCGGCTGGCGGATGCGCCTGAACCTGGCGCAGGCGCTGATGTGCCCGTCGGACCTGCTGCTGCTTGACGAACCGACCAACCACCTGGACCTCGACGCCATCGTCTGGCTCGAAGACTGGCTTGCGCGCTACCCAGGCACGCTGGTGATGATCTCGCACGATCGCGAATTCCTCGACGCGATCTGCAACGTCACGGTGCATATCGAGAACCAGCAACTGAAGCGTTACGGCGGCAACTACACGCAGTTCGAAACGATGCGGCTGCAGCAGATGGCGCAGCAGCAGTCGGCCTACGCGCGCCAGCAGAAGGAAATCGCGCACCTGGAGTCGTTCATCAACCGCTTCAAGGCCAAGGCCACCAAGGCACGCCAGGCGCAAAGCCGGGTGAAGGCACTGGAGAAGATGGAGCGGCTGGCGCCGGTGCACGTGGCAGCCGGCTTCGCTTTCGAGTTCCGGGAGCCCGATTCGGCGCCGAACCCGATGATGGTGCTGGAAGGTGTCGACTGCGGCTATGCCGAGGCCGACCCACCTGTCACGATCCTGCACAACCTTGCGCTGTCGATCCAGAACGGCCAGCGCATCGGCCTGCTGGGCGCGAACGGCCAGGGCAAGTCGACGCTGGTGAAGACGCTGGCCGGCACGCAGGCGCCGCTGAACGGCACCGTCCGGCTGGGCAAGGGACTCGTGATCGGCTACTTCGCCCAGCACCAGCTGGAAACGCTGCGCGACCACGATTCGCCGCTCCAGCATCTGGCGCGGCTGGCGCCGGACGTGCGCGAGCAAGAGCTGCGCGACTTCCTGGGCAGCTTCAATTTCCGCGGTGACATGGCGACGTCGCCGATCGAACCGTTCTCGGGTGGCGAGAAGGCCCGGCTGGCGCTGTCCCTGATCGTCTGGCAAAAGCCGAATTTGCTGCTGCTGGACGAACCGACCAACCACCTGGACCTCGACACCCGCGAAGCGCTGACGATGGCGCTGGCCCAGTTCGAAGGCACGCTGATCCTGGTCTCGCACGACCGACATCTGCTGCGCGCCACCTCGGATCAGTTCATGCTCGTGGCCGAGGGCACGATCCGCCCGTTCGATGGCGATCTGGACGACTACCGCGACTGGCTGCTGCAACAGGCGGCCGCCAAGCGCAACGCGGCCACGGCCGCGCACGCAGCCGAAGCCGCGCCCGTGGTCAACCGGAAGGACCAGCGCCGCGCAGAAGCCGACGAGCGCCAGCGCCTGTCGGTACTGCGCAAGCCGCTGACGAAGGAACTGGAAAAAGTAGAAAAGCGGATGTCGGTGCTACAGGCCGACAAGACCACGATCGACGCGTTCATGTCTGACGCGTCGAGCTACGACGACGCCAACAAGACGAAGCTGAAGGACATGCTCAAGCGCCAGGGCGAAGTCACCGGCGAACTCGAGCAACTGGAGGAACGCTGGCTCGAACTGCAGGAGCAGATCGAGCAGATCGCCTGAGGCAACTCAATCGACCTGAAGCTTGCGCCCCTCTCACGCACGCGGGAAAGGGGCTCAAGAAGGACAAGAAGGACAAGAAGGCCAAGAGAGCCAAGAATCACGCCGCTCAGCGGAAATGCTTCTCGCGACGAATCAGCCCGACGGCAAGCGTCAGCGTCAGAATCAGCAGCCAGATCAGCGACCAGGCCGGAATTGAAAGGCCCAGGATGGGCGGCGTGGGTGCCGTGCACAGGCCATCCGAATAGAACACCTGCGGCAGCAGCTTGGCCGTGGGCAGCGAGTTAACCCAGTTCTCCAGCGGGTCGATGCCGCAGGACGCTTTCGGGTTCATCAGCAACGCCACCTGGTAGCCCGCCACGGCAATGCCGCCCACGCCAGAAAGCATCCCCAGGCCCTGCCAGAGCGTGCGCGTGTTCTGCGCGATGACCGCCAGCAACGAAAAGATACCGATACCAATGAACGCGAAGCGCTGCATGATGCAGAGCGGGCACGGTTGCAGGTTCTCCGCGTACTGCATATACAGCGCGGCACCGACCATCGCAAAGGAGACGATGGCGATCAGCAGGAAATAGGTTCGGGAATTGGCTTGCATGGGCATTGGGTGCGAAATTTCTTCGACGCGATTATTACCCATTTTCATCGATATCTTCATTGCGCCCCGGCAACCGGCCTCGCCGGCAGCTGTGGCGGATTGCCGCATCGACCCGATTCGGCATTGACCAAGTGCCCGCGCATGGTCCGCCGTCAAGCGTGGCCGGCCTTTGTGTCGCACTCGCCACACCCCACCAAAGTGGGGAACAGCATCATCGCCACGTGAATATCCTCTCGGATCGGCAAACGCAAGAAATCCAATAAGACAGCCGGACTCGCCATCCGGCACTCAGGGAAATCAAATCAAATGGGGATTCAAGAGACGTTGCACGGGCGTGGCTCGCGCATCTGGACACCCGTGCTCGGCATCATGACGGTTGCGGTGATAGCGGCATGTGGTGGTGGCGGCGATAGCGGCAGCACTGGTGGCAGCAATGGCGGCGGCAGCCAGCCCGCGGCAACGGTGCAAGGTACTGCGGCATCCGGTGCGTTCATGGGCGGCGCGCAGGTCACCATGTTCGATGCCGATGGCAAGACCGTCGGCACCCGCGTCGCCGACGCAAACGGACGGTACAGCTTCGACGTATCCGGCTTCCGCGCGCCGTTTGCCCTGTTGGCAACCGGCACGGCCGGTGGCGAGACCGTGACCTATGTGTCCGTGCTGCCGACCAAACCCGCGAGCGGCTCCACGGTCACGGCCAACGTGACGCCGCTGACTACCGCGCTTGCGGCATTGCTGGCTGGCGGCAATCCGTCCGACCTGACCAGCGCCAGCGCGCTCAACAGCAAGGTCAGCAGCGCCGGCGTGCAGCAAGCCACGGCCGCCCTGCGTGCCGTGCTGGCCAATGTCGCAACCAGCGCCGGGCTGAACGCCAGCAGCTTTGACCCGATTACCACCCCGCTCACCACCGAGGGCCAGGGCGCCGACGCGGTCATCGACCTCATCCACGTGACCCTGACCACCAACGGCGTCAAGCTGGCATCCCGGGGGGCACAACTTACGGGCGGTTCCATTCCGGAAGCCGTGCTCGACGCCGGCGCATTGACCAACCCGCCCGCCGCACTGCCTACGCCGACAGCCTCCACCAATGCCCGTACGTTCGAAGCAATCCGCGCGAACCTGCAAGCCTGCTTCGCCGCGGCGCCGGCCGCACGTGCCAGCGCCACCGCGCTGCTCACGGCGTGCGCGCCGGCATTCGCCAGCGACTATCTCAACAACAGCTATTCGGCAGCCGTCGATTTCTCCGCCCTGTTCTCGTCGACTGACATGAATGGCGCCGTATTCCAGGCTCCGATCGTGTTGTTCAACGGCAAGGCCGATAGCGGCGAGGCCACGGCATACGTGCGTTTCCCGTTCGTGCGTGCCGACGGCAGTACGTCGCAGTTCACCCGCCGCGTGACCAACCGCGCCGGCACGTGGACGATGACCGGCAACCAGCGCCAGTACGAAGCTGCCGTCACGCGCCGCATCAGCAAGGTGATCGAGCGCAATCCGGGCGCGGGCATCGCTTCGCGCTATGAAACCAGTCTGCGCGTGTTGCTGAATCCGCAGACCGGTCTCGGCATCAAAGCGCAGCTCGTGCGCGTCACGGGCCCCGGCCTGCCCAGCGCGGGTGTCGTACTGGCCCGTTCGCGCGTATGCGGCTCAAGCGCCAACCTCGTGATCCAGAACCTGAACGGCTCGCTGACGTATGCCGCCAACGACCTCGTGGCGCCCAACGCGGTCATCAGCGATTCAGGACAGTCCAGCAGCACCGTGGTCCTGGCCGCGACGCCGCTGAAAGCTGGAGACGCGCTGACCTGGTCGTCGCTGACTTCGGGCGCCAACACCTATGCGTCGGCGCCGCTGTCCGACAGCGACATCGCCGCGATCCCGACCTTCGCCAGCTACACGTTCGACGTCTGGTATCTGAACAACGATCTGTCCCCCAAGACCGCTCTGCCGGCCTCGCCGGACGATTCGTTCAGCGTGACGTCGTCGGGTGGCGTGCTGATGCCGTCTGTCATCGCGCGCCAGACCTGGAACGAGATCGCGGAAGGCAGTCTCGATTTCGTGACGACGTCCGGCGGCAAGACCGGCGTCCAGACCACGGTCGATGTGAACTGGACACAGAACGCCGAGCCCGTGGACCGCGCCCTCGCCTTCGGCCGCCAGTTCGCCGCCGCGGTTGCGCCCGCGCCCGCAGCGGGCGATCGCACGTTCATCCAGACCAACGTGCCGTCGTACCTGCAGCGCTCCGTCACGGTCAGCACCGCCAAGCAGGGCTCCAGCGCGTTCGGTAGCTGCAACGGCGCTACGTTCCCGGCCTTCGCTTCGGCCGGAGACCAGCGCACCATCGAGATCCGCTCGACCACGGGTGACGATACCCAGAAGTTCGTGCGGGTGGTGGGCACCTACCGCTGATCCGGCAGCTCGGGCGCCAGAGACGGCGCCCATGAAAAAGCCCCGCTTCGGCGGGGCTTTTTTTCCTTCCACGTCAGTCCAGATGCCTGACCCGGTCGATGGCCTGTTCCAGCCGGTCCACCGCGATGACCTCCAGTCCGTCGATCCGCTGCTTGGGCGCGTTGGCCTTCGGAATCACCGCCATCGTGAAGCCAAGCTTGGCGGCTTCCTTGAGCCGCTCCTGTCCGCGCGGGCTCGGGCGGATTTCTCCCGCCAGGCCCACCTCGCCGAACACCACCAGGCCGCGAGGCAGCGGCTTATTGCGCATTGACGAATGAATCGACAGCAGCACGGCCAGGTCGGCGGCCGGCTCGGTGATCTTGACCCCACCCACCGCGTTCAGGAAGACGTCCTGGTCGAAACACGCGATACCCGCGTGACGATGCAGCACGGCCAGCAACATGGCCAGCCGGTTCTGCTCGAGGCCCACGGCCAGCCGGCGCGGATTCGGCACGTTGGCGGTGTCGACCAGCGCCTGCACTTCGACCAGCAATGGCCGCGTGCCCTCCTGAGTCACCAGCACGCAGGAACCGGCCACCTGCTCCTCATGCTGGGAGAGGAACAGCGCCGACGGATTGCTGATGCCGCGCAGGCCGCGCTCGGTCATTGCGAATACACCGAGTTCGTTGACCGCGCCGAAGCGGTTCTTGAACGCCCGGATCAAGCGGTGCGAGGAATGGGTGTCCCCCTCGAAGTACAGCACCGTATCCACGATGTGTTCGAGCACGCGCGGGCCGGCCAGGCTGCCTTCCTTGGTCACGTGGCCGACCAGGATGATCGTGATGCCGGTACTCTTGGCGATCCGCGTCAGTTGCGCCGCGCATTCGCGTACCTGAGCCACGGAGCCCGGCGCGGACGTCAGCGCCTCCGAGTAAACCGTCTGGATCGAGTCGATCACGGCCACCTCGGGCTTGTCGGCCTCGAGCGTGGCCTGGATCTTCTCCAACTGAATCTCGGGCAGCAGGCCGAGCGTGGCCGCCTCCACACCCAGGCGATGGGCGCGCAGCGCGATCTGGGCGGCGGATTCCTCGCCGCTCACATAGAGCACGCGCCGGCTGGCCGACAGGTTGGCCAGCGTCTGCAGCAGCAGGGTCGATTTACCGATGCCAGGGTCCCCGCCGATCAGCACCACCCCACCCGCCACCAGGCCGCCGCCAAGCACGCGGTCGAACTCGTCGATACCGGTCGAGAAGCGTGGCACATCGGCCGCCTCGATCTCCGACAGCTTGCGCACCACGGCGGACGTCGCCAGCGGCTGGAAACGGCGTGCCGCGGACGAACCCGAATCCGCCACCGTTTCCACCAGCGTGTTCCAGGCGTTGCACTGTGGGCACTGGCCCGCCCAGCGCGGCGTGGTGCCGCCGCACTCGGTGCATGTGTATACCGTCTTGGTTTTGGCCATTTATACGGCGTCGGCGGTAGTCAACGTGGCAACGGAAGTCGGCACGCGCGGCGCCAGCGCGCACATCAGTTCATAGCCAACCGTGCCGCTGGCGGCGGCCACGTCGTCGATCGGCAGACCATGGCCCCAGAGCGTGACCGGCGTGCCTACCTTTGCCTTCGGGCAGGGGGTCAGGTCGACGCAGATCATGTCCATGGACACCCGCCCCACCAATTGCGTGCGCACGCCGTCGACCAGCACCGGCGCGCGGCGCTCGCCCCAGCCCATCGCATGGCGCGGGTAGCCGTCGGCGTAGCCGCACGCCACCACCCCGACCCGCATCGCGCGGTCCGCAGTAAACATGGAGCCATAGCCGACCGTATCGCCTGGTTGCAGATCCTGTATGCCGATCAGCTCGCTATGGAGAGACATCGCCGGTTGCAGGCCGGTCTCGGCGATATCGGACGACACCCCGGTGGGCGATCCGCCGTAGAGGATGACGCCGGGGCGCACCCAGTTGCGATGCGCCTGCGGATGCCAGAGCACGGCGGCCGAGTTGGCCATGCTGACCTCCCCCGGCAGGTTGGCCGTGGCGGCTTCGAAGGCTTCCACCTGATGCGCAATGCCGCGCTTGCTGTCGGCATCGGAAAAGTGCGTCATGTGGACAATGCTGCCGATGCAGGACATGGTCCGGGCCCGTTCCCAGGCGGCGCGGTACTGCGCCGGACGGAAGCCGAGGCGGTTCATGCCGGTATTCAGCTTGAGCTGGATCGCCAGCGGCCCCTTGGGGCGGGCCAGCTCAAGCATCCGCAACTGCTCCTCGCAGTGCACGGCGGTGGTCAGGCGGTATTGCTCGAGCAGCGGCACATCCTGCGCCTGGAAGATGCCTTCGAGCAGCAGGATCGGGCCCTGCCACCCAAGGTCGCGCAACAGCACGGCTTCCGAGAGATCGAGCAGGCCAAACCCGTCGGCGGCCTTGAGACCGGCAAAGACTCGGCGGATGCCGTGGCCGTAGGCGTTGGCCTTGACGACAGCCCAGATGCGGGATGCCGGCGCTTGGCGACGCACCACCTCAAGATTGTTGGCCAGCGCGGGCTGGTGGATGACGGCTTGAATGGGTCTTGGCATGGAATAGACAACTTGGGCCGGCTGCCGGATGGGTCTTGCACCAATTCAGGGAAGACCCGGTCAGCAACCTGCGGGATTCGTGCGTTGATGGGGACACCGGACGGTGGTGGATGGTCGGCAGAAACGCCGGCCTGCGGCTCTCGCATCGCGCAGTCGATATTTGAACACAACCGGACGAAAATTCCGGGAATCCAAGCGGCGACATGCTGTCCAATGCGCGTTTCCCTGTGTGCTGAAATGTCGCGGTTTCGTGATATAAAGCCGGACGCTCCGGCAATGTTTTAAAAGAGAAGCAATATGTCAATGACGGTCAGGCAGGCGGCAAAGCACGCGAATGTTGCGCAACCGCCCCACTTTGACAAAGCTGGAGCGACAGGTTCCCTGCAAGCCGCGGCGCTGCCGGCTGGCGGGCATTTGTCCGCCCAGGCGGGCTTCCGCGATGGAGACAAAGTCGAAGGTATGAAGAAGGGTTTCTACACGATCATGGCCGCGCAGTTTTTTTCGTCGCTGGCCGACAATGCGCTGCTCATTGCTGCCATTGCCCTTCTCACCGAATTGCATTCCCCGCAGTGGATGACCCCGCTGCTCAAGCTGTTCTTCGTGCTGTCCTATGTGGTGCTGGCTGCCTTTGTGGGCGCCTTCGCGGACTCGATGCCCAAGGGCAAGGTCATGGCGATCACCAACACGATCAAGATAGTCGGCTGCGCCATCATGATGTTCGGGCTGCACCCGCTGCTGGCCTACGGGATCGTCGGGTTCGGGGCTGCGGCCTATTCGCCGGCCAAGTACGGCATCCTGACCGAACTGCTGCCCCCCGAGAAACTGGTCATGGCGAACGGGTGGATCGAAGGCCTCACCGTGGGCTCGATCATCCTGGGCACCGTGGTGGGCGGCGCGCTGATCTCAGTTCACGTCTCCACCATCCTGCTGCACTTCGACATGCCGTACATTGACACCGGCATCAATACGCCGGCCGAAGCGGCGATGGTGGTGATCATGTTCTTCTACGTGATCGCGTCGATCTTCAACCTGTTCATTCCGGACACCGGTGCCCGCTATCCCCAGCAGGAAAAGAACCCGGTCAAGCTGATCGCGGAGTTCGGCGACTGCTTTATCGCGCTCTGGCGTGACAAGCTCGGCCAGATCTCGCTGGCGGTCACCACCCTGTTCTGGGGCGTGGGCGCCACGCTGCAGTTCATCGTGCTCAAGTGGGCGGAAAAGTCACTCGGCCTGAACCTGTCGCAAGGCGCGCTACTGCAAGCCGTGGTGGCCGTGGGCGTGGCCGTGGGCGCGATCATGGCGGCAGCAAGGATTCCGCTGCGCAAGTCGCTGTCCGTGCTGCCGTTCGGCGTGGCCATGGGCGTAACGGTGATGATCATGGCGTTCTACACCAAGGACACCATTCCGGATGTGACGCTGGACCTGTTCGGCCTGCACATGCCGCTGTACATGGCCATCGCCTACGTCTTCCTGATGATCGTCGGCGCGATGTCCGGCTATTTCGTGGTGCCGATGAACGCACTGCTCCAGCACCGCGGCCACGTGCTGCTTTCGGCGGGTCACTCGATCGCGGTGCAGAACTTCAATGAGAATGTGTCGGTGCTGCTGATGCTGTGCCTGTACGCGCTGCTGATCAAATTGAATGTACCGATCGGGTTCGTGATCGTGGCGCTGGGCCTGTTCATCTGCGCGACCATGCTGCTGGTCATGCGCCTGCACAAGCACAATGTGAAGATCTACAACTCGCTGGCGATGATCGGCGAGGACAAGCACCACTGACCCAGGCGGGGCCCGCAGCCCTGCTGGCGGGGACCACCGCCCCGCCCCGGTCAATCCCTGCGCGCCCGTTCGATGGCGCGCGCTTCCCAGCCGCGCGGCACGACGAAGCCGCGCGAACGCTCCACCCAGATGCCGGGCTGATCGGTCCCGGCGGGCTCCATTTCACAAACCATGACAGGCGCATCGCGCCGCCAGCCGTGGTCCGGATGCGCGTCGCCAAATCGTTCCGCCAGCACCGCATGAAGCACTTCCGCTGATTCGGTTTCGGCCTCCGGCACACGCGCGCCAGACAACCAGTCGGCACGCTGCAGCCGGCACCAGCGCGCCGCGCCACTCCCCTGACCTGCCCGCTCCGACGCACGGTCCATCCAGACATCCAGCGTGGACCACCAGCCACGCTGGTGGTCGGGGGCGATACCCAGCACATCCAGCCCCGGCGGCGTCACCCCGTCCCGATAGAATAGCCAGCCCAGCAGGTAGACCTCACTCCGGTCGATCGCATGGCCGAGCGCGGCCTTCGCCTCTGCGGTGCGGCCCAGCGGCAATTGCCGGCGCACGATATGGTCAAGCTTGTCGCCCAGCCGATCCACGAGATTCGGGCCGACAAATGCACGAAGGTCGAGCCGTCGGTCCTCGATGCCATCGACCATCAAATAGAACTTGGCCGCCATTTCCCAATGCACGGTTTCCATGACGACGGGATCGCGCCAGACGACATCGAGTTCGCCGAGCGTCTGCACGCCATGCCCATTGGCACGGCGGATGGGCACGTTGGCGGCCAACAGTTCGATGCCCGGCGCATGGTCCAAGGCGAAGTGCAGCAACCGCTCGGCATGGCGGCCCAGCCGGAGGCTGCGGCCGTCGTTGGCATCGGCGTGGTGGCTCAGTTCGGTGATGGTCTCGGGGAGCGTGGACGGATCGGCCTGGGCCAGCCAATCCTGCCATGCGGCGCGCACACCGGCTGGCCATTGCGCTACGCGCACAACATCGGCCCCATCTGGCAACCGGGAAAGCAGCGGCGGCGACAAGGAACTCCACGCCAGGTCGCGGGTACGTTGCGAGGGCGCGCGCCGCCAGAGCGGCGTCTGCCCGTCGGCGCCGGTCATTGCCGGCCCGCCCGGGGGGATGCCCTGCGCGAGATCAGGCTTGAGCTCCCGCACGATCGTGTACCTCGCGGGCCAGGCAAAGATCTTCCCAGGCGCGTGCCTTGTCGGTCAGCGTGCGCAGCAGATAGGCCGGGTGATAAGTCACCACCACCGGGATGCCTTCGTAGCTATGCACCGCGCCGCGCAGCTTGCCGATCGGCGTGGTGGAGCGCAGCAGCGACTGCGCCGCGAAGCGGCCCAGAACCACGATCACCTTCGGCTTGATCAGCGCGATCTGGCGCTTCAGATACGGTTCGCATTGCGCCACTTCGCCCGGCTCGGGATTGCGGTTGCCGGGCGGACGGCATTTGAGCACGTTGGCGATATAAACGTTGCGGCCACGCGCCAAACCGAGGGCCCCCAGCATGTTGTCGAGCAGCTTGCCAGCCTGGCCGACGAACGGCTCGCCTTGCAGGTCCTCGTTCTCGCCAGGCGCCTCGCCGACGAGCATCCATTCGGCCTGCTGATCACCGACACCAAACACGGTGTTCGTGCGCGTCGAGCACAAGCCACAGGCCGTGCATCCGGCCACGCTGTCGGCCAGCACCGGCCAGTCCATCGCGGCGATCGACGCTTCCCGCCCATCCTGCGCCGGCGCCAGTGCGATCGGCACCGGCACTTCCACGACATGGGCTGGGCCAGGGGTATCGAAGGCTTCGATCGTTTCCGCGACCTCCGCCTCGTTGACCGCGTGCGCGATATCCGGTGCCGCGGAAGTTTCGCCCATGTCAGCGACTTCAGCGACTGCGGCAACGTCGACGACGTCCGCCAGCCCCGGCGCAACGTCCGAAGGCACCGCAACCTGCGCGGGCTTCGCCGACGGGCGCTCGGCAACGGCGACCGCTTCAGCTATTTCGGCGACTTCGGCCTGGGCAAGTTCAGCGGCTTCGGGCGCCCTGCGGGGCACCCATTCGGCCGGAATGCCAAGCACCTCGAGGAACATGGCCCGACGGTTCATACCGTACCCTCCTCGGTCGACAATGCCGCCGACGGGTCCGCCGACCAGTCGCGACGCAGTACCAGCGCGTCCTCGCGCCCCAGCGCCGTGGCCGGGTAGTAGCCCTTGCGGCGGCCGATTTCCACGAACCCGGCCTCCATGTACAGCGCCAGCGCGCCGGTATTCGACGGGCGAACCTCTAGCAGCATGGTATGAAGCTGGTGAGCATGCGTGGTAGCCAGCGCGATGCCCAGCAGCAACCGGCCATAGCCATGCCGCTGGAACACCGGATCGATGGTGATATTGAGCAGATGCATCTCGTCGACCACCGGCATCAGCATGACGTAGCCAATCAGCGCCGTCGACGGATCGCGCAAGGTCAGCCCGAGATGACCGGCCTTAAGCGAATTCTCAAAGTTACCGCGTGTCCAGGGATGGCTGAAGGCCCGCTGTTCGATTTCAGCTACCGCCTCCACGTCCAGCGCGCTCATCCGATCCAGCGCCCAGCCCGCGGGCAGCGCCGGCATAGTCGGGGTCTCCGGCCAGATGGGCTGATCGGGAACCGGCGCGATAGCGACACTCACGCTGCATCTCCAACTTTTGCCGCGGCGGCCTTGGCGGCGGCAACCGCCTCGCGCTCGGCGATGGTCTGGGCGACCTTGTCGCGTATGTAGAACGGCATGGCATCCGCGGCGTCGATGGTCTCGCCGCGCGCCAGCGCGCGCAGGCCGATCGTTACCATGGCGCGTGCGTCAGGCATGGCCTCCGGCACCACGCGCCCTGCCTGGGCCGCGACGGCCAGCCGCTCGCCGAACACCTGCGCCGCGTTGCCCGCGATCCAGAAATCGCCGTCGGGCCGCGCCACGGCCTCTGGCGCGACAACCTGCATGTCGCCGTCCATGCGCCATTCGTTGGCAGCATCTTCCCAGCGGAACGCGGCGGCATAGGCTTCGTCCATGCGCGCATCCAGCGCGACCAGCACCGCCGTACCGGCGGGCAACAACGGGGTGCCCGCACGCGCACTTTCCGCGCAGGCCATCAGCACATTGACGGGAATGACCGGCAGCCCGGCGCCAAACGCCAGGCCTTGCGTGACACCGCAGGCCGTGCGCAGGCCCGTGAACGAACCGGGGCCGGCGCCAAAGGCGATGGCAGCGCAATCGGCCAGGCGGATACCGGCCTCGGCCAGCACTTCGCCTACGGCCGGCAGCACGCGCGACGACGATCGCGCGCCGGTATGCTCATGACGGGAGAAACACTCGATGGCGCCGTCTACTCCGGCGCGTCCGAGTGCGACGGAACACCACTCAGTGGAGGTTTCGACAGCAAGAATCCAGGACATGGCGCGATTGTATCCGTTGCCGGGCCAAAGCTGTAAGGCGCCGACGCCCGGCGGCGGCCTTGCGAACAGCATCGCTTCGGCCATGCGCCAACCGGCGCAACCGAGCGGTTCCTCGGTTTTTTTGCGCTGAAACAGCCGACGTCGCCGCTTATCATCGCAGACTGTACTGATCCACCGCCTTACCGGAGATATTCATGAGCGACCTGCAGACCCGTTTCGACCAGGCCCAGATCGACGTCAAGACGCTGAGCGAGCGTCCCAACAACATGACGCTGCTGCGTCTGTACGCGTTGTACAAGCAAGGCGCCGAAGGCGACGCCCACGGCGACAAACCAGGCATGACCGACTTCGTGGGCCGCTACAAGTTCGAGGCCTGGGAAGCCCTCAAGGGCACCGGCCGCGAGGAAGCGATGCAGAAGTACATCGAACTCGTGACCGACCTGCTCGAAGGCAAGGCCAGCTGATCAATCAGCCGGCACTGGCCGCGGGCGGATGCGCCAGGCGGCCAGGATCGCTGTGGCAATCACCACGCCCACGGCCAGGAAAGTCTCGTCGAAAGCCTGGATGCGCGCGGCTTGCGCCGCCACGTCACCGCCCTTGCCGAGCACGGCGCCGTGTTCGGCAAGGCGCCATTGCAGCCCCACACCAGCCAGACTCACACCGATCGCCCCGCCCAGTTGCCGCACGAAATTGATGCAGCTCGAGCCCTGCGCAATCATCGAGAAATCCACCCCGCGCATCGAGCCCATCGTCAGCGAGGGCAGGACGCAGCCCAGTCCGATCCGGCCGATCACTGCATATAACACCAGCAGCAGGTATGGCGTAGCCGTCGACCCGGTGGCCATGAGCAGAAACGACCCCGCCAGCAACGCCAGCCCGAACGACACCTGCCGGTGCGGCGGGACCCGGCTGGTCAGGCGCCCGGCCACGGCAATCGTCACCGCCAGCGCAACGCCAGCTGGCATCAGCACGATGCCCGCGGCCGACGGCGTATAGGACAGCGCCATCTGCATGTAGACCGGCAGCAGGTACGTGGAGCCGAACAGCCCCGCCCCGTAAATGAACGCCACGATGGCGCCGGCCGAGAACTGCCGGTAGCTGTATAGCCGCATGTTCATCAGCGGATACGGCGCGCGCAGTTGCCAGAACACGAATCCGGCAAGCATCACCACGCCCAGGGCGACCAGTCCAATCCCCGAATGCACGTCGCCGCGCATCTCCACCAGCCCGTTGAGCAGGCTGACAGTAGCCACGCCGACCAGCATCAGGCCGCGCCAGTCCAGCGGCTTGCGCTCACCCATCATCGCGGAGTCCACCGCCATGAAGCGACGCGCCATCGCCAGGGCGATCAGCGTCAGCGGCACCACCACGAAGAAAATCGAGCGCCAGCCGAATGTCTCAACCAGAAAACCACCCACGCTGGGCCCGACGGCTGGCGCCAGCACCACACCGAAGCCGAACAGCGACAGGGCCTTGCCCTGCTCGCGTTCGTCGAACACGCGCAGGATGAAGATATTGGGCAGCGGCTGCATGATGCCCGCCGCGACGCCTTCGGCCACACGCATCGCCAGCATCACGCCGAAGGTTGGCGCGACGCCACCTATCAGGCCACCCACACCAAGCAGCGCGAGCGCGCCGATGAAGGTCCTGCGCAGGCCATATCGGTTCAGCAGCCAAGGCGTGAGCAGCATCGACAGCGTCATGGCGATCATGAAGCTGGCTGCCACCCATTGGGCGCGCTCCTGGCCGAGCAGGAAATGCCGGCTCAGGTCCGGAATGGCGACGTTGACGATGGTCGACGACACGATGGAGGACACCGTGCCAAGCATCAGCGTCAACAGGATCAGCCAGCGCAGGCGATCGCCATAGCGCGCCCGCAGTTGCGCGCGCGTGGGCCCACTGCGGCGCGGCCCTCCGCCGCCACCGCCGTGGTTGCCGCCTCCGGATTCCCCGCTGCCAGTACCTGCCGGCGCGGTGGATTCGCGCTTCACCCGAGCTGCCCCGTGGCGGCAATCTCGCGGATCTTGCGCACGGTGTCGAGGTCGGCCTCGTGGTAGGCGGATTTGACGATCTCGGCGTAGCGGTCATCGCCGCTTGCGTCGACGCTCGGCATCGTGGTCTCGTAAATGAAACGTGCCAGCAACGCGCCCGGCCCCGGGGTCTCGATGATCATGGTCAGCGTGCCGCCCGCATGCTCGGCTGTGGCTGCCGATTCGTACCGCACGGCGCGGCGCGGCTCGAATACGACCCGGTCGCGTATGTTGGCCTGACCGAAATGCAGCACGCGCTCGATCCAGCCATCCCCCCGTTCCACGACCTCGGCCCGGTCCAGCCCGAGCACGAACAACTCTGGCGACTCCGCGCGCAACACCAGTCCCTGCCAGAGTTGGTCCGCGGTCAGCGGCTCCAGCGTGGGGTTGGCCGGGTCATTGATCTCCACCAGGTGCTCGAAACGCAACTTGACTCTCCTAATCGTGAATGTCCGTATTATGAGGCCTCTCGCGTGCCAACGTCGGTGGCTTTTGACCCGGATCGGGTCGATCGCGGGTGGGCATTCGCGCATCACTCCTGACAGCTTTTGTCAGGAGCCTGGGCGCACAATGCTCGCCCGGTACCGGCATGGAGTCAGGAGCCGTCAGGAGCGGCAGCCGACATGACCCCGGCACCGGAAACATCGCCCAGAAGGCGCTCAGGAGGCAGGCATGGAGTTGTTGATCAACATCGACGTCGATGACCTCGAACGCGGCATCGGCTTCTATGAGACAGGACTGGGGATGCGGCTCGCCCGCACCCTCTTCGACGGCACGGTGGCGGAAATGCACGGCGCCTGCGCGCCGGTCTTTCTGCTGGCCAAACCGCCCGGCACATTCGCCACCACGCGGAGCGACAGCCGGCGCGACTACGCCCGCCACTGGACGCCGGTGCATCTGGATTTCGTGGTCGAATCGCTGGAACCGGCGATCGAGCGCGCGCTCGGCGCGGGAGCGGAACTGGAAGACTGGCCGCGCGATTTCGACTGGGGCCGGCAGGCCATGCTGTCCGACCCATTCGGACACGGACTGTGCTTCATCGAGTGGAAAGGCGATGGCTATGGCGCCAACGCGGAGCGCTGAGCGGGCGCGGGCCATGGCCACGCCCCCACCGCGACGCTCTCATCCAGTCATGGCGGCAAAAAAAATCCCACGGCTCATCACCGTGGGATTTTTTTCAGGCTGACGCCCGGACTCAGACTTCTTCGTACAGCGGCAGCGTCAGGAATTCGGCAAAGTCTTCCGAAGTCGACATCTGCTCGAAGATCTGCGCGGCACGGTCGTACGTGGCGCCTGCGCCCACCACTTCGCGGACCTTGGCCAGCTCTTCCGGAATCAGCGCGCGCACCATCTCGGCGGTCACCTTGCGGCCGTCTTCCAGCTTGCCCTTCGGCGAGCGGATCCACTGCCACACCTGCGAGCGCGAGATCTCCGCGGTGGCGGCGTCTTCCATCAGGTTGTGGATCGGCACGCAGCCATTGCCAGCCAGCCAGGCGCCCAGGTAGTGGATGCCGACGTTGATGTTCATGCGCAGGCCGGCTTCGGTGATCGGCGCTTCCGGCTGGAAGTTCAGCAGGTCAGCACCCTTCACGTCGACGTCCGGACGTTGCTTGTCGAACTGGTTCGGGCGGTCGCCCAGCACGTCCACGAATTCCTTCATTGCCGGCTCGACCAGACCCGGGTGGGCCACCCAGCCGCCGTCGTAGCCATCGGTGGCGTCACGGCGCTTGTCGCCGATGATGCCCTGCATGGCGATGGCGTTCTTCTCCGGATCGTTCTTGATCGGGATCAGCGCGCTCATGCCGCCGATCGCAGGCGCGCCGCGCTTGTGGCAGGTCTTCAGCAGCAGCAGCGCGTAGGCGCGCATGAACGGCGAGGTCATCGTCACCTTGGCGCGGTCGGCCAGGCAGAAGTTCTTGTCGACCTTGAACTTCTTGATGCACGAGAAGATGTAGTCCCAACGGCCAGCGTTCAGGCCGGCGCTGTGCTCGCGCAGTTCGTACAGGATTTCTTCCATCTCGAACGCGGCCAGGATCGTCTCGATCAGCACCGTGGCCTTGACCGTGCCTTGCGGCAGACCGACTTCCTTCTGCGCCATCACGAAGATGTCGTTCCACAGACGCGCTTCCAGATGGCTTTCCATCTTCGGCAGGTAGAAGAACGGGCCGGCGCCGCGGGCAATCTGCTCCTTGGCGTTGTGGAACAGGAACAGCGCGAAGTCGAAGATGCCGCCCGAGACGCGCTTGCCGTCGATCGTGACGTGCTTCTCGTCCAGGTGCCAGCCGCGCGGACGCACCTGCAGCGTGGCGATCTTGTCGTTGAGCTTGTAGTGCTTGCCGTTGCTGTCCAGCGTCAGCGTGCGGCGCACGGCGGCCTTCAGGTTCACCTGACCCTGCATCTGGTTGTGCCAGTTCGGGGTGTTGGAGTCCTCGAAGTCGGTCATGTAGCTGTCAGCGCCCGAATTGAAGGCGTTGATCACCATCTTGGCTTCGACCGGGCCGGTGATTTCCACGCGGCGGCATTCCAGCGCCTTCGGCACCGGCGCAACCTTCCAGTCACCTTCGCGGATGCTCTTGGTTTCCGGCAGGAAGTCGGGCAGCTCGCCGGCGTCGAGGCGCTTGGTGCGCGCCACGCGGGCGGCCAGCAGTTCCTGACGGCGCGCCTCGAAGGCGCGGTGCAGCTTGTCGACCAGGGCCAGGGCTTCCGGCGTCAGGATGTCTTCATAAGCCGGCAGAATCTCGCCGGTAATCTTCATGCCCGCGGGCAGCGTGATAGCCATCAGTCATCTCCTGTAGGTGCGATGGTGTGTTAAGGGTTGGCCTGGCTCGTCAAAGCGCAACGCCAGTGGCGGCAACCAGTGGCGAAACGAAAGCAAGCAGGTCGTTCATGTCGTGCCCGGTACCGGTGGGCGCCACGTCGAGGCGCTCCGCCGGATGACCGGCACGATTGATCCAGAAAGTGGTGTAGCCAAACCAGGTGGCGCCACAGGCATCCCAGCAGTTGGACGAGACAAAAAGAATCTCGCCAGCAGGCAGGTTGAACGCTTGCGGCCCCAGCGCGTACGCGGCCGGCGAAGTCTTGTACTGGCGCACCGGATCGACAGACAGCACGTGGTCGAACAGCCCGTGCATCCCCGCGCTCTTCACTGCGATGTCGAGCATCTCCGGATTGCCGTTGGACAGGATGCCGAGCGGCAAATTCGCCCGGCGTAGCCGCTTGAGCGCGCCAAGGTTCTCCGGAAACGCCGACAGGCACGCGTATTCCTTCAGCAGTTGCGCTTCCGCCGCTTCGTCGAGCGGCAGTCCGAGCCGTTCGGCCGCGTAGCGCAGCGCATCGATCGTGATGTCCCAAAACGGCTTGTAGCGCGAACCGTCCGGCGCGGCGAGCGAACGCAGCCGCGAGTAGTCGATCTGCCGCTCGCGCCACAGCAGGGCCAGCGTCTCGCCCTTGCCCGGGAACAGTTGCTCCGCGCGCGCCGTGACCGAATACACGTCGAACAGCGTGCCGTAAGCATCGAAAACCACCGCGCGAATCTTGCTCATCTAACGACCGGATCGACTGAATGGACCTGTACACGATTGAATGCATCGAATTGTAGTGAGACGTTGCAGTGCGGCAAAGCCAAGGCTGGTCACTTGATCTTTTACTTTTGCACCACTAATCTTGCCCAACTTGACCTCGACTTATGTATCAACCGGCGAACATCCGTGGCTCAATTCAAGCAGTTGGAGACATTTGTATCGGTCGCATCACGTGGCAGCCTGTCTGCCGCCGCGGCTGCGGAGGGCGTTGCGCCCGCGATCATCGGGCGCCGCATCGATGCGCTCGAAGAACGGCTCGGCGTGAAGTTGCTGGTACGCACCACGCGCAAGATCACCCTGACGTTTGAAGGCTCGGCGTTCCTGGAGGATTGCCAGCGCATCCTCAATGACCTTCACAATGCCGAGGCCAGCGTCTCCGCCGGCGGCGTCAAGGCCAGCGGCCACCTGCGCATCACTGCTCCGGCCGGCTTCGGCCGCAAGCACGTGGCACCGCTGGTCCCCTTGTTCATCGAATCCCATCCTGACGTCACACTCACACTTGATCTCTCCGACCGCGTTGTCGATCTGGTCAACGAAGGCTTCGACTGCGCGATCCGGCTTGGCGACCTGCCCGATTCGAGCCTGGTCTCCATCCGGCTGGCGGAAAACCGCCGCGTCGTTGTCGCCTCCCCCGAATACCTGGCGCGCGCCGGCACGCCGGCACAGCCCGAGGAACTCGCACGTCACAATTGCCTGGCCTTCGGCGCCAGCGCCAACGTTCAGCGCGGCTGGGTCTTCCAGCAGGACGGCCGGGCCACCACCGTCAAGGTAGGCGGCAACATGGAATGTACCGACGGCGCCGTGCTCCACGAGTGGTGCCTCGGCGGCTACGGACTCGCCTGGCGCTCCTGGTGGGAAGTCGGCCAGGAAATCGCCAGCGGCCGACTCGTGACCGTGCTCGACGAATTCCAGGCGCCGCCGATCGGCATCCACGCCGTCTTTCCGCAACGCAAGCACCTGCCGCTGCGCGTCCGCCTGTTTATCGACCACCTCAAGAACACCTACGGCAACCCCGCCTATTGGCGCCGCGCCGAAATGGCGCAACCCAGCACAAACGCCGGCGTCGATATCACCGCACCTGCCTAGCTGCCTAGATCGATGGCTACCGCCTGCGCCGCTGTCACGATGCGTCTAGTGCTTTCCCTCACGCATTGATATTTCGCAATGGCGCACAGCGCACTCTGACTACAATCAAGTCAGACAGGCGCTGCACGGCCTGGTCCCCCATCGACTCACAAAAGGAGGTCCGGTATGTTCAAGCACATTCTGCTGCCCACCGACGGCTCGGAGCTGTCCAAGAAAGCCATCGACGGCGGTCTTGAACTGGCCAAGGCTATCGGCGCCCGCGTGACCGCCTACGTCTGTCTCGAGGAATATCCGTACACACCCTTCAGCGAGATCGTGGTCGAGGCTCCGCAAGCGTTCAAGGAACGCATCGAGAACCAGGCCAGGCTCTACCTGAAGGAAATCGAGAACGCCGCCGTGGCGGACGGCTTGCCGTTCGATGCCGACATGACCACCTTCGCGGTGCCCTATCTCGGCATCATCGACGCGGCGGAACGTCATGGCTGCGATGTCATCTTCATGGCATCCCACGGCCGGCGCGGCCTGTCGGGCCTGCTGCTCGGCAGCGAAACGCAGAAGGTGCTGACCCACACTGACATCCCGGTGATTGTCTATCGATGACACGACCCCCGATGTTGCAGCTCGCCGCAATAACACGCCAAAAAATCAGCATAGTACGATTCTAATTGTGCGCGATCCCGCCAAGAATGCGTCATTCGACTCATTCTTGGCTAGATCATGGCACACCATGTCCCGGAACTCTCCTTTAGCTGGGGACTCTCCTTTGCGCGCCGGACGTTCTGTATCTGCATCAGCACGCTGCTGATAGCCTGCGGCGGCGGCGATACGGACCCCGTCACGACGGCCACCCCCGCTGCCCCATCCGGCACGGGGGATGCTCCCAATCTCGCACCCGCTCCCGAGCCCGAGCCCGAGCCAGTGCCCGAGCCCGAGCCCGAGCCCGAGCCCGAGCCAGTGCCAGAGCCAGAGCCAAAGCCGGTGCCGCCCGCTCGCGAACCTGACCCGGAGTCCCCGGGCGAGTATGCGCCCCCCTACGCGGCGCTCAAGGTCCAGGCGCGCGAGTACGCGCGGGCGCTATGGAAGGCGTCCGAGACGCTGGACCCGAAGGGCCGTGCTCTGCCTTCCAACCGTGCATGCCTGAACACCCGTGGCGTGGCATCGGCCTATCCGTGGATCTTCACCGGCAACATCGGCCAGCACATCCAGAACCTCACGGCGGCACGGGATCTCGGCTTCATTCCGCCCGACGAGGCCGAGCATCGCGTTGCCCGCCTGCTGACCACCATCGCCACACTCCAGCAGAAAGCCGGGCGAAAAGGCGCCATCGGCGGCTTGCTGCTCGGCACGACGGACAGCAACACCGCCGAGCCGAACGGCGATGTCGGGTCGATCGAGAACGCGTGGCTAGCCGTCAGCCTTGCCCTGGCCAAACAGGCGTACCCCGCGCTCGCCGGGCAAGCACAGGCCATACTCGGCCAGATGCGGTTTGACACGATGGTGAACCCCGCCAACCAGCGATACTTCATTTCGTACAACCCCAAGACCCAGGCGCACCAGGGCGGCACGTACGGGCTGCTGGGCGAAACGCGGCTGCTGGCCTACGCCGGCATCGCGCTCGGGCAGGTGCCGCGCAGCCAGTACTTCCACATCGGCCGGGTGCCGCCCGGGGCCGCCGGAAAGATCGACGAATCGAAATACCGCACCTACGAAGGCGTGCGCGTCTATGAAGACACGTGGCAGTACGGCGGACTACGCTTCATGCCAACCAACGGCGGTTCCGTATTCGAGACCTTTACGGTGCCGGTCCTGATATCCGAGGCCAAATGGGGCGTCAACAACTGGGGCCGTTCGCACCCCAACTTGGCCAAGGCACACATCCAGTACGGCAAGGACAATTTCGATGGCTACTGGGGCTTCTCGCCCGCCACCATCCCATCCACCAACGGGTACACGGAGTTCGGCGCGCCGCCGTTGTCGGTGGGCGGCTACCGCCCAGACGGGAACCGTGAATCCACACGCGCCGGGCCTGTTGTGTCGATCTATTCCGTGCTGCTGCTGATCGAAGAGCAACCGGAGGCCACCATGGCCAACATGGAACGGCTGCTCAAGAACTTCCCGACGCTGAATCATCCGGTCTACGGCATGATGGACAGCGTCGCCGTGCAAGACGGCACGGTCGCCAAATGTATCCTGCATGCCAATACCGCATGGGCGCTCGGCGCCGTGACCAACTTCCTGACCGATGGCAAGCTGCGCGGCTATGTGGATAAGGAGTGGGGCCACGCGCTCCAGCCGCTGCTTGAACTCGAAGAGTTCTACTTCCCGGCGAACACGTAAGCCGGCCAGCCCGCACCAAAAACAACGCCACGCCGTCCCCTACCGGACGACGCGGCGTTGCGTACTGCAACCTCAGGTTTCTACTGCCTCAAACCCAGATCAGGCCACCTTCGTTTCGAAGAACTGTTCGTCTTCGGTGGATCCCTTGAGCGCCGTCGTCGACGACTGGCCGCCTTCGATGGTCTGCGTCACGGCGTCGAAGTAACCCGTACCCACTTCGCGCTGGTGCTTCACGGCGGTAAAGCCCTTCTCCGCGGCGGCGAACTCCGCTTCCTGCAACTCCACGAATGCCGACATCTGGTTGCGGGCGTAGCCGTGGGCCAGGTTGAACATCGAGTAGTTCAGCGAATGGAAGCCCGCCAGCGTGATGAACTGGAACTTGTAACCCATCGCGCCGAGTTCCTTCTGGAACTTGGCGATCGTTGCGTCGTCGAGGTTCTTCTTCCAGTTGAACGACGGCGAGCAGTTGTAGGCCAGCAGCTTGCCCGGGAACTTCGCGTGCACGGCTCGCGCGAAGCGCTTGGCGAACTCGAGGTCCGGCTTGCCGGTTTCGCACCAGACCAGGTCAGCCACCTCGGCGTAGGCCAGGGCACGGGCGATCGACTGCTCGATCCCGGGCTTCGAGCGGAAGAAACCTTCCACCGTACGCTCGCCGGTCAGGAACGGCTGGTCGCGCTCGTCCACGTCGGAAGTCACAAGGTCAGCGGCTTCCGCGTCGGTCCGGGCGATCACCAGGGTCGGCACGCCCGAGACGTCGGCGGCCAGGCGTGCTGCGGTCAGCTTGGCGACGGCCTCGCGGGTCGGCACCAGCACCTTGCCACCCATGTGGCCGCACTTCTTCACCGAAGCGAGCTGGTCTTCGAAGTGAACGCCAGCGGCGCCCGCGTCGATCATCGACTTCATCAGTTCGAAAGCATTCAGCACGCCGCCAAAACCGGCTTCCGCGTCAGCCACGATCGGTGCGAAGTAATCGATGTCGCCCTTGCCTTCGCTCCACTGGATCTGGTCGGCACGCTGGAACGTGTTGTTGATGCGCTTCACGACCATCGGCACAGAGTTGGCCGGGTACAGCGACTGGTCGGGGTACATTTCGCCAGCCAGATTGGCGTCGCCAGCGACTTGCCAGCCCGACAGGTAGATGGCCTTCAGACCGGCCTTGACCTGCTGCATGGCCTGATTGCCCGTCAGCGCGCCAAGCGTGTTGACGAACGGCTCGGTGTTCAGCAGGTGCCAGAGTTTTTCCGCGCCGCGACGAGCCAGCGTGTGCTCGATCTGAACCGAGCCGCGCAGACGAACCACGTCTTCGGCGGTGAAGTTACGCTTCACGCCCTTCCAGCGCGGATTGGTGTCCCAATCCTTCTGCAGGGCTTCAATCTGTTGTTGGCGCGACGTCATGTTCACTCTCCTGATAACAACTAGGCGATTGGCGTTGGATTCCGTGACACCCACCGTACTCATCTGCCGAGCGACCCGGACGCCGTGCATTTCGCGTCTCAAGTCATGTGTCTTATATAAGAGTGTAGAAAAGACTCCCGCGTTGCAACAAGCGACTTATGTGGCGATCACCTCGTTTTTTATCTATTTACAAACAATGACTTAGATCAATCTTCCCACGATGCGGCAAGCAATCTTTCATCATGAGAAACCGTCTTGTGCCCCGCACGCTCGTATTTTTGCGAAACAAAACATCTTTCCGCATTATGAAATTTTGACAGCCTCCGACGTAACACGGGCGGATTGCAGTGCGGGGGACGCTGGCGCGCCCTGAAGATGGTCGACAAATTCGCAAACCATTGCCGCCATGAGTTGGGGGGCGGCAAGTGGAAACCAGTGGTGGGCATCCACGGGACGCCGCCACGCCTGAGCGGCCCAGCGTCCCACGCCTTCCGTCACGGCGGGGCGCACGTAGCGGTCGCGTGTCGGCACGATCACCTGTACCGGCGCGTGCGCGTGGCGGTTATGTGGATGACGCATTCGGTTTCTGAAGTTGGCGCGGTACAGGCGCAGGCCATGGACGCCATCGGCAGTCTGCGTGGGGTTGGCGGCGGTATGGAGCCCTTCCGTCCGGCGCAGCCAGAACGTCCAGTTGCGTCCCAGCCAGAGCTTCCAGTTCCACTCTGGCAAGCCGGGAATATGGAAGAACACGATGTACCACGATGCCAGCGCCTGGCGCAGCGTGGCGCCCCAGTGCCGAGGCGGCTCGCGCAGCGCGCGGGCGGCGTGATCGAGGCAAGGCCCAGAACAAGAGGTGAACGAGGCGATGCGGCCGTAGAGACGAGGATCGGTCACGAACTCCCATCCCTGGATCGAACCCCAGTCGTGGCCCACCAGATGCACCGGTCGATCCGGCGACACCGCGTCGACGACAGCGATGAAGTCGTCGGCCAAGCGTTCGAGCCGGTAATCCACCATGTCGGCCGGCACATCGGATGCCCCGGCGCCGCGCACATCGTAGGCCACCACACGGAAGCGGCCGGCCAGGGCTTGTGCCACGCCATGCCAGACATGGCTGTTGTCCGGATAGCCATGCACGAGCACGACCACCGGCTGGGCCGGATCGCCCCACGCCGTGGCAGCCAGCCTCACGGGGCCGGACTGCACGGCAAAGTGTGTCGGAGCGGGCGGAGAGAACTCAGGATGCGCGGAATCTGGAGGGGTCATGGCGTCCGTTGACAGTGAAGGATGTCATCGTCGGCCATGCTAACGCCGTCGCGCACCGGGCGACGGCGTTTGAAACGCGATTCGTGCGCCGTCAGGCAGCCGCCGCGTCCCGCGCGCGCCGATAGGCAACCCAGTCACCGCTATCGATGCGCGCCAGTCCGGCCACCGCGCTATCGGCAACCGGATACAGCAGGCAGTCGGCCGCCGCGCCGGCCAGCGCCACGGGTTGGGTTTCGCGCACGAACAAGGTGGCCTGCCCGGGGTAGACCTCTTCGATCTCGTCCAGCACAGGCAGCAGCGCATCGGGGATGTCGTAGATATCCCCGACCACCGGGCCGGCGGCCGCATCGAGCACCAGCCCGGGGTAGGTACCAAAATCGTAGAGCCGACCGGCAATCGTTCCGATACCCACCAGCGTGGGCGCCTCGATGCCGTGGCGCGTGGCGGCGCGATTCAGGTCATTGACCTCGCCGGCACGCAGCGTGCCATAGACAAACACTCGCGGCATGGCTCAGGCCCCGTCCAGCTTCTCGTCGGAAACCAGCACGCCGTCGGCGTCGGCATAGATCCAGTTGCCCGGCCGCACGACCGCACCCGGCATCTGCACGGTCACGTCTTCCTGACCGACATTGCGCTTCTGGCTTTTCTGCGGATGCACGCCCAGCGCGCGGATGCCGACGTCGCACACCTTGAGCTCTTCCGAATCCCGCACGCAGCCGTTCACGATGATCCCGGCCCAGCCATTCTTCTCGGCCAGCACGCCGAGCATCCCGCCAACCAGCGCGCAACGCATCGAACCGCCCCCATCCACTACCAGCACCCGCCCCGCCCCCGGCGTTTCCAGCGTGGCGCGCACCATCGAGTTGTCCTCGAACACTTTGAGCGTCGCGGCTGGCCCCGAAAAGGCCATGCGCTTGCCGAAATGGAGGAACCCTGGCGTCAGAACGCGCAGGGAGCCATCGGCCAGGCGGTCTTCATTGGCGTCGCAAATATCGGTGGTTACGGGCTTCATAACAGGCTTCATCTCTGACTCCTCTGGATGGGAACTGACGAGGCAGTCATCTTAGAGGAAATTGGAGACACTCGGCCGCGCTACATCTGCTTGAACAGATGGGCGTACTGCCTGGCGACCGCCAGCGATTCCGGGCGATTGCGCAGCTTGAGTGACAGGCGCCCAAGCGATTGCGTCGCCGCGCTGGCCACGCAGTCGATATTGACCACCGTGCCACGGTGGATCTGCCAGAAGCGGTCGGGGTCGAGCTGCTGCATCAGCTCCCTCAGGCTCGTGCGGATCAGCGCCTCGCCATTGCTGGACACCACGTTCACATACTTGTCGGTGGCTTCCAGATAGACCACTTCGTCCACCGGGATGATGCGCACCTCCTGCCCCACCAACGCCTTGATGAATCGCAGATACTGGCCCCGTGCCTGTGCGGGTCTCTCCAGCATTTCCAGCCGCTGCAGCAATTGCCCCAGCCGGTCCGTGTCGACCATCGTGCCGATGTCGGTATCGGCATCGCCCTCTTCGTCTGCTTCGGTGCGGGCGGCCATGCGCGCTTTCAGGCGGCCCACGGTGGCTTCCAGCCGCTCATGCTGCACGGGCTTGAGCACGTAATCGACCGCGGCGCGCTCGAAGGCCTCTAGCGCGAACTGGTCATAAGCGGTGACGAACACCACCAGCGGTGGCCGGTCGAATTCGATCAGCTCGCGAGCCACGTCCATGCCACTCATCCCCGGCATCCGGATATCGAGGAAAGCCACATCGGGCTGCTGACCGCGCGTGGCCTCCAGCGCCGCCACGCCGTCATGCACCACGGCGACGATCTGGGCCTCTGGCCACAGCGCCTTCAGTTCGGATTCCAGCACGCGCGCGAGCAACGGTTCGTCGTCGGCGATCAGCAGCGTCGGAGACATGGGGATGGATGGTCAGACTGTGCAATCAGGATCGGGAAACTGCCGGGGTCACACCAGCAGGCGCATGTTGCAGATCGGCGGCGCCCGCAGCGGTGCGAACCGGTACGGACATTGGTTCGAAACCGCGCTGGAGCGGCAACGTCAGGCGCACCACCACACCACGCGGCGTGTTCTCTTCCATTTGCATCGTGGCCGCCGCGCCGAAGATCCGTGCCAGGCGCTCGCGCACATGGGTCAGGCCAAGCCCGGAACCGCCCTTGCTGCCCTTATTGCCCTGGCTGAATCCCACGCCGGTGTCGGCGATGACCACCTGCAGGCTGCCGTCCCCAGTCTCGCGCGCGGACAGCACGATCTTCCCGCCGCGCATGCACGGCTCGATACCGTGCGTGACCGCGTTCTCGACCAGCGGCTGCACCAGCATCGGCGGAATCTCGGCCTCGGCCAGCGCTGGCGGCAGATCGATCTCGTAGTCGAGCCGCGCGCCGAATCGCATACCCTGGATATCGAGGTAGCTGCGCAGCAACTCGAACTCCTGCGCCAGCGTGCAATGCTCGGCGCGGGTGTGGGACAACGACATGCGCAGGAAACCGATCAGCCGCTGCAGCAACTGGCGCGCCGCGCGGGGGTCGGTGGCGATCAGGCCGTCGAGATTGGCCAACGAGTTGAACAGGAAATGCGGCTCGATCTGTGCCTGCAGCGCCATCAACTGGGCACGCACAAGCTGCTTTTCGGCTTCCTCGCGCTGCAAGGCGTCGAGCGCTGCCTGCCGCTCCAGGTACGCCAGCTTCTCGCGTGACCAGTAGAAGTAGATCATGCTCGCCGACGCCAGCATCCCGACGATCAGGCACATGCGCAGCATGTCGCCGGTCTCCGCCGCGGACTTTTCCGGCAGGCCCAGCAACTCGCGCGTCGCCCAGCTACCCACCACCACGCCCAGCGGCACCGCCACCACGGCCAGGCACATGAACGGCCATCGACGCGGACGATCGTTCCACCAGATCAGGACGCGGGGGATATCAATCAGCACCCAGATCGAGAGACCGATCAGCTGGCTGTAGGCAAAATTCTGGAGCAGCGTTCCGGCGGTACGGAAGCCGTAGTTGAGGCTGACGGCGATCACCGTGTTCATGCAGAGCACGAACAGCAGGTCGCGCCAAAGAATATTGAGCCGCGACGGGCTCGCGCACGATAGGCGCATGTTCTCTCCCTCCTCTCGCTACAGGTACCGCGTGCAAATCTTTGATGCACTGCGGCATCGCGCAAGACCGGGCAAGAAGACGCCGCCGGGCCGCGATGGAGGCACTTTACGCCGGACCGGCCCGGGACGGAAGCGCTGTGCGACGAACCGGCAACAGATGGCGCGAAAGGTAGTGGAGCCCGACAGGCGAGTGGAAAGCGCCAAACATGGCGCTGGCCCCGGTGCCTGCCGGGGCCGCCAACTCAGGCAGCAGCGAGGGCCGGGCGGTGCGCGGATTCGGCCAGGGCCGTGGAGACCGTGTCGCGCGACAGGTGCGGCGCGAACATGTTGATGAACGCATGGGCGTAGCCGCGCAGATAGGCGCCCCGCCGGACAGCCACGCTGGTGACGTTCGGTTCGAACAGATGGTCGGCCGAGATCCGCACCAGCCCCTCGTCCTTGCGCGCGTCATAGGCCATCGACGCGACGATGCCCACGCCCAGTTCCAGTTCGGCATAGGTCTTGATGACGTCGGCGTCCATCGCCGTCAGCACGATCTCCGGCTGCAGTCCGGCCTCGGCGAACGCACCGTCGATCTTGCGACGGCCCGTGAAGCCCGCGTCGTAGGTAATGAGCGGAAAGTTGGCGATGTCCTCCAGCGTCGGCTCGGGCAGCCGCGTCAGCGGATGGTCGGGCGACACCACGATCACGTGCTGCCAGCTATAGGCCTCGAACGAAGTCAGACCGGCTTCGCTGGCCACGGCCTCGGTGGCGATGCCGATATCGGCCTGCCCGGTCAGCAGCAGTTCGACGATATGCGCTGGCGACGCTTCCTGCAGCGCCAGCGTCACATGCGGATACTCGCGCCGGAAGCTCTGCACCACCTTGGGCAGCGCGTAGCGCGCCTGCGTGTGGGTGGTGGCGACAGTCAGTCGGCCCGTATGGCGGCCGGCGAACTCGTCGCCCGCCTGGCGCAGGTTCTCCGCTTCGAGCAGCAGGCGCTCGACAATGCGGACGATCTCCCGGCCGGGCTCGGTCAGGCCGGTCAGCCGCTTGCCATAGCGTTCGAAGATCTCCACACCCAGCTCTTCCTCGAGCTCGCGAATCTGGCGGGACACACCGGGCTGCGACGTGTACAGCGCGTTGGCCACTTCGGTGAGGTTGAACTGGCGGCGCACCGCCTCGCGAATCGATCGCAGTTGCTGGAAATTCATCGTGCCGCTCCCTGTTCTTGTGTTGTCCGGCCCTGATTGAAGACACGCAACTGCCGCGGGCGTACCGCCAGCAGTTCGCCTTCCTTGAAACCATGATGACGGAAGCGCTCGAGCGGCAGCGCCACCTCGATCACATCCTGGTTGTCTTCGCGTTCGAGTTCGAGTTGGGCCACCGGGCCCAGCGTCAGCGCGCGACGCAGCGTCACCGCGATGCCGTCGGTGCCCGGCGCATAGCGTTCAAGGTCGAGATCATGCGGACGGACATAGGCCACCGCATCGCCCTCGGTCTCATGGCCGCTACCGACCACGGGCAGCACGGCCTCGCCAGTGTGCAGCAGGCCGCCGCTGTCGCCCACCTCCAGCCGGCCGTGAAACAGGTTCACGTTGCCGAGAAAGCCGAACACGAACGGCGTGGCCGGGTGGTTGTACACGGCCTCGGGCGTGCCGAACTGCTCCACGCTGCCACGGTTCATCAGCACCACCTGGTCGGCCACTTCAAGCGCCTCCTCCTGGTCGTGCGTGACGAACACGCTGGTAACGTGCAGATCGTCGTGCAGGCGGCGCAGCCAGCGGCGCAGCTCCTTGCGCACCTTGGCGTCCAGTGCGCCGAACGGCTCGTCGAGCAGCAGCACGCGCGGCTCCACGGCCAATGCGCGAGCCAGAGCGATACGCTGGCGCTGCCCGCCCGACAACTGTGCGGGGAAGCGGTCTGCAAGCCAGTCGAGCTGCACGAGTTCGAGCAGCGACTTCACTTTCTCGCGGATCTTCGCCTCGGACGGACGCTCGCCGCGCGGCTTCACGCGCAGGCCGAAAGCCACGTTCTCGAATACGGTCATGTGCTTGAACAGCGCGTAGTGCTGGAACACGAAACCCACGTTGCGCTGGCGCACGTGCTGGGTCGAGGCATCCTGCCCCGCCAACACCACCTGTCCCGCGTCGGCGCGTTCCAGGCCCGCGATGATTCGCAGCAGCGTGGTCTTGCCGCAGCCCGACGGCCCCAGCAGCGCCGTGAGTTCGCCTTCGGCGAAGTCCAGCGAGACGTCGTCGAGCGCGACAAAATCGCCAAAGCGCTTGTGTACGTTCCTGACCTGAATGCTCATGATGGCTGCCCTTCCAGTTGTTCCCGGCTGGCGCGGATTTCGACCAGCGTCTTGATACCGAGCGTGACCAGCGCCAGCAGCGTCAGCAGGGACGCCACCGCGAACGCGGCCGCGAAGTTGTATTCGTTGTAGAGAATCTCGACATGCAGCGGCATGGTGTTGGTCAGGCCGCGGATATGACCCGATACCACTGACACGGCGCCGAACTCACCCATCGCCCGCGCATTGCAGAGAATCACGCCGTATAGCAGGCCCCAGCGGATGTTCGGCAGCGTCACGTGCCAGAACGTCTGCCAGCCGGAAGCGCCCAGCACGATGGCAGCCTCTTCCTCCTCGCTGCCCTGTGCCTGCATCAGCGGAATCAGCTCACGCGCCACGAACGGGAACGTCACGAAGATCGTCGCCAGCACGATCCCGGGCACGGCGAACATGATCTTGATGTCGTGCGCCTCCAGCCACGGTCCGAACCAACCCTGCGCGCCGAACATCAGCACGTAGATCAGGCCGGAGATCACAGGCGACACCGAGAACGGCAGGTCGATCAGCGTGATCAGCAGGTTCTTGCCGCGGAAATCGAACTTGGCGATGGCCCACGCGGCGGCCACGCCGAACACCACGTTGAGCGGCACCGCGATCGCGGCGACCGTCAGCGTCAGCTTGATGGCCGACACGGCATCCGGCTCGGTCAATGCGGCCAGATAGGTATCGACGCCCTTGCGCAGCGCCTCATAGAACACCGACGCCAACGGGATGAACAGGAACAGCCCCAGGAACAGCACCGCGACCGTGATCAGCCCGTACCGCACCCAGCGCGATTCGCCAGTGGCGTCGTGCGGGAACTGCGCGGCCTGTACTTGGACACCTGAGGCACCTGGGCCACCCAGGCGGGAAATTGCACCAGCCATCTCAGTTCACCTCCGGATTGCCGTCGGGCAGCGCGGCGGCGCGGACACCGCTCTGGTGACGGCGCGTCCAGGCTTGCAACAGGTTGATCAGCAACAGCAGCACGAAGGAGATCACCAGCATCACCACGGCCACGGCCGTGGCACCGGCGTAGTCGTACTGCTCGAGCTTCGAGTAGATCATCAGCGGCGCGATCTCGGAGACCATCGGCATGTTGCCGGAGATGAACACCACCGATCCGTACTCGCCCGTGGCACGGGCGAACGACAGCGCGAAGCCCGTCAGCAGTGCCGGCAGGATGGCGGGCAGGATCACCCTCGAGAACGTCTGCAGGCGGGAAGCGCCCAGGCTCGCGGCGGCCTCCTCCAGTTCGCGTTCGACATCCTCGAGTACCGGTTGCACCGTGCGCACCACAAACGGCAGGCCGATGAAGGTCAGGGCCACCACCACGCCCAACGGCGTGAAGGCCACCTTGATGCCAAGCGGTTCCAGCCAGCGGCCAATCCAGCCGTTGCCCGCGAACAGCGCGGTCAGCGCGATACCGGCCACGGCAGTGGGCAACGCGAACGGCAGGTCCACCAGCGCGTCGATCACCCGTTTGCCGAAGAACCGATAGCGCACCAGCACCCATGCCACGACCAGGCCAAACACCGTGTTGATGATCGCGGCCACCAGCGACGCACCGAAGCTGAGTTCCAGCGACGCCACCACGCGCGGGTTCGAAACCGTGGTCCAGAACGCGTCCCACGTCATCGTGAACGTCTTCAGGAACGTGGCCGACAGCGGGATCAGGACGATAAGCGTCAGATAGAAGATCGTGAAGCCGAGCGACAAGCCAAAGCCCGGCAACACCGTGAAGCGCTGGCTCGCGGATACGGGCCGCCTTGGTGCTTTGGCGGCCGGCGGGGGCGCGTCCGCCAGGGAAATCGTGGAAGGCATGCGTGTCTCGTCTGGTCTTGTGCCGGCGGGCATTTGTGCCGCATCCGACGCTTCCTTATGAAACCGGCGCATATCGCGCCGGCCTACGAGACAAATTTTGCAGATGCGCCCTTATAAACAGAACGAATCTTTACGAATTTCTTTAGACGTTTTAGATATATGGCGCTGCCTGCGTCACTTCGGTCGACATATCCCAGGTGGTCGAGCCATCACCCAGGGACAGAACCCGGCCGTCCGACTCGATCCGCTGCAGCAAAGTGGCGAGCAAGGCCTGTCCCTGCGGCCAATCGTTCAGGCCAGAGTCCGCATTGATATGACCGGCTGCACCGGCATCAACAAGTTCACTGCCCCACAGCGTGCCCCAACTGAAGGCGGTGCGTTGCGACATCCATGGGTCGTTGGTGCTGGCGACGACGATGGTCGGGAATGGCAGCCGCCATGTGGGCAGCAGCGCTGCCACGCCGAACTTGTCCGGATCGGCAGGCGCCACAAGCAGCGCCCCGGCGATGCCGACCGGATCGAGCACCGCCTGGCGCAGCGTCGCCAGGCAACCGAAGCTATGCGCCACCAGCACCGCGCCGTGCCGAGCCACGCGCGACGCGCGCGAGACGCCCTCGGACACCCGCTCCGCCCAGAGCGGCAGGCTCGGCCGGCTCCAGTCGTGCTGTTCGATGCGTTGCCAGTCTGGATAGCGCGATTCCCAACGGCTTTGCCAATGCGCGGGCCCACTGCCATGCAAGCCCGGCACGGTAAGGATCTGCAAGCCGCGTGGCACTTCCAGCCGGGACACCCCGCCCGGCAGCTTCGATATCGTCATGCCCTCTCCAGTTTGTGTTGTTCCGGTACCGCCCGGACATGCAATCCGCGTGCCGGCACCGGTTCATCGGCGATCACTCTGCCCTGCCCGAGCACGATGCCCGCGTTCTGCAAGCGCTCGACGGCCTCGTCGTCCTGCAGGCGCCGGCCGATCAACGTCACGCCGGCACCCTCGGCGCTGGCGCGTAGCCCGCTCAGTTGCCGGTCGGTCCACGTGCGGCGCATGTCCAGCTTGAGCCAGTCCGGCATGGCGTGCGCCATCAGGGCGCCGGCCTCGGCGGGGTCGGATGCCTGCAGGCTCACCGCGAAACCATTGCGCCGGTAGTTGCCTACCACGTGCAGCAGCAGAGGCAGGTCGTCGTTCGCGCTGGCAGGCACCTGGATCACAAAGCGCCCGATCGGCAAACCCAGCGACTCCAGCGCGCGACGGAAGGCCGCTCCATGATCGTCCGCAACCGCGGCCAGCAAACGGTTGTGCACATTGAGCACGAGCTTGTGCTCGCCATCGGCCGCGAAGTAGTTGATCGCATGGACCAGCCGCGTCAGGCGATCCAGCGACACCAGCGATGTGTCGTCGGCGGCCATCGCAAACAGCTTCCACGCCGCCAGCCCCACGCCATCCTCGGCATAGGTACGGATCGACCCTTCGTGCGCCACTACGCCGCGATCAGCCAGTGTGACCAGCGGTTCGAAGGCGCTGGTCAGCGAGCAGTGGAAATACTGGCCCTGCACCTGCCCGTTCACGTCACGCCACAGCTCGCGGCCAGGCACGGGTTCACGGGGCAACGTTTGAAGATAGCGTTCAAGTGCGGAATCGATGGTCATGATGGATTCGACTTCAAGACAGCTTTCGATGCGAGCGGATCGCCTGAAAGCTCATGATAGAAACTCCTCGGCGGAGCGAAAGTGAAGTTCGGCATCGGGGGCGGCCGGAGATTCCTGCCGCATCACACGGCGCAGCACCGCGTCCTCGATTTGCGCAAAGTCCGCAGTGCCACGCTGGCGCGGTCGTGCCAGCGTCACCTGCTGATCCAGCGTGATGCGTCCGTCCTCGATCAGCACCACGCGGTCCGCCAGCGCGATGGCCTCGGATACGTCGTGAGTCACCAGCAGCGCAGTGAAGCCGAGCCGGCGCCACAGCGATTCGATCAGCGCCTGCATTTCGATCCGTGTGAGCGCGTCGAGCGCGCCGAGCGGCTCGTCGAGCAGCAGCAGGCGCGGATGGTGAACCAGCGCGCGGGCCAGTGCCACGCGCTGACGCTGGCCGCCAGACAACCGCGCCGGCCATTCGTTGGCGCGATCCGCCAGACCCACCTGATCGAGCAACGCCGCCGCATCGGCATGGCGTTCGCGCGGCAGGCCGATCGCGACGTTGTCGAGTACACGCTTCCACGGCAACAGACGCGCATCCTGGAACATCACGCGGACACTCGATGGCGTGCCGCCCGGCTGACCGTCGAGCGCCACGGCGCCCGCGTCAGCGGACTCCAGCCCGGCCACCAGGCGCAGCAGCGTGCTCTTGCCGCACCCGCTACGACCAACAATCGCCACGAACTCGCCTGGCGCCGCACGCAGGTTCACGCCGTGCAACACCTCGCGCCCGTTGTAGCGCTTCACAACCTGCTCCACATGCAGCGCGATGCCGCCGACACCGTGCGAAGCACGCGCGGCCGGGCGCGCCGCATCACGTCGGGCAAGATTCGCGTCAAACCAGGCCAGCGCGGCCTGTTCCACCGGATGCGTATGCATCATCGCAAGCTCCTTCATCCTTCAAGCAGATCTCAGGCAGTGTTCAGGCAGAGGTCAAGCAGACAGGTAACCGGGGTGCCAACGCAGCCAGTGGCGCTCCAGCGCCCGTGACAGCACGTCGGCCAGCTTGCCGAGCAGCGCGTAGAGCAGGATGCCCACCAGCACCACATCGGTCTGCAGGAACTCGCGCGCGTTCATCGTCATGTAGCCGATGCCCGATTGGGCGGAGATGGTTTCCGCAACGATCAGGATCACCCACATCAGCCCGAGCGAGAACCGCACGCCGACGAGGATGCCGGGCAGCGCGCCGGGCAGGATCACCTCGCGATACAGACGCCAGCCCGACAGGCCATAGCTGCGCGCCATTTCGACCAGCGCCGGGTCGACCGCGCGAATGCCGTGGTACGTATTCAGGTACACCGGAAAGAACACGCCGAGCGCCACCAGGAATAACTTGGCCGTCTCGTCAATGCCGAACCAGAGAATCACCAGCGGAATCAGCGCCAGCGGCGGGATGTTGCGCACCATTTGCAGCGTGCTGTCGAGCAGCGTGGCAGCAGTGCGAAACGTGCCGGTCAGCAGCCCGAGCACGAGACCCAGGCCGCCGCCGATGGCCAGACCGACCAGCGCGCGCCATGTGCTGATCCACACGTGCTTCCAGAGCTCGCCGGAAGCGGCCAGCGTCCAGGCCGCTTCAACCACGGCCAACGGGGCTGGCAGCACGCGGTTGGATAGCCAGCCCGCCTGCGAGGCAACCTGCCAGACGACGATCAGCAGGATCGGAACGATCCACGGCGCGATCGCGCGGGCGGCCTGGCGCCAGTCGATCCGGCGTGGCGCAATGGAATGGGGCGCGCTCATGGTCAGCCTCTCTCAGCTTTGCGAGGCGATCGGCACGATGCCGGTGGCCATGACTTCACCAAACGGACCGGACAGCACCTGCCCCGGCAACTTGTCGCGCGCCTTGCGCGACAGCAGCGGGAATACGAGTTCGGCAAAGCGATAGGCCTCCTCCAGGTGCGGATAGCCGGAGAACACGAAGGTATCGATACCCAGCGCCGCGTACTCCTCGATGCGTGCCGCCACGGTCTTCGGATCACCGACCAGCGCGGTGCCAGCCCCGCCGCGCACCAGGCCGACACCCGCCCACAGATTCGGGCTGATCTCGAGCGCCTCACGCGTGCGACGGGTGCCACCCGCGTGCAGCGCCGCCATGCGCCGCTGCCCTTCCGAATCCATCTTCGCGAACACGGCCTGGGCGCGGGCCACGGTCTGGTCGTCGAGCTTGCTGATCAGTTCGTCGGCGGCCGCCCATGCTGCGGCGTCGGTCTCGCGCACGATCACGTGCAGGCGGATGCCGAAGCGCACCGTGCGGCCGTGCTTCGCGGCGCGGGCGCGCACGTCGGCGATCTTCTTCGCGACGTCGGCGGGCGGCTCGCCCCAGGTCAGGTACGTCTCCACCTGCTCGGCGGCGAGGTCGTGCGCAGCCTCGGAGGACCCGCCGAAGTACACCGGCGGATGCGGACGCTGAATCGGCGGATACAGCACGCGCGCGCCCTTGACCGTGACGTGCTTGCCTTCGAAGCTGATCTCGCCGTTCTCGTGGCTGGCGGCCAGCAGGTCGCGCCACACGCGGATGAACTCCGCCGAAGCCTCATAGCGTTCGGCGTGGTTCAGGAACAGGCCATCGCCTTCCAGTTCGGCCACATCGCCGCCAGTCACCAGATTGACGAGCAAGCGGCCGTTGGACACGCGATCGAACGTGGCTGCCATGCGCGCGGCCAGCGTCGGTGTCATCAAACCCGGACGCAACGCCACCAGGAACCGCAGCTTGCGTGTGACGGCAGCCAAGGCCGATGCCACCACCCACGGGTCTTCGCAGGAGCGGCCGGTGGGAATCAGCACACCGTCATAGCCAAGCGTGTCGGCAGCCACGGCGACCTGCTTCAGATAGTCGAAGCTGACCTCGCGTGCGCCTTCGGACGTGCCGAGGTAGCGGCTGTCACCGTGGGTGGGAATGAACCAGAGAACTTGCATGTCGTGCCTCCTGCAGGTCAATGAAAATCAGCGCTGCGCCTGTTGCGTGGTGGGGGCTTGCCACGCAGCGTCTGCAACTCTGATCGGTTTGGGAATCAGCTTGAGTGTCTGGAACACATCGGCAATGCGCTGCTGCTCTGCCAGGACCTCGGCCGAGACCGGCTTCGCCCCGTACGAGAATCGCGACACGGCCAGATCGAGCACGCCGGGGTCGAGCGCAGTCTCCTTGACCAGCACGGCGGCAGCGTCCTTCGGATGCTTCTCGGCCCATTCGCCCAGTTGCGCGAGTTCATCGAGGATCGCGGTCACCACCTCGGGACGCGCTTGCGCGTAAGGGCGAGACGCCAGATAGAACTGATGGTTGCTGACCACGTTCTTGCCATCCGCGCCACGGCCATCGACCAGCACGCGGGCATCGAGCTGCTTCTGGGCAGCGGCGAGGAACGGGTCCCAGATCACCCAGGCATCGACGGCGCCTCGCTCGAAGGCGGCACGCGCATCGGCGGGCGGCAGGTAAACGGGCTGAATCTCGCCATAGGCCACCCCGGCTTTCTCCAACTGGCGCACCAGCAGGTAGTGCACGTTCGAGCCCTTGTTCAGCGCCACGCGCTTGCCACGCAGATCGGCCACGCTCTTGATCGTGGAGTTCTTCGGCACGACGATGGCCTCCGCCGTGGGCGCGGGCGGCTCATTGCCGATGTAGGCCAGTTGCGCGCCGGCGGCCTGGGCAAAGATCGGCGGCGCTTCGCCGACTGTGCCGAAATCGATCGCGCCCACGTTGAGCCCCTCCAGCAACTGTGGGCCAGCCGGGAACTCGGTCCATTTGACCGTGATACCTTGCGGCGCCAGGCGCTTTTCCAACGTACCTCGCGCCTTGAGCAGCGTCAGCGTGCCGTACTTCTGATAGCCGATGCGCAGCAGTTTGGGATTGACGGTCTGGGACTGGGCCTTGACCGGCCCGGCAAACAGCACATAGGAAAGGCCGGTGGCAACCACCAGCGCACCGGTCAGCAGACGGCGGCGCAGCGAGTTGTGGAAAAGAGAATTGCGGATGGGCGATGACATACGGGTGTCCTTGCGTTCTGAGTTCTGCGTTCTGAATTCTGAAGTTCTTGGGTCCTGGCGTTGTTGCCCGTATCGGCGGGCAACACCCCTCCCTGCCGGCTTCACGAGCGGCAAGGCAGACGGGATGGATCGGGAATCAGGTCAGGCGGGACATCGCCGCGTGGCGATGCGGGATGAAATCTTGAGAACAGCGGACATCTTCGGGCTCCTTCAACTGGCGCGCCGGGGCAGCGTGGCCGCCCCGGCCGCGCGTGTTACCGCTTGCCAGGCTGATAGACCTGGTCGAATGAACCGCCATCGGCAAAGTGGGCCTTCTGAGCCTTGCCCCAGCCGCCAAACACTTCGTCGATCGTGAACAGCTTCACCTTCGGAAAATTCGCCGCGTACTTGGCGGCCACCTTCTCCGAGATCGGACGGTAGTAGTTCTTGGCGGCGATTTCCTGACCTTCCTCGGTGTAGAGGAACTGCAGGTAGGCTTCGGCGGCCTTGCGGGTGCCCTTCTTGTCGACGACCTTGTCGACCACGGCCACCGGCGGTTCGGCCAGGATCGAGACCGATGGTGCGACGATGTCGAACTTGTCCGGACCCAGTTCCTTGATGGCCAGGATCGCCTCGTTTTCCCAGGCAATCAGCACATCGCCGAGACCGCGTTCGACGAAGGTCGTGGTGGCGCCACGTGCGCCCGAATCGAGCACCGGCACGTTCTTGAGCAGCGCGCCGACGAATTCCTTGGCCTTGGCCTCATTGCCACCCGGCTGGCGCAGCGCATAGCCCCACGCGGCCAGGTAATTCCAGCGCGCGCCGCCAGACGTCTTCGGGTTCGGCGTGATCACCTGCACGCCGGGCTTGATCAGGTCGTTCCAGTCCTTGATCTGCTTCGGATTGCCCTTGCGCACCAGGAACACGATCGTCGACGTGTACGGCGATGCGTTGTGCGGCAGTCGTTTCTGCCAGTCGGGCTTGATCAGGCCCTTGTCGGCGATGGCGTCGATGTCGTAGCCGAGCGCCAGCGTGACCACGTCGGCATCCAGCCCATCAATCACGGAGCGGGCCTGCTTGCCCGAGCCGCCATGCGACTGGCGGATCGTCACGGCGTCACCGGACTGCGCCTTGTAGGCCTTGGCGAACGCGGCGTTCACATCCACGTAGAGTTCCCGCGTGGGGTCGTACGAGACATTGAGCAGGTTGGTGTTGGCCGAGGCGGTCTGTGCGGCGCCGAGTACCGAAAGAACGGCGAGGCCGATGGCCAGTTTGCGAATCATCTGTATTGCTCCCGTCAGGTGTCGTGAAGTGGCGCGTTGGCAATCTGGCGCCCTGCTGTTTTGGGCCCCACGCGGCAGCACGGGGCTTGTGTCAGGGAGAAAGGCTACCGGCGGGCCTATCTGAACGGAACGAATGGTTTCGCCGATCCATGCACGAAATCCGCATAAGATCGGACGGCAATATCGACATATCCGCGCAAGGCGGAAGCAGGAAGGAAGGCTTGGTTACAATACCGCCTTTCCCGCGCGCTTCCGCTCGCCCCATCAACTCCCGCGACCCCTGCGACGCCCGCATCGCCTGCCTACCCCCGCCATGCCGCTGATTCTCCAGAGCCTGTCCCCGCTCGCCAATGCCGACCTCGATACCCTTCGCACCGTTGCCGGCGCCTCCGCCTTCGAGCGCCGCGCCGACAACGTGGCAGCCGCGGACGATTGCGCGCCGCTGACGCCCGCGCTGCGCGAAGCGCTCGACGCGGCGTGCGCGCCACGTGGCATCGACTGGGCCGTTGTACCGGGTGGACGCAAGCTGTCGGACTTCCGCCTGGTGGCGATGGACATGGACTCGACGCTGATCACGATCGAGTGCATCGACGAGATCGCCGATTTCTGCGGCCTCAAGGCCGAGGTATCGGCCATCACTGAAGCCGCGATGCGCGGCGAGATCACCGACTTCAACGAAAGCCTGCGCCGCCGCGTGGCGCTGCTCAAGGGCCTGGACGCCAGTGTGCTGGATCGCGTGTACGACGAACGGCTACGCCTGTCGCCCGGCGCCGAGAACATGCTGCAGACCATCCAGGCGCTGGGCTTGCACACGCTGCTGGTTTCCGGCGGCTTCGTCCACTTCACCGACAAGCTCAAGCCACGCCTGAAGCTGGACTTCACCCGCGCCAACACGCTCGAGATCGTCGACGGCAAGCTGACGGGCAACGTAGTGGGCGAGATCGTGAACGCCGACGTCAAGGCGCGCACGGTGCGCGAGGTGTGCGAACAGATCGGTGCCGATCCGTCGCAGGCAATCGTGATGGGTGATGGCTCGAACGACCTGAAGATGATGGCCGTAGCCGGCCTTTCCGTGGCATTCCGCGCCAAGCCCGTGGTGCGCGCGCAGGCAAGCGTGGCATTCAACCATGTCGGCTTGGATGGCCTGCTGAATCTGTTCCCGCATTAAGAGGCCGTTTCAAAATGAAGCGAAGCGGTTCTGGCTAGACGCGGGGCCGCAGACAGTACAAGTAGTACGGCAAGGCCCCGCAACGACGCCAGAATCTTTTTGAAACGGCTTCTAAGTCCCCGCCTTCCGGTGTCCGGCTGGTGGTGCCGGACACCATCTGCAGCACCACTCCCTGTCATCCCCAAGCCTCGCCGCATCGCCGGCGTCGAGCGCCTCTTCAGCCACTTCACCAATCCTTCCACGCGTTACCACGCTTGATAAATTAAATACGAATCATTATTATTTCGATCTCTGTCGATCCACAAAAGCTCGAGTCATGCAGGCGTTGGCCGTACTTCTCGCTTTGGCAGGCGCCGCCTGCCTCTATCTGGCCGCGCCCAACCAGGTTCTCACCCGCGCCGCGCCGATCCGCCCGCATCTGTCCTGCTGGCTCGGCCTGGGGCTGACGCTCGCCAGCGCGTGGGCGATGAGCGTGCCGGAAGGCTGGCCAGTGGCCATCGCCAGCACACTGGTCACCATGACTTGCTGCCTGTCCGTCTGGCCGTTCATCGGCACGTGGACGCAGAAGCGGCGCTCCAACACGCGCCTCACCGTCGCGGAAAGGCACACGCCATGATGGGAACCCGATGGCTTGCAGGCTCGCTGCTGGGCCTGCCGCTGGCAATCGCCCTGTGCACGCTTGGCATTTTCTGGCTACCCGGTGGCTGGGAAAGCGGCGTGGTAGTGGCCATCATGCTCGGCTTCGTGCTCTGGGTGACGATCATCTGCCTGAGCCTGCTGTTCGCATCGAGCCGCTCGGCGTGGCTCTGGCTGCTTGGCGGCAACCTGCTCTGCTACGGCGTGCTCTGGGGCGTGCGGGTGATGCACCTCATGCCGCCTGCCTCCCCGCTTTCGGGCGCCTGAGACTCTCCGGGACATCCGCATGAAACCCAACACCCTGCGCGTGTTCAACACGCTCCATACCTGGGTCGGCCTGATGGCAGGCTGGGCGCTGTTCATAGCGTTCTTCGCCGGGGCGATCACGGTCTTCCACCACGAACTGCACGTGTGGCAGAACCCTGCCCGTCTGGAAGGCCAGCACGCCACGGAGGTCCAGGTCGACGGCCCTGCCGTTGATGCCTTCGTACGGCAACTCATCGCCGCGCACCCCGATGCCGCCAACAGTGTCTACGTTGGCCTGCCGAGCAAGGAGGAGCCAGACTTCAACGCGTACTGGCAGGACAAGACCGGCGCCTGGCAGACGATGAACAGCACGCGCCTGAACGGCGATGCCACCGCGCGGAACGATACCTCGCTCGACCATGCAACCGGCGAACTCTCGGCATTCCTGAACGCCCTGCATTACTCGCTCGGCCTGGGCATGAACGGCATGTACTTCATGGGTGTGATCTCGATCCTGTACGGCCTGGCGCTGGTGTCCGGCGTGCTGTTGCATCTGCCGCGCCTGAAGAAGGATCTCTTCGCGGTGCGCCCGGGACGCAACCTCAAGCGCTTCTGGATGGACACGCACAATGTGCTCGGGCTGTTCAGCCTGCCGTTCCACCTGATATTCGCAATCACCGGCGCCTTCTTCTGCCTGTCGCTGATCATGGTGATGGTCTTCAACGTGCTGACGTTCGACGGCAAGCTGATGGAAGTGGTACCAAGCGTCACGGGCGCCACGCCCGAGGTCAGCGCTGCAGGCCGCCCCTCCCCCACGATGCCGGCGGCGCAACTGCTGGCAATTGCGCGCGAACACGGTGGCGATCGGTTCACGCCGGAAGCCATCCGCTTCCAGCACTACGGTGACGCGAACGCGCTGGCCGAAGTCCGCGGGGACAGCACCCGGGCGCTCGGCAACGGCGGATCGGTAGGCATTCACGCCGCGGCAACCGAGCCCGATGCGGGCAAGCTGATCGCCAACCAGACCGCCGGCGCGCGCGACACAAACCACATGGTCTACAGCGCGATGTTCGCGCTGCACTACGGCACGTATGGCGACCTGGCAATGCGGATCGTCTATCTGCTGGCGGGGCTGGCGGGTGCGTTCCTGTTCTACTCGGGCAATCTGCTGTGGATCGAAACGCGCCGCAAAACGCGGCAGGCCGAACAGCCTCGTGTGCATCGCCTGCTCGCCCAGGCGACGGTTGGGGTGTGCATCGGCACCTGTATCGGCGTTGCGCTGTGCTTCCCGGCTGCGCTGCTTTGGCCGGAGCAGGCCGTCAGCCATGTGTTCTGGCCCGCATTCATCGCATCCGTGGGCTGGGCTCTGATTCGCCACCCTGCTCGCGCGGCCGTGGAACTGCTGTGGATCGCGGCGATCGCCACGCTGGGCGTGCCGCTGTCGAATGCCATCCTGACCGGCGATCACTTTATCGTTGCGGCACTCAACGGCCGCTGGGCCGTGGCGGGCTTCGACATTGGCGCGATCGCGCTGGCCGCCGGATACGCCGCGCTGGCCCGCGCCACGCTACGCCGCGCGCGTGGCGGGCCGGCGGAATCGGTATGGGCGCTGCGTAGCGCATCGCCCAATACCCAACAGACGGAAGAACCCGCGGCGCTCGAACGCGTCTAGCGCGTTCTGGCGCGTCCGGGCGCGTCCTGGCTCGTCAGCGCAGCTGAGACTCCAGCGCCTGCTTCAGATCGGCGATCAGGTCGCGGGTGTCTTCCAGACCGATATACAGCCGCACCAGTTCGCCGGCGTTCTCCCATCCAGCGGGCGGCCACGTGCCAGCCGGCCGCATTGTGTCGACGTGATAGGGCACTGCCAGGCTGTGCGCACCGCCCCACGACCAGCCAATCGCGAACAGTTTCAGCGCCTCGACGAACGCATCGACCTGCTCGCGCGTATAGCGGCTGTGCAGAATGATCGAGAACAGACCACTCGCGCCGCTGAAATCCCGCAGCCATTCGGCATGGCCGGGGCAATCGGGCAATGCCGGATGCAGCACGCGCGCGACCTCCGGACGTTTCGTCAGCCATTCGGCCACCTCGCGCGCTGCACGGTCGTGAGCGGCCAGGCGCACCGGCATGCTCGCCAGCCCGCGCAGGACCAGGTAGCAATCGTCGGCGGAGACACCCCAGCCCATCAGCATGCGGGTGCGCTTGAGGCGGTCGTGGAGATGGTCATCCCGCGTGATCACGGCGCCCATCAGTACATCGCTGCCACCGGATTGGTACTTGGTCAGCGCCTGCACGGAGATATCGATGCCCTTCTCGAACGGCCGATAGTAGACGCCGGCAGACCAGGTGTTGTCGATCGCGGTCAGCACGCCGCGTGCCTTCGCGGCGGCCACGATCGCCTCGGTGTCGGGCACTTCCATCGTGACCGAGCCCGGCGATTCCATCCAGATCAGACGCGTGTTCGGCTGGATCATCGAGGCGATTCCGCCCCCGACCGACGGATGATACGGGCGCACGGTAATGCCGAACTCCCGCGCCATCCAGTCGCCATGATCGCGATTGGGCCCGTAGACGTTTTCCGGGACGAGGACATCATCACCGGTACGCAGCAGGCCGAAATAGACCAGCGAAATGGCGCCCAGGCCAGACGGGAACAACAGCGTGTGGCGGCCGCCTTCGATTTGCGCCAGTTGCTGGCAAAGCGCCTCGCTGGTCGGCGTGGCGTGCAGGCCATAGCGCCAGTAGGTCTTGCTGCGGTCGCCATAAGCGCGCAGTTCGGCAAGGTTGCGGAAGACGACAGTGGAGCCGCGGTAGGTCGGCGTGGAGAACGAATCGAAGCCCGGCGCGATGTCCAGTTCTGGCTGGACGGCAATGGTCTTGATGTAACGGGACGAGTCGGAAGCGGACACGGCGATTTCCCTGGAGGAGTCGAATCAGGCGTTCGAGCTTACCAGCAAATGCCAGTCAGGCCACGTGCGAGGCCGGCGAAAACACGTCAGGTCAGGAGGGGTGGACTAGCCGAGCCCCATCGGGATTCAGCGAGGCTTCTCGGTCGAAATCGACGACTTTGGCGGAGGTGGGGCGTACGTCGCGCCGCTGCCCTGGCGGCTATCGAATGGCGGGATCACCTGGGAGCCGCCAAGCGGCCGGATAACAAACGGCAGGATGATCGCGGGGTTGAACGCATCGGTCCAGGTACCGCGCACCACGCCCTGCTGGTCGATCTGCCCTTCCCAATTGCCGGATACGCGCGTGCCGTCGTCGGACTCTTCCATCAGGAAGCTGCCATCCTCCCATTCGCCGGAGAGCAGCCGCACGCTCTTGCCATCCCCGATCGAATATTCACCTTGGAGGCTGTCCCGTGTGTCGGTCTTCGGGGCTACCCGCAACCGCACCGGCTTGTCGCCGAGCGTGCCGGTATAGACCGGATACTTCGCGTACTCGGGGCGCGGTGACAATGGGCCCGCCGAGCCGGTGGACAGCGAGTTGCCCCGCTTGGCCTCACCGGCACGAATGGCGTCATTGATACCGAGCCCACCGCCCCGCTCGTCCGTCGCCTGCCCCGTCGATACAGCGGTTCCGTCGGCCGCGCGCGCCGCAATTGGGAGAGACAGCATCGCGACGGCCAACAGGCAAAGCAAAACGGGGCGGGACAAGACGGTCTTCCTCGGGCAGATTGACTGCCCGCGACTTTAAACGCGCTCGAAGATCGCGGCAATGCCCTGGCCACCGCCGATGCACATCGTCACCAGCGCGTAGCGACCCTGTACACGTTGCAGCTCGTACAGCGCCTTGACCGTGATGAGCGCGCCAGTGGCACCGATCGGGTGGCCGAGCGAGATACCGGAGCCATTGGGATTGACCTTCGCCGGGTCGAGACCCAAAGCCTTGGTCACCGCGCAGGCCTGCGCCGCGAATGCCTCGTTGGCCTCGATCACATCGAGATCCTTGACCGTCAGGCCGGCACGTTCCAGCGCGATCTTCGTAGCCGGCACCGGACCGATACCCATCGTCTTGGGATCGACACCGGCGTGGCCGTAGGACACCAGGCGAGCCAGCGGCTTCAGGCCGCGGCGCTCGGCCTCGGCACGCTCCATCAGCACCACGGCAGCGGCAGCGTCGTTCAGGCCCGAGGCGTTACCAGCCGTGACCGTGCCATTCTCCTTGACGAACACCGGCTTGAGCTTGGTCATGTCGTCCATCGTCGCGTCGTGACGCACGTGCTCGTCGGTATCGAACACGACGTCGCCCTTGCGCGATTTCAGCGTAACCGGAACGATCTGATCCTTGAAGTAGCCTGCCTTGATGGCGGCGGAAGCACGACGATGCGATTCGAGCGCAGCTTCGTCCTGCTGCTGGCGCGAAATGTCATATTCCTTGGCGACGTTTTCCGCCGTCACGCCCATGTGGATCGTGTGGAACGGATCGTGCAGTGCACCAAGCATCATGTCAATCAGCTTGGCATCGCCCATGCGCGCGCCCCAGCGCGCCATCGGCGCCAGGTACGGCGCGCGGCTCATGCTTTCCGCGCCGCCGCCAATTGCCACGTCGGCATCGCCCAGCAGAATCGTCTGGGCTGCGCTGACGATTGCCTGCAGGCCGGAGCCGCACAGGCGATTGACAGTCAGTGCCGGCGCGTTGATCGAAACACCGCCATTCACAGCCGCCACGCGGCCCAGATACATGTCCTTCGGCTCGGTCTGGATCACATTGCCGAACACCACATGACCCACGTCATCGCCCGAAACGCCGGCGCGGGCCAGTGCTTCGCGTACGACCAAAGCGCCCATATCCGTCGGGGCCTGATCCTTCAGGCTGCCGCCGAAGGTACCGATTGCGGTGCGCACACCGCTGACAACCACCACTTCACGTGCCATGTCTTGTCTCCATGCGTTCATGTTGCGCCGCACAGTATAGACCCGACCCCGGGAAAACGAACGACCGTACTTTTACCTAATTGTATGCACAAGTACGGCTTACGCCACTTCACCCCAAAGATCGTGACCGTCGGCGCCGGTAATCTTCACATTCACGAAGTCGCCCGTCTTGTAGCGCTGCGAAGCCTTGGCCGCCGGATCGATATAGACCAGACCGTCGATTTCCGGCGCATCCGCCGACGACCGGCCGATGCCACCCTCCTGATTGACCTCGTCCACCAGCACGCGCAGCGTCTGGCCGACCTTGCGCTGCAGACGGCGGGCGGAGACCTCCTCGGCCACCTCCATAAAACGGGCACGTCGCTCTTCGCGCACTTCGTCCGGCAACGCACCGGGCAGATCGTTGGCCGTGGCGCCTTCCACCGGGGAATAGGCAAAGCAGCCCACCCGGTCAAGCTCGGCTTCGGCGATGAAATCGAGCAGCGTCTGGAATTCTTCCTCGGTCTCACCGGGGAAACCGGCGATGAACGTGCTGCGGATCGTCAGGTCGGGACAGACTTCGCGCCACGCACGAATGCGATCAAGTGTCTTCTCGGCATTCGCTGGGCGCTTCATGCGCTTGAGCACATCCGGATGCGCGTGCTGCAGCGGCACATCGAGGTAAGGCAGCACGTTGCCCTGGTTCATCAGCGGGATGATCTCGTCGACGTGTGGATACGGGTAGACGTAGTGCAAGCGAACCCATGCGCCATACTGGCTGGCCAGCTCGCCGAGCGCGGCCACCAGCTCGGTCATGCGCGTCTTGAGCGGGCGCCCATTCCAGAAACCGGTGCGATATTTGACGTCCACGCCATAAGCGCTGGTGTCCTGCGAGATGACCAGCAGTTCCTTTACGCCCGCCTTGAACAGGTTTTCGGCCTCGAGCATGACTTCAGCCACGGGCCGCGAGACGAGGTCGCCACGCATCGACGGAATGATGCAGAACGAGCAGCGATGGTTGCAGCCTTCCGAAATCTTCAGGTAGGCATAGTGCTTCGGCGTCAGCTTGATACCGGCAGCCGGGACCAGGTCCGTGAACGGGTCATGCGGCTTCGGCAGGTGCGTATGCACCGCCTGCATCACCTCGCCCAGCGCGTGCGGGCCGGTCACAGCCAGCACCTTCGGGTGCACGGCGCTCACGATGTCGTGTCCGGCGGCATCCTTCTTGGCGCCCAGGCAGCCGGTCACGATCACCTTGCCGTTCTCAGTCAGCGCCTCGCCGATCGCATCCAGGCTCTCCTGCACAGCTTCGTCGATGAAGCCGCACGTATTGACGACCACAAGGTCGGCGCCATCGTAGGTGCCGCTGATCGAGTATCCCTCGGCACGAAGCTGGGTGATGATCTGCTCGGAGTCCACTAGGGCCTTGGGGCAACCGAGTGAAACAAAGCCGACTTTGGGCGGATTGGACAAGTTGGTATCAGACGACATGGGGCACCGCAAATAGGGGGATTCGGGGCGCGTCCGACCGTCCCCGGTGGCGCGCCGCTCTGGGCCAAGGGCATCCGGCGAGCCTGCCGGGCGCCGTCATTGCCATGAAAGGCGGTGATTTTACCCTGAGCAAGCGATATTGGCGCGCCTGCCCTAGGCGGGCTTCGTTCCGTGCCAGGGGCGCATCACGTTCCCAGAAGACTGGCGGCCCGGGCAAGCATCGGCTTCCAGCCGAGCGCCAGGCCCAACACGACCCCGCCGCCACCGGTTGTCCAGACCACCCGGTTGACGCGGTCTTTCAGCACGGAGAGCTTGTCCTCGGTCGACTGGATGCGCCCAGACAGATCTGACTCCACTTTATCGACCCTTGCAGTGAGTCGCACCTCGAACTGGTCCATCGCATGAATGATCCGCGACTCGGACTCCCGCATCTGCGTTTCTTGCTGCCGAAGCTGCTCCGCCATGGCCTGCTGGCCTGCCGTGAGCGAACCAATGTCGCGCTGTACCTGGCCAAGCTGGGTGTAAAGGTCGAGTACGAACGGTTGAAATTTGTCGATTTCCATCGGGCGGCCAGGAGATGATGTCTGAACAGGACCCCTGAACAAACAGGGCATGGCCAATTGGACCATGCCCTCTCGCCCGATTCGACGCGTCAAAGAGAATGACGCACGGATATGGGAATTTGCCACGCTTTCACAACAGTCCGTGGTGGTGACACCACTGCACGGCTGTTGCGCGGCGAAAACCGAACCTGCTTACTTCTTGTCCGGCTGGTTGAACGGGAACGTGCCGAACATCGACTTGGCCTGGTTCTGCATCTGCTCCTGCATCTGCACGAACAGGTTTTTGCTCTGTTCGATGTAGTTGCTCATCATGCCCTGCATCATCGGCCCCTGCAGGTTCATGAACTGCGACCACATGTCCGGGCTGAATGCCTCACCCGAGTACAGGCCCTTGGAGTTCTCGGCCAGCTTGCTCTGGATGTCGATGAAGGCCTGGATGTTCTTTTCCAGGTAGGTGCCCATCATGCCCTGCATCGCATGACCGTAGAAACGGATGATCTGCGAGAGCATCGAGCTCGAGAACATTGGCACGCCGCCGGTTTCCTCTTCCAGGATGATTTGCAGCAGGATGCTGCGCGTGAGTTCTTCGCCCGACTTGGCGTCGACGACCTTGAACTCCTCGCTGTCCATGACCAGCTGTTTCACATCCGCGAGCGTGATGTAGGTACTGGTCTGCGTGTCGTAGAGCCGGCGATTGGGATACTTCTTGATCAGTCGCTCTGCGCCTTTTTTGCTCGTGGCCATCGGTGCTCTATCCTTGTGTCGTCGCTGATGCCGTTGTCCGGCATCGCTGCTGCGCCATCGCTCGGTACTGCTGCACCGCGTGCGATGCAGTGCGCAAGAACAACCGGACCAGACACAGCCGAAAGGCTCCACAGTGGTGCCGGTTGCGCTATTGCCCTGATTCTATGCTCAACAAGGCACTAAGAAAAGACGGCAAGGTTTAAGGAAAACCCGCAGCAAAACAGCGTGGAAAGATGACAAACGGGCAATGAACGCGCACGAATGCGCGGCATTGCCCGCCAGAAACGCCAGCCGAAGCCCGGCCGGGTCACGCTTGTGCACCGCGCTGGATGCGCCGCATCAACGGCGACATCCGGCGCGCGCGCCGGTCAGCCCATGTGCAGGCCGCCATTCAGCGAGAAGTCGGCACCGGTCGAGAAACCCGACTCGTCCGACGACAGCCACGCGCAGATCGAGGCGATTTCTTCGGGCGTGCCCAGACGCTTGACCGGAATCGTGCCGACGATCTTGTCGAGCACATCCTGGCGAATCGACTTGACCATGTCCGTGGCGATGTAGCCCGGCGACACCGTGTTCACAGTCACGCCCTTGGTGGCCACTTCCTGCGCCAGGGCCATCGTGAAGCCGTGCAGGCCTGCCTTGGCGGTCGAGTAATTGGTCTGACCGAACTGACCCTTCTGGCCGTTCACCGACGAGATGTTGACGATGCGACCCCAGCCGCGGTCAGCCATGCCGTCGATGACCTGCTTGGTCACGTTGAACAGCGACGTCAGATTCGTGTCGATCACCGCATCCCAGTCCGCGCGGGTCATCTTCCGGAACACTACGTCGCGCGTGATGCCGGCGTTGTTGATCAGCACATCGACCTCGCCCACTTCGGACTTGACCTTGTCGAAGGCTGCCTTGGTCGAGTCCCAGTCGGCGACGTTGCCTTCGGACGCCACAAATTCAAACCCGAGCGCGCGTTGCTGTTCGAGCCACTTCTCACGACGCGGCGAATTCGGGCCGCAGCCCGCCACCACCTTGTAACCATCCCGCGCCAGTCGCTGGCAAATCGCGGTCCCGATGCCGCCCATGCCGCCGGTCACATATGCAATGCGCTGAGTCATATCCACTCCTAGTTGGCTCGCCCGATCGTGTCGAAGCTTTGGTCTTTCTTATTCACGCCGGCCGCATCCGTCGTCGACGCACACGGCCGGCACACCCCTCAATGCAATGCGATGCTTAATTCCGCTCGACTGCGAGCGCCACGCCCATGCCACCGCCGATGCACAGCGAGGCCAGGCCCTTCTTGGCATCGCGGCGCTTCATTTCGTGCAGCAGCGTGACCAGGATGCGGCAGCCCGACGCACCGATCGGGTGGCCGATGGCGATCGCGCCGCCGTTCACGTTGATCTTCGACTGATCCCAGCCCATTTGCTGATGCACGGCCAGCGCCTGAGCGGCGAAGGCCTCGTTGATTTCCATCAGGTCCAGGTCCTTGACCTCCCAGCCGGCACGCGACAGGCAGCGCTTGCTGGCAGGCACAGGGCCCATGCCCATCACGGCCGGGTCCACACCGGCGTTGGCGTACGCCTTGATCGTCGCCAGCGGGGTCAGGCCCAGTTCGCGCGCCTTGGCCGCCGACATCACGACCACCGCGGCGGCGCCATCATTCAGGCCCGATGCGTTGGCGGCCGTCACCGTGCCGCTCTTGTCGAAGGCCGGCTTCAGGCTAGCCATGCTTTCCAGCGTGGCGCCCTGACGCACGTACTCGTCGGTCTTGAACGCAACCGGATCGCCCTTGCGTTGCGGAATCAGGACCGGAACGATTTCCTCGTCGAACTTGCCGGCCTTCTGGGCAGCTTCGGCCTTGTTCTGGGAGCCCACGGCGAACTCGTCCTGGGCCTGGCGGGTGATGCCGTATTCCTTGGCGACGTTCTCGGCCGTGATACCCATGTGGTACTGGTTGTACACATCCCACAGGCCGTCAACGATCATGGAATCGACCAGTTTGGTGTCGCCCATGCGGAAGCCATCGCGCGAACCCGGCAGCACGTGCGGCGCGGCGCTCATGTTCTCCATGCCGCCGGCGACGACGATCTCGGCCTCGCCAGCCACAATCGCGTTGGCGGCCAGCATCACGGCCTTCAGGCCTGAACCGCACACCTTGTTGATGGTCATGGCCGGCACCATGTCGGGCAGGCCCGCCTTGCGCGAAGCCTGGCGTGCCGGGTTCTGGCCCGAGGCGGCCGTCAGCACCTGGCCCATGATCACTTCGCTCACCTGGTCCGGCTTCACGCCGGCACGCTCCAGCGCGGCCTTGATCACGATGGCGCCCAACTCCGGCGCGGGAATCTTCGCGAGCGAACCGCCGAACTTGCCGACTGCGGTACGGGCTGCGGAAACGATGACGATATCGGTCATTTGATGTCCTTTCGAGAAAACGAATGCGGAACGGTTCGAAATCCGGGCCGGCGTCGCGGGCCGGCCCTCATGAAGCTCAGGCGCGCTGTTTGACGTAGCGCCCTGGCGCGGGTTCAATCGCCCGGTAGTGGTCATTGCCGTAATCGGCTGGCGCGGCACGCTTCTGACCCGCTTGCTTGCCCAGCCATGTCACCCAGTCCGGCCACCAGCTTCCCGGATGCTCCTGCGCGCCGGCCAGCCAATCATGGGCCGATTCCGACAGTTTGTCATTGGTCCAATGACTGCGCTTCTTCTTGACCGGCGGGTTGATGACGCCCGCGATATGGCCGGAGGCACCCAGCACGAAACGCAACTTGTTCCGCAGCAGCGCCGTGGAAGCGTAGGCCGCGGCCCAGGGCACGATGTGGTCTTCGCGCGACCCGTAGATGTAGGTCGGCACGTCGATCGCCCCGAAGTCCACCGGCGCGTTGCAGACGGTAAGCTTGCCCGGCACCTTCAGTTCGTCCTGCAGATACGTATGGCGCAGGTACCAGCAGTACCACGGGCCCGGGAGATTGGTGGCGTCGCCATTCCAGAACAACAGGTCGAACGGAACCGGCGTGTTGCCCTTGAGATAGTTGTCGACCACGTAGTTCCAGACCAGGTCGTTCGGACGAAGGAACGAGAACGTATTGGCCAGTTCCACGCCGCGCAGCAGCCCGCACGGCGCGCCGCCGGCCCCGCCCAGTGTGGCCTCGCGCAGTTGCACGTGCGCTTCATCGACGAAGACGTCGAGGATGCCCGTATCGGCGAAATCCAGCAGCGTGGTCAGCAACGTCAGGCTGGCTGCCGGACGCTCGCCACGCGCGGCCAGCACGGAAAGCGCCGTCGAGACGATCGTGCCGCCGACGCAGAAGCCCAGCACGTTGATCTTGTCCTGTCCGCTGATATCGCGCGTCACTTCGATCGCGCGGATCGCCGCGTGCTCGATGTACTCATCCCAGGTGCGCTCGGCCATCGACGCATCGGGGTTTCGCCACGACACCAGGAAGACGGTATTCCCCTGCTCCACGGCATGACGTACAAGCGAGCTCTCGGGTTGCAGGTCCAGAATGTAGAACTTGTTGATGCACGGCGGCACCATCAGCAGCGGCCGCTCGTAGACCTTGTCGGTCAGAGGCTTGTACTGCAGAAGCTGGAAATACTCGTTCTCGTAGACCACGGCGCCTTCGGTCACGGCCATATTTCGGCCGACCTCGAACGCTGTTTCATCGGTCTGCGAGATCTTGCCCCTGGCCAGATCCTCCAGCATATTGCGCACGCCCTTGCGCAGTGACTCACCACCGGATTCGATCAGACGCTGTTGCGCGTCAGGGTTTGTCGCCAGGAAGTTGGCCGGCGACATGGCATCCACCCATTGCGATACCGCGAAGCGGATGCGCTGACGAACCTTGGGATCCGCCTCGACCGCCTCGGCCAGTTCGGTCATGGCGCGGGCCGTCAGCAGGTAGAAGGCTGCGGTATAGCGATACGGGGCATTGTTGCGCCATGCCGGGCTGGCGAAACGCTTGTCGGACAAGCGCTGGCTGGCTGAATCGGCATTGGCCGCGCCGTTGGGCGCAGGCGTGCTGGCTGCCACGGCGCCCTCGCCCATTTCGCGCCAGAGTTCGGCGAAATCCCTGAAAAAGCGTTCCTGGATACGGGCAAGCTGCGCGGGCGCGATCTTCACGCCGCCGGCGCCATTCACGCCGTTCGCACCTTGCGTGGCGGCACCCTGGAAAGCGTTCTGGAAGGCCTGGACGAATGCCTCGCCGCCCGGGAATCCACCCGGAAACGCGCCGGCCATGCCGGCCGGGAAACCAGACGGCATATCGCCGTTGGCCTCGGGTACCCATTGACGGGACCACTCCAGCCAGGTGGCTGGATCAAATGGCCCCGGCACGAACTGAAACGGTTGGGACTTGCCTTCCTTATCGGAAGCTGCCGCACCTTTGCCGGTCGCCATAATGTATTCGTCTCTCTGCCGTCGTATTGGTTGACGGGCTCGGGGTGACTGTCTCCCGACCCGCCCCTGATCCGGGTTGCGTCTGACACTGCTGCAGAACGACCTCGGATGCCCTGCGTCATACGCTATGCTAGCCGGCGAAACCCTAGAGTAATTCCTCGGTTTCGATACATTTAAAGGCATTGTTGCCTCGCAATGTAGACGCTGTCAATGCGGAAATCCGCACGACAGGTAACTCCCTGGCCGCCAAATCCCGACCTACCGGACGGTAGGCCTGGCGTGGCGTGCCAGGCAGCATGAACTCATACACGAAAGAGATGAAAGTCTGATGTATATCGTGGCAATTGGCTGGCTCTACGTCGTCCTGATGATGTCGATTACCGAGACCAACGCGGTGGCTGGCGTGGCCACCTTTCTGTTTTACGGACTGGCTCCGGTCTCGATCGTGATGTACATCATGGGGACGCCGGGCCGGCGCAGGCGGCGAAAAGCGCGTGAAGCCGGCGAAGCCGCCGCGGCAAAGACGGCGGAATCCGAGTCGAAAGCCGGCCAGTAGACGGTGCCACGGCCGGCGGCGGCTGTCAGCGTTCCAGCCAGACGAGCGTGGCCATGCGGCCAGTCGTTCGATCCCTGCGGTAGGAGAAAAAGCGATCGGCGTCGGTAACGGTACAGGCATCCCCGCCATGAATCCGCACGCAACCTGCGCGTGCCAAGCGGATGCGGGCCAATGCATAGATATCTGCCCAGTACTTGCCTGGCGCGCCAGGGAGAAACGCTGCCTCGACCCCCGCCCGCTCGTCGTCGCGCGCGCGCTCGATGAAGGCGGCACGGACCTCGGCACCTACCTCGAATGCCGTCGGCCCGATGGCCGGACCAAGCCAAGCAAGCCAGGTTGGATTGGGGCCGGCATGTGCCGCCATGCGTGCCAGCGTGGCCTCGATGACCCCGTCGCAGAGCCCCCTCCAGCCCGCATGTGCCGCGCCAACGACCGTGCCCGCCGCATCGCAGAGCAGCACTGGCAGGCAATCGGCCGTCATGATCGCGCAGACATGGCCTGACTCGGTGGCGATGCTCGCGTCCGCCTGCGGCACACCATCCATGACGCCGTCGGCCGTGACCACGCCACAGCCATGCACCTGGTCGAGCCAGCGCGGCATGGCCGGCAGATGTCCCACCAAGCGCTGGCGATTCCCGGCCACGGCGGCCGGGTCATCACCGACATGCGTGCCGAGATTCAGGCCACCGGCCGATCCGTCGGCCAGGCCATAGGGGCCTGCACTGACACCACCATGGCGCGTGGTCGACAATGCGCGCACCCACGCCGGCGCAGGCCAGTCGGGCACGATCCAGGCCGGGCGATCATTCCTCGTCGTGGTCGCCTTGGTCATCGTCGTCCCCTTCGTACCAGTCGTCTTCCTCTTCATCGTCCTGCGCCTGCCCCTCGAAGTCGAGGGCATCGATCAAGGCCTGGAGGTCTTCGGGCGGCTCGGCTTCCCACGACATCTTGCGGCCGGTGACCGGATGCACGAGCCCCAGCCGGTAGGCATGGAGCGCCTGGCGCGTGAACGGGACAGGCAGCGGCACACGGATCGCGGGGCGCTGCCCGCGTTGCGTGGCCTTGTGATAGACGGGATCGCCCACCAGCGGATGGCCGATCGACTCAAAATGCACGCGGATCTGGTGTGTCCGACCGGTCTCGAGCTGGCACATCACCATCGACACCTTACCCCGGCCCAGCGGCACCGTGCCAAGGGTCTCGAAGTGCGTGCGCGACGGTTTGCCGCTGTTCGTATGCACGATCGCCATGCGCGTGCGCTCGCGAGGGTCCCGGCCGATCGGTGCATCGATCGTGCCGTCATCGGGAGTCTCGCCCCAGACCAGCGCGAGATAGGTCCGCTTGACCGTGCGCGCGGCGAGCTGTCGCACCAGATCCGTCTGGGCGACCAGCGTCCGTGCCACCACCATCAGGCCGGAGGTTTCCTTGTCCAGCCGGTGGACAATCCCCGCGCGGGGCAGCCTTGCCGCAGACGGATCGCGATGCAGCAGCCCGTTCAGCACGGTGCCGCTCCAGTTGCCGGCGGCCGGGTGCACGACCAGTCCGGCGGGCTTGTTGATGACCAACATGGCATCATCCTCGTACACGACGTCGAGAGGCACGTCTTCTGCCGTGAATGCCATGGACTCCGGGGCGGCCTGCGGCTGGACCTCGATCTTCTGGCCCATCTGGACCGATGCCTTGGCACGGCTTGGCTCGCCATCGACCCTTACGGCACCATCCTCGATCCATTGCTGGATACGGCTACGCGAAAACTCGCTGAAGTGCCGCGCGAGCAGCTTGTCGAGGCGCTCGCCGTGAGACGCGCTATCGACTTCCATGTACAGTGGCACGAAATCCGACGCGGCCGGCGGCGAGACCGGCACATCGTCGTTGAACTCACCGAGGTCGCCAAACTCCTCCGTATCGACGTCCGCTACGGCGGTGGATTCGGTGTGGCGCTCCGGCCCGGTTTCGGGCTTGGGGCTTCGGCTATAATGCTTGGCGCTATTTTTCATCCGGGAACAGGTTGCCCATGCAATTGCAGAGCATGAGACGCGCTAATTGGCGCGCGAGATTTGGAGCGATTTTGCTTGCAGGCGGCTGCGTCATGCTGTCCGCGTGCGGCCTGCTGGGCGACCAGCCGGACGAAACGGCTGGCTGGTCAGCGAACAAATTATATTCTGAAGCCAAGGATGCCCTGGATGGCGGCGACTACACGCGCGCCGTCAAGCTCTACGAGAAGCTCGAGGGCCGCTATCCATTTGGCCGTTACGCCCAGCAGGCGCAGATCGATACGGCCTACGCCAACTACAAGGATGGTGAGACCGCTGCCGCGTTGGCTGCCGTCGACCGCTTCATCCAGTTGCACCCGAGCCATCCGAACATCGATTACGCCTACTACCTCAAGGGGCTGATCAACTTCAACGACAACCTGGGCTGGCTGGGCCGGTTCTCCGGCCAGGACCTGAGCGAACGTGATCCGAAGGCGGCGCGAGCAGCCTATGACGCGTTCCAGATCCTGATCACCCGCTACCCGGACAGCAAGTACACGCCCGACGCGACGCTGCGCATGCAGTACATCGTCAACTCGCTGGCCCAGCACGAAGTTCACGCGGCGCGTTACTACTATCGCCGTGGCGCCTACCTGGCCGCAGTCAACCGCGCGCAGCAGGCATTGAAGGACTACGACGGCGCGCCGGCCAACGAAGAAGCGCTGTATATCATGGTCCGCTCGTATGATGCGCTGGGCATGAAGGATCTGCGCGACGATGCCGCCCGCGTGATGGAACGCAACTATCCGAACAGCGACTACATCAAGTATGGGCAGCGCCGCAAGGACAAGTCCTGGTGGGAAGTGTTCTGAGGTAGCCGAACCTGCCCGCATTGGACCTTACGATGCAAGCAACAAAAAACCGCACGCGATCCGTGCGGTTTTTTGTTGGCCTGATGTCGGACGTCGGGCTCATGGACACTTCACCTTCTCGGCACTATAACCATCGTACGTGTCGCAGGCCGCGTCATAGCGACCATGCCGCTAGGATGCGCTGGCTGCGGTCACTCGAAATCTCGTAGCCGCTGCCGATCGAGTAAGTCTGGTGCGGGAAGACCAGCCCCCGGCGGGCTGACGCTACGAACTCGTCGTTGCCCGGTACAAGCTGGGACAGCTACTCCGATTCCGTGCTGGACTCGGACTGCGGCGCCTCACCTCGTCCCAGCCCTTCCAGGAACCGAATGACGGTATCGGCTTCGCGCGTGCGCGTGAACGGCGGAAGACTCTGCCAAATCTGCCGGCCATATGGCTTTTCCACGAGTCGGGTATCGCAGATCGCCAGTACGCCCCGATCGGTCTCGGACCGGATCAGTCGGCCAGCACCCTGCTTCAGCGTGATCACCGCATGCGGTAGCTGGTGGACCGCGAACGGGCTGAGCCCCTTCTTCTGCAGTACCTCCATGCGCGCTGCCAGCACTGGATCATCGGGCGGTGCGAACGGCAGCTTGTCGATGATGACCAGCGACAGCGCCTCGCCACGGACATCAACGCCTTCCCAGAAACTCTGGCTGCCCACCAGCACGGCATTGCCAAGCTCGCGGAAGCGGTCGAGCAATTCGGTACGGCTCGCCTGGCCCTGCACGAGCAGCGGCAGGTTGATACCGCGCTCCGCGAACAGGTCATAGAGCATGTCCGACGCCTTCTGCACCGCCCGCAACGTGGTGCAAAGCAGGAAGGTGCGGCCACCTGCCGCCTCGATCAACGGCAGCGCCCGCTCCACCACCGCCTCGGTAAATTGAGGCGATTGCGGCGGTGGCATATCCCGGGGTACATACAGCAGCCCCTGTTTCGCATAGTCGAACGGGCTCGGCAGTGTCAACGACCGATCGCGATCCAGCCCAAGCTGCGCGGCGTAATGGGTGAAGTTGCCCTTCACGGACAGCGTGGCAGAGGTGAAGACCCAGGCGCGTGCCTGGCCTGCGCGTTGCCGGCTGAAGATCGGTGCGATCGACAACGGCGTCCGATGCAACTGTACCGTGTGCGAGAACACTTCCACCCAGCGTACGGTTTCGGGGCCAAGCTGGGCAGGTTGGACAGACTGGGAAGTCTGGGAAGACTGGGAAGTCTGGTCGCCTTCCGCATCGTCGGCCGGCACGGCCGCAGGCACGGGGGATGCGGCAATCCGGTCGTCGCGCCATGCCGCCAGCCGCTGGGCGAGTTCGAGCGCGCGGCGATGGCACTGTTCAAGCTCCTCGGCACGCTCGGCCTGCGATTCCAGTGCCTCGACAAAGTCGGACAGCGCCGTATCGAGCGCGTCGAGCGTTTCGTGAAACGGCTCGCGAATGCGCGGGTCGGCGTCGATCTGCCCCAGCGCAAGGCGGGCGTTCTCCCTGCCAAAGGCCAGGCGCAGATCGCGGGCAGCCCGTTCGAGCGGTGCCCCAAGCGCGACCCAGTCCACCGCATCGCGCGCGTGCGACAGCCCTTCGGCCACGGTATCGCGGGCCAACTCGAGCAGTTGGCTCGTCGACAACGTTTCGCCAAAGAACAACGTCGCCGTCTCGGGCAACTGGTGCGCCTCGTCGAAGATCACCGTGTTGGCGGCGGGCAGCAATTCGGCCATGCCGGTATCGCGCAGCACAACGTCGGCAAAGAACAAGTGATGGTTGACGACCACGAGGTCGGCCTGCTGCGCCTCCTTGCGGGCGCGCATCACGAAGCATTCCTTGTAGTTCGGACATTCGCTGCCCAGGCAGTTGTCCCGCGTGGAGGTCACGATCTGCCACACTGGTGCGTTCTCGGGCACTTCGGCCAGCTCGGCCTTGTCCCCGGACGTCGTGGTCTTGGCGAATCGGCTGATCTCGCGCAACCAGGCCGCATCCTGCTTCGACGCCAGCCGGCCATTGGCCTGCGCCCGCTCCAGGTGATAGTGGCAAACGTAGTTGGCCCGCCCCTTGAGCAGGGAAACCGAAATCGGCACGTTCAGCGCGTGGCGTACCGTGGGAATGTCGCGGAGGTAAAGCTGGTCCTGCAGGTTCTTGGTACCGGTCGAAAGGATGACCTTCCCGCCCCAGAGCATGGCCGGCACCAGGTAGGCGTACGTCTTGCCCGTACCCGTGCCAGCCTCGACGATCACCGTGTCGTTGTCGGCGATCGCATTGGCCACGGCCTCGGACATCTTCTCCTGCGCCGCGCGCGGCCGGTAGCCGGGGATCGCACTGGCCAGCGTGCCGGTTTCGGCAAAGATCGTGGCGAGTTGCGAAGACCTTAGCGCGGCCTGGTCGGCTGCCGCCGCGGCGACGGCGTTCGCGAGCGACTCCGGCATGTCGGCGGCTCCGGCCGCATCGGGGCCGTCGGATAAGGATGTGTCTTCGATCGGTTCGGACAAGTTGGAACTTCCTGAGGCGTGGCGCGAATCGTCGCGCACGCTTTTGTCATGGCGCCGGAGGGACCCCGGTGGATATCGATGCTATGCGGGTACGTCGGGCTCGACCTGCACTTGCAACAGGGTGATGGCGTCCTTGAGCTTGAGCCGGCGCTTCTTGAGCCGGCGCAGTTGCAATTCGTCGTGCGACGGATCGGACGCAAGGCGGTCGATCATGAAATCCAGATCACGATGCTCGATCTGCAGTTCGATGATCTGTCGCGCCAGCGTATTGAGGTTCTCGTCCATGTTGCGCCTTCCCCTGCCCTGCCTTGCGGCCATTGCCCGGGTGTTGTTCGAGCCAGATCAGAATCCGAATGGGCTGGGCGTCGACGACTGCCCTTGATTCTGCTTTTCCGCGGCGCGTGCGCGACGTTCTTCCAGTTCCTTCTGGCGTTGCGCGGCATCGACCTGTTTCTGCTGGTATGCCTTCGCGTTCTCCTCGTGCTGACGGGCCTGCTCGGCACCCTTCTGCTGTGCCTCCTGCATCTTGGTGGCGAAATCGTCCTGCTTCTTCTGGTAAGCCTCGGCATTGGCCGCCCGCTGCGGCGCGCCAGCATTGTGCTGCGCATCACGCAGCGCCTGGTCCTGCTGCTTGCGTTCGAAGGCTTCGCGGCTGGCCTGTTCGTCGGCGGCCCGCTTGGGCAGGCTGGCCTCGTACTCCGCACGCCGCAGGGCCTGGTCGTGATCACGCTGGGTCGCACGGTAGGCACGCTCGGCATCGCCCACCTCCAGATCGCGCTCGCGCAGCACCTGCAGTTCGCCGCGTTGGACTTCCTTGGCCTTGTCGATGCAGTTGTTCACCAGGAACTTGCTGTAGCACGCGTGTTCAGCCACCGCGTAGCGATACTTGGTCCAGGCCCGCGAGTCGTCGATCGCCTTGCGCTCGGAATCGAAATCGCGCGCGACGCCTGGGGCCGGCGGCACAGCCGCGGCAGCCGGCGTGGACGCCTGCGCCATGGCGGGCCGAAACGGCGCAGCCAGCAGCAGCGCCGCGAGCGCGATGGTGAGAGCCGTGGAAGACACTGTGGGCACTTGGGAAACCGGGGCAGCCATGGTGGCCAGATGGGGCTTGACGATCATGCCGGAATTCTAGCATCCGGGGCCACTTCGGACCCTCGGGCGAACGTTGTAACTTGTGTCTGCCCGTGGATGTGCCGCCATGTTGGAAAACAGCGGGCACAAAAGGTGTCTCCCCGTCACCAGCCGTACATCGCGCTTGTGGCACAATGCCCCGCTTTCGACTGACTCGTATTCTCGATGTCCAATCTGCCTGCTTCCGTTCTGCAAAAGATTGTGTCGCTGATCGCGGCCGAACTGTCCGTGCAACCTCGCCAGGTAGCGGCTGCCGTCAACCTTCTGGACGAAGGCGCCACGGTGCCATTCATCGCCCGCTATCGCAAGGAAGTCACGGGCAACCTGGACGACACGCAGCTTCGCACGCTTGAGGAGCGCCTGCTTTACCTGCGCGACATGGAAGATCGTCGCGCCACGATCCTGGCGTCGATCGAGGAACAGGGCAAGCTCACCGACGAGCTGCGCGCGGCCATTGAAGCGGCCGACACCAAGCAGACGCTGGAAGACCTGTACCTGCCCTACAAGCCGCGCCGCCGCACGCGCGCCCAGATCGCCCGCGAATGCGGCCTGGAACCACTTGCGCAGGCACTGCTGGCCGACCCGACGCTCGACCCCCAAGCCGAGGCCGCCAAGTACGTCAACGGCAACCCCACCGCCGACGGCGGCGTGCCCGACGTCAAGGCCGCGCTGGACGGCGCGCGCGACATCCTGTCGGAGCAGTTCGGCGAAACGGCGGAACTGCTCGGCAAGCTGCGCGAGCACCTCTGGAACAACGGCGTGGTGACATCCTCCGTCGTGGAGGGCAAGGAAACCGCCGAGGAAGAGAAGTTCCGCGACTACTACCAGTACAGCGAGACGATCCGCACCGTGCCGTCGCACCGCGCGCTGGCGCTGTTCCGCGGCCGCAACGCGGGCGTGCTGATGGTCAAGCTTGGCCTTGGCGAGGAACAGGACGCGATGGTGCCGCATCCATGCGAAGGCATGATCGCGCGCCACGTCGGCATCCAGAACCAGAATCGCCCCGCCGACAAGTGGCTGGCCGATGTCTGCCGCTGGAGCTGGCGCGTCAAGGTGCAGCCGCATCTGGAAACCGAACTGCTCACGCAACTGCGCGAGACCGCCGAGGGCGAGGCCATCAAAGTGTTCGGCCGCAACCTGCACGAGCTGCTGCTGGCCGCGCCGGCCGGCCCGAAATCGGTGATGGGTGTCGACCCGGGCATCCGCACGGGCTGCAAGATCGCCGTGGTGGACACCACGGGCAAGCTGTTGGAAACGGCAACGATCTACCCGCACGAGCCTCGCCGCGACTGGAATGGGTCGCTGGCCACGCTGGCACGTCTGGCCAAGCAACACAACGTCGCGCTGTGCTCGATCGGCAACGGCACGGCCAGCCGCGAAACGGACAAGCTGGTGCAGGACCTGATGAAGGGCGCACCCGAGCTGAAGCTCACCAAGATCGTGGTCAGCGAGGCCGGCGCATCGGTCTACTCGGCCTCGGAACTGGCAGCCAAGGAGTTTCCGGAACTCGACGTGTCGCTGCGCGGCGCGGTGTCGATCGCCCGCCGGCTGCAGGACCCGCTCGCTGAACTGGTCAAGATCGACCCGAAATCGATCGGCGTGGGCCAGTATCAGCATGATGTGAACCAGCGCGAACTCGCGCGTGCGCTGGACGCCGTGGTGGAAGACTGCGTAAACGCGGTGGGTGTGGACGTCAACACGGCCTCCGCCCCGCTGCTGGCGCGTGTCTCGGGCCTGAACTCGGTACTGGCGCGCAATATCGTCGAATACCGCGACGCCAATGGCGCGTTCTCGAATCGCGATGCACTGAAGAAGGTGCCGCGCCTGGGCGACAAGACGTTCGAACAGGCCGCCGGCTTCCTGCGCGTCAACGACGGGGACAACCCGCTCGACCGCTCGTCGGTGCACCCGGAAGCCTATCCGGTGGTGCAGCGCATCCTGGACCACATCAAGAAGGGCCTGCCCGATGTGATGGGCAACCGCGATGCCCTGCGCGGCCTGTCGGCCCAGCAGTTTGCCGATGACACGTTCGGCCTGCCGACCGTGCGCGACATCCTGTCCGAACTCGAAAAGCCGGGCCGCGACCCGCGCCCCGAGTTCAAGACCGCGACGTTCCAGGATGGTGTGGAGGACGTCAAGGACCTGCAGCCCGGCATGGTGCTCGAAGGCGTGGTGACGAACGTGGCGGCCTTCGGCGCGTTCGTCGACATCGGCGTGCATCAGGACGGGCTGGTCCATATCTCGGCGCTTTCGACGAAGTTCGTCAAGGATGCGCACGAGGTGGTCAAGGCCGGCCAGATCGTCAAGGTCAAGGTGATGGAAGTCGACGTCAAGCGCAACCGCATCGGCTTGACGATGCGCCTCGATGACGAGCCGGGCCAGGCCACGGCACGCGCAGGCGGCGCCGATCGCTCGAACGATCGCGGTGGCCAGCGTAACGGCGGTGGCAAGGGCGCCAACGGCGCCAACCGTCGTGAAGCGGTGCCGCAAGGCGCGATGGCGGCGGCATTCGCCAAGCTGAAGCGCTAAGTCCCGGCAGTTCCCCACTCCCGCTCGCGGGAGAGGGGGAAAAACAAAACGCCCCGCTGTTGCGGGGCGTTGTCACATCTGGACCTCGGGAATCAGATTTCTACCTTCGTCCCAAGCTCCACCACGCGGTTGGCCGGAATCGAGAAGAAGTCCGACGGTTTCGCGCCGTTCTGATGCATCCACGCGAACAAGCTTTCGCGCCACATCGACATACCCGGCAGCTTCGACGGAATCACCGATTCGCGCGCGATGAAGAATGAGGTTTCCATCAGCTCGAATTGCATGCCGAGCTTGCGCTGGGCCAGATCCAGCACCCGCTGCACATCAGGCGTTTCCTTGAAGCCGTATTCGGACTTGAGGATGTAGACGCCGCCGCCCAGATCCTTGCAACTCAGGCGCTCGTCGTCGTCCACGTACGGAATGTCGCGCGTCACGAACTGCAGGAAAACCACCCGCTCGTGCAGCACGCGGTTGTGCTTGAGGTTGTGCAGCAGCGACACCGGCACCGATTCGGTGTTGCCGGTCAGGAACACGGCCGTGCCCTCCACGCGATGCGGCGGGGGCGCCAGCAGGCCGGCGATAAACGGCTCCAGCGGAATGCCATCTTCCAGACTACGCGCGCGCAGCAGCTTGCGACCACTGTGCCAGGTCATCAACAGGAAGAACGCGCTACCACCCATCAGCAGCGGGAACCAGCCGCCCTCGGCGATCTTGAGCAGATTGGCCGCGAAGAACGACATGTCGACCACCAGGAACGTCAGACTGATCAGCGTCACCAGTGCAGGGTTCCACTTCCAGACGTTGCGCATCACCAGCGCGGCCAGGAACGTGGTGATCACCATCGTCGTGGTCACGGCGATACCGTACGCGGCCGCCAGGTTATCGGACTTCTTGAAGGCCAGCACCACGCAGATCACAAGTACCAGCAGGATCCAGTTGATCACAGGCATGTAGATCTGGCCAATCTCCGCCGCCGACGTATAGCGGATACGCATCCGCGGCATGAAACCAAGCTGGATGGCCTGGCTCGTCAGCGAGAACGCTCCCGAGATCACGGCCTGCGACGCAATCACCGTGGCCGCGGTGGCCAGCAACACCATCGGCAATTGCAGCGCCGACGGCACCATCAGGTAGAAAGGATTTTCGATCGCGTCGGGGTTGCCCAGCAGCATCGCCCCCTGGCCAAAGTAGTTCAGGATCAGGCACGGCATGACCAGCACGAACCAGGCCGTGCGGATCGGCTTCGCGCCGAAGTGGCCCATATCGGCGTAGAGCGCCTCCGCGCCAGTCAGCACCAGGAACACGCTACCCAGCACGATGAACGCCTGGAGCGAGTGGTCATGCAGGAATGACACCGCATAGACCGGGTTGATGGCCTTGACGATCCCGGGTGCCTGCACCAAATGGATCAGGCCCAGCGCGCCGAGCGCCAGGAACCACACCACCATGATCGGCCCGAACAGCTTGCCCACCACATGCGTGCCGCTGCGCTGGATAAAGAACAGCAAGGCCAGGATCAGCAGTGTGATCGGAATCACGAAGTGGGAAAGCCCCGGCGCGGCAATCTCCAGCCCTTCGACGGCAGACAGCACCGAGATGGCCGGCGTGATCACCGCGTCGCCGTAGAACATGCACGCGCCGAAGATGCCGAACATCATGATCAGCTTGGCCATGCGTGACCGTGGCGCCGCCGTGCGCAAGGCCAGCGCCATCAGCGCCAGAATGCCGCCCTCGCCGTTGTTGTCGGCCCGCATCACGAACATCACGTACTTCAGCGACACGACGATGACAAAGGCCCAGAACAGCATCGAGATGATGCCGAGCACCGCATCGGGACTGAACGGAATGCCATGTTCCGGGCTGAAGCATTCCTTGAGCGAGTAAAGGGGACTGGTGCCGATATCGCCGAAGACGACACCGATCGCGCCGACCACGAGCGCACGGGAGCTCGGGCTTTCGACGTAGTAGTGACTGGTTGTGGATTGAGTCATGGATTTGGGTCTGGTGGACCGGCTCGCGCCTCTCCGGCCTGACTTCGGCTCACCCGGCGGGCTGCCGGACATAAAACCTACCGATGTGGTGATTCAGGCACAAATTCTCTCGCGCAAGCGGCTCCGGTCCCCGATGGGGCGGTATGGCCGTCTCTGCCTCTATTGCATTGCACAAACGCGCGCATTCTAGATGAAGTGCTGTAAGACGACCACTGTGGAAGATGCCCGTGTTGCCAATGCGACCGAACAAGCATGGAAGCGAAGTGGGCCATGGTCAAGCCCTGGTCACCCTTCGCGGTGGGTTGCCCCACCAAACGAGCGTTGCGGACAAGCCACACTGGCGCCCCATGGCGGGCCGCCGATTCTGGAAATCAAACGCCCAGGTAACGGTCCAGCGCGGCCGGCGCGGCGGCCAGATCGGCGGCGGGCCCGGACATGACCACCAGCCCCTTTTCCAGCACGACCACCCGGTCCACATGGGCCAGCACGGCCCGGTAGTTTCGGTCGACAACCACCGACGCGATCCCCGTCGCCCGTATCGTGGCGATCACATTCCAGATCTCATGGACGATCTTGGGCGCCAGCCCTTCGGTAGCCTCGTCCAGGATCAGGCAATCCGGGTTGGTCATCAGCGCGCGGCCGATCGACAGCATCTGCTGTTCGCCGCCCGACAACTGCTGCCCGCCGTGCGACAACCGCTCTTTCAGGCGCGGGAACAGGTCCAGCACGCGGGCCTCGTCCCAATCCTTGCGGCCCTGGCTCCCGGCACGCGCAGCCATCAACAGGTTCTCGCGCACGCTCAGGTTAGGAAATATCCCCCGCCCTTCCGGGACATAGGCGATACCGAGCCGGGCGACCTCATGCGGCCGCGCGCGCGACATATCGCGCCCCACCACGCGGATCCCGCCTTCACGTTCGCGCACGTGGCCCAGCAGCGTCCGCAGCAACGTGCTCTTGCCCATACCGTTGCGACCAAGCAAACCAACCGACTCGCCGGCGCCGACGCGAAAGTCGATCCCGCGCAGCACGTGGCTCGATCCATACCAGGCGTTGACGCCATCTGCGTCAATGATCGCGGCATGGCTCATGCGGCCTCCTCTTCGCCGAGATAGGCCAGTTGCACTTCCCGATTGGCGCGGATGCTGGCCGGATCGCCGGTGGCGATCACCGTGCCGTTCACCATCACCGTGATGCGATCGGCCACGGCAAACACGGCCTCCATGTCGTGCTCGACCAGCAGGATCGCGTGGCCCTCCTTCAGGCCGCGCAGCAGGTCAAGCATCCGCTCCGACTCCTCGGCCCCCATGCCAGCCAGCGGTTCGTCGAGCAGCAGTGCCACGGGCTCGGTCGCGAGACACATGGCCACCTCGAGCTGGCGCTTCTGGCCATGCGCGAGATCGCTGGCAAGCCGGCCAGCGTGCTGCATCAGCCCTGCCCGTTCGAGCGCCTCGTCGGCCAGCGCGCGGCTCGTGCGGCAGCCCTGCGCCGGCTCCCAGAGCCGCCAGGCCCGCTGCGCGCGCGATTGCGCCGCAAGCCGGCAATTCTCGCGCACGGTCAGCGGCAGGAAGATGTTGTTGCGCTGGTAGCTGCGACCAATGCCGTGGCGCGCCAGCTTGGGCTGCGCCCAGCCCGTGACATCGCGCCCTTGCAATTGCAGCCGGCCCTCCGATGGTGGCAGTTCGCCCGACAACAGGTTGATCAGTGTCGACTTGCCGGCGCCGTTGGTGCCGATCACCGCATGGATCTCGTGCAGATGCAGGGCCAGGTCCACGCTGTTGACCGCCGTGAGCCCGCCAAATCGGCGCGTCAGGCTTTGCGCATCGAGTACCGGAACCGATGGGATCGTGTTCATACGGCCTCCCGGCTGCGTGTGTTCGATTCGGTGGCCGCGCCCGCCCGCCGCGCGCGACGCGGAGAACGATGCCGCAGTACCGCCGGCACGCTGACCAGCCCGCGCGGCAGCAACGCCACCGCCAGGATGATGAAACCGCCCATCAGCAGCTGCCAGTGCTTGGTCAACGTGCCGAACCATTCGGCCAGCAGCACGAACGAGAACGCACCCAGCACGGCGCCAGCCAGGCTGCCGACGCCGCCAAGAATCACCATCAGCATCGCGTTGCCCGACTGGTGCCAGGAAGCAATCTCGGGATTCACGAAACCGAACTGGATCGCATAGAGGTACCCAGCCAGCCCCGCGAACGCACCGCCCACGACGAACGCCCCGAGCTGATAGCGATAGGTGCCGAACCCGGCCGCCCGCATCCGCTGCTCGTTGTGCCGGATCCCCACCAGCGCGTGGCCGAAGCGGGAACGCAGCAGCAAGGTCAGCGCGGCCACGGTCAGCGCCAGCGCAACGAGCACCAGCCAATAGAACTGCACAGGGTCGTTGACGGTCACCGGTCGCGCCGAAAACAGCCCGAACTCGGGACGGAAGTAGATGTAGGTGCCGTCGCTGCCACCGGCGATCTTCGTGTCGTGGAACACGAAGTACACCATCTGCGCGAAGGCCAGCGTGACCATGATGAAGTAGATGCCGCGCGTGCGCAGCACGAGCGCGCCAACCACCAGCGCCAGCGCGGCCGCCGCGCCCACGGCGCCGAACAGCAACAGCCAGCCATTGCCCGGCCCGCTCTCGGGCGCCAGCATCGCCGTGGCATAGGCGGCCATCGCGAAGTAGGCGGCGTGGCCCAGGCTCACCAGTCCGGTGTAGCCAATCAGCAGCTGCAGCGACAGCGCGAAGATCGCCATGATCATGACCTTGCTGAGCAGCTCGATGTAGTACTTGTGGCTGTCGGCGGTCAGCAGCATCGGCATGGTGCAGAGCACGGCCAAGGCCACCAGCCAGCCAGCGGCCGCCATCCAGCCCGGGCGGCGGATGTCCTGTCGTGGCGGTGTCAAGGAATCGGAATGCATGTCAGGATTTCCTGCTCAGCCCGCGCGGAACAGCCCCTGGGGCTTCCACAGCAGGATCACGGCCATCAGCAGGTAGACCAGCACGCCAGCCGCATCCTGCCAGAACACCTTGCCGAACGTATCGACGAAGCCGATCAGCAGCGACGCCACCAGCGCACCCTTGACCGAGCCGATACCGCCGATCACGACCACGACGAAGCAGATGATCAGCACCTGCCCGCCCATGCCCGGGTAGACCGAGGAAACAGGCGCGGCGATCATGCCTGCCAGCACGGCCAGGGCCACGCCGAGCGCGAACACGAAGCGATAGAGCACGGTCACGTTGACGCCAAGCGACTGCACCATCTCGCGGTTCGTGGCGCCGGCGCGGATCATCATGCCCACGCGCGTGCGGCGAATCACGTAGTACATCGCGCCGGCCACCAACAGGCAGACGGCCGAGATGAACAGGCGATACACCGGATAGGTCATGTCGTTGCCCACCGGCAGCGACCAGTCGAGCAGCGACGGCACTTGCACACCGTGCACGTCGTCGCCCACCAGGATGCTGCGCAACTCCTCGAATACCAGGATTAGCCCGTATGTCATCAGCACCTGTTGCAGATGGTCTCGCTGATACAGGTAGCTGAAGAAGGCCCACTCCAGCACGTACCCGAACAGCACGGCCAGCACGATGCCGAGCGGCAGCGCAATGAACAGGTTGCCCGTCAGGCTGGCCAGCGTGAATGCCAGATAGGCCCCCAGCATGTAGAAGCTGCCATGTGCGAGATTGATCACGCCCATGATGCCGAAGATCAGCGTCAAGCCGCTGGCCACGAGGAACAGCAGCAGCCCGTACTGCACGCTGTTCAGGCACTGAATCAGAAACGAGACAAGGTCCATCGCGATGCCGCTTTCCAACGTGCGATTACAGGCGGCAGCCGCGCGCCGGATCGGCCAGCGCCTTCACGGCGACGCTGCTGACCTTGTTGTCGCGGCCATCGACCTTGCGCAGATAGAAGTCCTGCACCGGGTTGTGCGCCTTCGACAGCGTGAAGGCGCCACGCGGGCTATCCACCTTCGCGGCTTCCATCGCCTTGATGACCTCCGGCTTGCGCGACATGTCGCCCTTGACCGCATTGGCGCCAGCCGCCAGCAGTTGCGCGGCATCGTAGCCTTGTACCGCGTAGACATCGGGCTGCAGCTTGTACAACTTGGCGTAGTCGAGCCGGAAGCTCTTGTCGCGCGGATTGGTCAGGCCATCGGCATAGTGCAGCGTGGTCTCCAGACCCTGCGCCGCGGCACCCTGCGCCTCGAGCGTGCCGTCGGTCAGGAAGCCTGATGCGTACAGCGGAATCTTGTCCTTGAGACCGGCGGCCTGCCAGTCCTTGACGAACTTGACCGCGCCGCCGCCGGCGAAGAACACGAACACGGCGTCGGGCTTGATCGAAGCCACTTCGGTAATCAACGCCTGGAATTCGACATTCGGGAACGGCAGGCTCAACTCCTTCACCACCTTGCCGCCCTTGGCTTCGAACGCTTCCTTGAAGCCCTTGACCGACTGCTCGCCCGCTGCGTATTTCCACGTCAGCGTGACCACCTTCTTCAGGCCGCGATCCGCCAGCACATGGCCCATTGCATAGCCCGGCTGCCAGTTCGAGAACGACGAGCGGAAGATGTTGGAGCCGCACAGCGGCCCGGTGGCTTCGTCCACGCCGGCATTGGGAATGATCAGCAGCGTATTGTTTTCCTTGGCCACCTTGACGATGCCCATTTGCACGCCCGAATGAACCGTGCCGACCACCACGTCGACCTGGTCGCGCTTGATCAGCTTGGTGGCATTCTCCGGCGCCTTGGCCGGATCGGACTCGTCATCGACCTTGAAGTATTCAACCTCGCGGCCGCCCAGCTTGCCGCCCTGCTCCTGCACGTACATCCGGAAGCCATTTTCGATAGCCCCGCCGAGGGCGGCATAAGTGCCCGTGTACGGCAGCATGAAGCCGACCTTGATCTTGCCGGATGTGGCCGGCGCGCTCTGGGCCAGTGCCACGGACCCCGTGGCGAGCAGCGTGGCGACGGCGAGGCAGGCTGGCAATAGCCTGCGCGATGCATTGCGATGCATGGGGGTCTCCTCCCTGGTGGTCTGAAGCCTTTGGTTTCAAGCCATTTGGCCCGCGGTACGGCAGCGTTCCTGCCGTCAGGGCCAATTATTTTATATTTGAAGTATGTGTGTTTATAAACGCCACGGCTGCCGCCGTCAATGCGCCGGACTGGTCCCGGTGCGGCGAATGTCCACACCGCGCGAGTTTAAGCAGCACCGTCTGCGGCGCATATCGCTGGATACCCTCGATTTGCTCCATCGTGCCGTACTCGTCGTCCTCGCCCTGTACCGCCAGCACCGGGCAGCGGATGTCGGACAACAACGGGCGCAGGTCGAAGCGGCGGAAGTCGGGGTTGAGCCAGATGTCGTTCCATCCCCAGAATGCCGAATCGACATCATGGTGGTGACGCGCGAGCTTCTCGCGCAGATCTGTCTGCAGATAGGTCTCGCGCGTGACGGCGATGCTGCGCACGGACAGGTCTTCAACGATGATGTGCGGCGCCAGCACCGTCAGGCCATCGACCGCATCCGGAAAGCTCGCCGCGTGAATCAGCGCGATCGACCCGCCGTCGCTGTGTCCGAGCAGCCACGGCTTGCCATGGCGGCGACCCGGCCCGATATCCAGCGCCTCGAACAAGGCCGGCAGCGCCTCCCGCGCCTGCCGGTGCATGAAATCGACGCCCCATCTCTCTGCATGCGGGCGCGGCGTGGAGCCCCCGTAGCCATAGCGCGAAAATACAAGCCCACGGAAATCACCGGCTTCGCAGAACTGGCGCGGAAAGTCCCGCCACATGCTGATCGAGCCCAGCCCCTCATGCAGGAAGACCACGAGCGGCCGCGTCATCCGTTCCGCGCGCAGCCATTGGTACTCGATGTCGATACTGCGTCCGTCGAACGGAATCTGAACGATGTCGGTATGCATGTCAGCGCTGCCGTGCGGCTTCCTCGCGCTGGCGCAGCCGGAAACGCTGGATCTTGCCAGTGGCGGTCTTGGGCAACTCTTCGACACATTCGATCTGCCGCGGATACTTGTACGGCGCGAGGCGGGACTTCACGAACGCCTGCAGTTCCGCGGCCATGCCTTCGTGCCATTGCTGGCCCGGCCGCATCACCACGAACGCCTTCGGCTTGATCAGGTCGTCCGCATCGGCCACGCCGATCACCGCGGCCTCGAGCACCGCCGGATGCAGGGCCAGCGCGGCCTCCACCTCGAATGGCGAAACGTAGATGCCGCCGACCTTGAGCATGTCATCGCTGCGGCCCGCGTAGGTGAAATAGCCGTCGGCGTCGCACACGTACTTGTCACCGCTGCGCGTCCAGGCGCCAACGAACGTGTCGCGGCTCTTCTCGCGATTGCACCAGTACATCAGCGCGGCCGATGGGCCTTTGATATAGAGGTCCCCAACTTCGCCGGGCGCGCAGGGCTCGCCTCGCTCGTCGAGCAGTTTCAATTCGTAGCCCGGCACCGGCTTGCCCGTGGTGCCATAGCGCACCTCGCCTGGCCGGTTCGACAAGAAGATGTGCAGCATCTCGGTGGAACCAATGCCGTCGAGGATGTCGCACCCGAAATGCGCGAGAAAGCGGTTGCCGATGTCCTGGGGCAGTGCCTCACCTGCTGACGTGCACACACGCATCGCCACATCGGCGCGCGGCGGCAAATCTGGCGAGGCGAGCATACCGGCGAACAGCGTGGGCACCCCACAGAACACAGTGGGACGATGGGTGGTCAGCCGCTGGAACACGGCCTGCGGGGTTGGCCGTTCGGCCATCAGGATCGTCGTGGCGCCCACCGCCAGCGGAAACGTCAGCGCGTTGCCGAGCCCATAGGCAAAGAACAGCTTGGCCGCCGAGAACACGGTGTCGTCCTCACGGATGCCCAGCACGCGACGCGCATAGAGGTCGGCGGTGTGAAACAGGTTGCCATGCGTGTGGACCGTGCCCTTGGGCCGACCGGTCGACCCGGACGAGTACAACCAGAACGCCATATCGTCGGGCCCGGTTGCGACGGATTGCGCCAACGGCGGCGCGCTCGCCGCCATGGCGCTGACCGTGTTGGCCGCGTTGGCCGAATCCTCGGTATGCGGCGCGGCCACGATCAGATCCGGTGTGACACCCGCCTTGGTCATAGCCGCGCGCATCGTCGGCAGCAATTGCGCCGAGACCACCACCGCCCGCGCCCCGCTGTGCTCCAGCATGTAGGCGTAGTCCTCGGTCGTCAGCAGCGTATTGACCGCCACCGGCACCACGCCGGCAAGCAGGCAGCCAAGAAACACGGTGGGAAAATCGATCGTATCGAACGCGCAGAGCAGTACACGTTCCTCGCGGCGGAAGCCCGCCCGCACCAGCGCGCCGGCGAAACGGCGGCAGCGCTCGTCGAGTTCGGCGAAAGTCAGACTGCCCGCGTCATCAATGTATGCCGTCCTGACGCCCCGTCCTGCGACAAGGTTGCGTGTCAGCAAATCCTCGGCGGCGTTATAGCGCGGCGGCAACGCGGCAATCGCCGTTTCGGCATGGGGGTCGGTCGATGCGGCGGCGCAGCCGGCCTGGCCAACGCTCGAGATCGGGGGCGTCATGTCTCCACTCCTCTGGCCATCCGGCGGTCTCGAACAACACTGCGCGCGGCATGGCATCCAGCAGGTTTGTCTTTTTGTGCCGACAGCCATGGAAGGTTGCCGACGATGTGCGATGCATTTTATTGCATATCGACTATTATGCAAGCAAGGGTATGCACTATATGACCGCAGAGGCACGGATCCGCCGCGCACTTTCCTGCACGTATAATGCCGCCGCTCCGATTGTGGAATCCCAAACGCCCTGAACCATGCGCCGCGACCCTGATCCGCTTATGACCGCCGAAGGCCGCCCGGACAACCGCGCGGCCGGAGAACGGGACCCGTATCTCACGCATCTGGGTGAGCGCATCCGCTCACTGCGCGCGGCACGCGGCATGTCGCGCAAGGATCTGGCGCGCGGCGCGGACGTATCGGAACGCTATCTCGCCAATCTCGAAACCGGCACCGGCAATGCATCGGTGCTGCTGTTGCGGCAGGTCGCCAACGCGCTGGACGTGCCACTGCCCGTGGTGCTGGCGGAGGTCGACGGCCATGCCGACGCGGGCGGCGCGGGCAACCCTCGCGCCACAGAGTTCTCGCAACTGATTCAGTGGCTCGCACAACTGCCGGCGAGCGATCTGGCCCGCGTGCGGGAAGCCGCGCGGCACGCGCTGTCACCGACGGAATCCCGTGACGCCCGCCATCGCCGCATCGCGTTGATCGGCCTGCGCGGCGCGGGCAAATCGACGCTGGGCCGCGCGCTCGCAGCCGCGGAGGACATGCCGTTCGTCGAACTGAACGCCGCCATCGAAAAGGAAGCTGGCGCGAGCCTTTCCGAGATCCATTCGCTGTACGGCCAGGCCGCGTATCGCCGCTACGAAATGCGCGCGCTGGAGCGCGTGCTGCGCGAGAACGACACCATGGTGCTGGCCACGCCGGGCAGCCTGGTTTCCGAACCCGCCACGTTCAACCTGCTGCTGTCGCGGTGCTTCACGATCTGGGTGCGCACGTCACCCGAGGAACACATGGCGCGCGTGGTAGCGCAAGGCGACATGCGGCCGATGGAAGGCAACCGCGAGGCGATGACCGACCTGCGGCGCATCCTGCAAGCCCGCACGCCACTCTATTCGCGCGCGGACGCCTCGATCGACACCAGCGGCCAGGATGCCGCCACGTCACTGCACACGCTGCAGGCGCAGATCCTGCACACGCGGGCCTGACACCCCTCCCTTCAGTTTTTTCTTCGCAACGGGCTTGCGCGATCTTGCATCGCCTCGATTGATGCACTATATTTCATGCCAGAAGATAAGGCACTATAGTGCATCAAGGAGACAGCCCTCATGTCGGATACCGCCCCCATCGCATCCAGCGCCCCCGTCACGTTCGAGCGCGACCCCGAGCAATACCGTCACTGGCAACTTACGTTTGAGGGCCCTGTCGCCACGCTGGCGATGAACGTCGATGAGGAAGGCGGACTGCGCCCCGGCTATGCGCTGAAGCTGAACTCCTATGATCTGGGCGTCGACATCGAACTGCACGATGCCCTGCAGCGCATTCGCTTCGAACATCCGGAAGTGCGCACCGTGGTGATGACGAGCACGAAAGATCGCATCTTCTGCTCGGGCGCCAACATCTTCATGCTCGGCAAGTCCAGCCACGCGTGGAAGGTCAACTTCTGCAAGTTCACGAACGAGACCCGTAACGGCATCGAGGACGCCAGCCTCCACTCGGGCATCAAGTTCATCGCCGCCTGCAACGGCACCACGGCGGGCGGCGGCTACGAGCTGGCGCTGGCCTGCGACGAGATCGTGCTGGTTGACGACCGCTCCTCGGCCGTGAGCCTGCCCGAAGTGCCGCTGCTGGGCGTGCTGCCGGGCACCGGCGGCCTGACGCGCGTCACCGACAAGCGCCATGTGCGCCGCGACCACGCCGACATCTTCTGCCTGACCACCGAAGGGGTGCGCGGGCAACGCGCCAAGGACTGGAAGCTTGTCGACGAGGTGGTGAAACCCGCACGCTTTGCCGAATACGTGCGCGAACGCGCGCAGGCGCTGGCCGCCCAGAGCGACCGCCCTGCCGATACACAGGGCGTGAGACTGACGCCACTGACGCGCGCCGTGACCGCCGAAGGCTATCGGTACGAAACCGTTCGCGTCGACATCGACCATGAGTCACGCCGCGCAACGATCACCGTGTCGGCGCCCGACGCCGGTCAGCCCCGGGATCTGGCCGGCATCCTCGCCGCCGGCGCCCAGTGGTGGCCACTCAAGATGGCACGCGAACTGGACGACGCCATCCTGACGCTGCGCACCAATCATCTCGATATCGGCATGTGGATCCTCAAGACCACCGGCGATGCCGCCCAAGTGCTGGCGGCCGATGCGCTGATGGATGCCCATGCCGGCCACTGGTTCGTGCGCGAGACGATCGGCATGCTGCGCCGCACGCTGGCGCGCCTGGATGTGTCGTCGCGCAGCCTGTTCGCGCTGGTGGAACCGGGCTCCTGCTTTGCCGGCACGCTGCTGGAACTGGTGCTGGCCGCGGACCGCGCCTACATGCTGCAACTGCCCGACACGCCGGACGAAGCTCCCCGCGTTCATGCCGACGTTGCCAACTTCGGCCGCTATCCGATGCCGAACGGCCTGACGCGCCTGGCCGCACGCTTCTATGAAGATGCCAACGCCATCGCCGCCGTGCGCGAACAGGCCGGCAAGCCGCTCGACGGCCCCGCCGCCGAAGCCGTTGGCCTGATCACGGCCGCGCTCGACGACATCGACTGGGAGGACGAAATCCGTATTGCCACCGAGGAACGCGCGAGCCTGTCGCCCGACGCCCTGACCGGCCTGGAAGCCAACCTGCGCTTCGGCGGGCGAGAAACGATGGAAACGCGCATTTTCGGCCGCCTGACGGCCTGGCAGAACTGGATCTTCAACCGGCCCAACGCGGTCGGCGAACACGGCGCGCTCAAGGTATTCGGCACCGGCAACAAGGCACGCTTCGACTGGGATCGGGTCTGACGACTGTCCGATCTGACGGCAAATATAAAAGGAGACCCGCAATGAGCATCGACTACAGCCAGAAGATTCCGAACAACGTGAACCTCTCCGAGGACCGCACGCTGCAGCGCGCGCTCGAACACTGGCAGCCGGCGTTCCTGGACTGGTGGCGCGACATGGGGCCGGACGGCTCGCACAACTTCGATGTCTACCTGCGCACCGCGGTCTCCGTCGATCCATCAGGCTGGGCGCACTTCGAGCACGTGAAGATGCCCGACTATCGCTGGGGCATCTTCCTGCAGCCGGCGGACCCCAATCGCCGGATTCACTTTGGCGAGCACAAAGGTGAAGCGGCCTGGCAGGAAGTCCCGGGCGAACACCGCGCCAATCTGCGCCGCATCATCGTCACGCAGGGTGACACGGAACCGGCATCGGTGGAGCAGCAACGCCATCTGGGCCTGACCGCGCCGTCGCTCTATGACCTGCGCAACTTGTTCCAGGTCAACGTGGAAGAAGGCCGACACCTGTGGGCCATGGTCTACCTGCTGCACCGCCATTTCGGTCGCGACGGCCGTGAGGAAGCGGAAGCGCTGCTGGGCCGCCGCTCGGGTGACGAGGACAATCCACGCATCCTGGGCGCGTTCAACGAGCGGACCCCGGACTGGCTGTCGTTCTTCATGTTTACCTACTTCACCGATCGCGACGGCAAGTTCCAGCTCTGCGCGCTGGCTGAATCTGGCTTCGACCCGCTTGCGCGCACCACGCGCTTCATGCTGACCGAGGAAGCACACCATATGTTTGTGGGTGAGTCCGGCGTCTCTCGAGTGATCCAGCGCACCTGCGAGGTCATGCGTGAGCGCGACATCCAGGACCCGGCGGACGTGCGCGCCGCTGGCGTGATCGACCTGGAAACGATCCAGCGCTACCTGAACTTCCACTACAGCGTCACGATCGACCTGTTCGGGGCGGACCAGTCCTCCAACGCCGCCACGTTCTACAGCGCCGGCCTCAAGGGTCGCTTCGACGAAGGCAAGCGCGACGATGACCACTTGCTCAAGGGCGACGTGTACCGCATCCTCGACGTCCGGGATGGCAAGCTGACCGAGCGTGAAGTGCCGATGCTGAATGCGTTGAACGAGGTGCTGCGCGACGACTACATTAAAGACTCCATGGGCGGCGTGGCACGCTGGAACAAGGTCATCGAGAAGGCGGGCATCCCATTCCGCCTGACCGTGCCGCACAAGGCGTTCAACCGCAAGATCGGCACCTTCGCGAACCTGCACGTGTCGCCCACCGGCGAAATATTGACGACCGCCGAATGGGAAGCCAACAAGGACAAATGGCTGGCGACTGAACAAGATCGCAAGTACGTGGCTTCGCTGATGGGGAGGGTGGTAGAACCCGGCAAGTACGCCAACTGGATCGCGCCGCCGGCAGTTGGCATCAACCGCCAGCCGGTTGATTTCGAGTACGTTCGTTTCAACTGACGACCTATCCATCGAGGCTGACGATCATGGGCGCCGCCGACATCATCAAGCAACATCTGATCGACCCGGAAATCTGCATTCGCTGCAATACCTGCGAAGACACGTGCCCGATAGATGCCATCACTCACGACGACCGCAACTACGTGGTCAAGGCTGACGTCTGCAATGCGTGCAATGCATGCCTGTCGCCCTGCCCCACCGGCGCCATCGACAATTGGCGCACGATGCTCAAGGGCCAGGCCTACACCATCGAAGCCCAGTTGACCTGGGACGAACTGCCGGAAGAGGTACCGCTGCCCGAAGCGGAGATCGAGGCAGCGGCTGCAGCCGGACAGGTCATCGATGAAGCGTCGCGCGGCAGCAAATCCGTGGCCGTTCAGGAGGTGGAGACCAGCCGGCATACGTCATCCAGGGCACCGTGGTCGGCCGCGCATCCGTACGTCAACCTGCACGGCGTGCGCGAGCCGGTGACCGCCACGGTGGCCGGCAACTACCGGCTGACCGCCGAGGATGCATCGAGCGACATCCATCACATCGTGCTCGATTTCGGCAATCACTTCTTTCCGGTGCTGGAAGGTCAGGCAATCGGGATCGTGCCGCCCGGCACCGATGCATCCGGAAAGCCGCACTACATCCGCATGTATTCGGTGGCCAGCCCGCGCGACGGAGAGCGGCCGGGTTACAACAACCTCGCGCTGACCGTGAAGCGCGTGGACACCGATCACGATGGCAACCCAGTGCGCGGCGTGGCGTCGAACTTCCTGTGCGACCTGGCCAAGGGCGACCCGGTGCAGGTGGTCGGGCCGTTCGGCAGCACATTCCTGATGCCGAACCACCGCGAAGCGAGCGTGATGATGATCTGCACCGGTACCGGGTCCGCGCCGATGCGGGCAATGACCGAGCGTATGCGCCGCAACATGGACCACTTCAGCGGTCGCCGGCTGCTGTTCTTCGGCGCCCGCAATCGGCGGGAACTGCCCTACTTTGGCCCGCTGCTGAAGCTACCCAAGGACTTCCTGGACATCCACTTCGCGTTCTCGCGCGATCCGGAGGTACCGCGCCGGTATGTGCAGGACGCCATTCGCGAGGCCTCGGCCCAGGTGGCCGCGTTGCTGGCAGACCCGCATGGTCATATCTACATCTGCGGACTCAAGGGGATGGAGGAAGGCGTGCTGGATGCATTCGCCGAGGTCTGCGCCACGTCGGGTCAGTCGTGGCAGGACATCGAGCCGCGTCTGCGTGCCGAAGGTCGCCTGCATATCGAAACGTATTAGGAACGGGATCGGGAAACGGAATCACCACAGGAATCAACACCATTTGCAGCTTCCCTTCTGAAACCGGGTGCCTATAATGTTTCTCAAGAAACAGGAGCATAGGCGATGCAATCTGGTCAGATTCCGACGCCGGACCCCGGAAGTGCCCCCGATCCTGGCGTAACGCTCACCAAGGCCGTGATGCGCGCGGCTGGCTTTCTCGGCATCAGCCAGGCCATCGTGGCCAGCGTGCTGGGGATCAGCACCGCTTCGGTTTCGCGCATGGCCTCGGGCGGCTACGTGCTCGACGCCCATCGCAAGGAATGGGAGTTCGCCGTCCTGTTCGTGCGCCTGTTCCGCTCGCTCGATGCCATCCTTGGCCACGAGGAACAGGCGCGGCTCTGGCTGACCCACGACAATCTCGCACTCGGCGGCAAGCCGCTCGAACTGATCCGCACAACGGAGGGCATCGTACGTGTCGTTCACTACCTGGACGCCACCCGCGGTCGCATCTGAGCGCAAGCCGTTCGCGCTCAGGCTCTGGCGGGCGGTAGAAGCGCAACACGTGGTGTCGACCATGCCGCTGGTCGACACGCTCGAGGAGCAGGCCGTGCTGGAGGCCGTCCTCGACGCCGGCAAGCCCGTCGTGCCACTCGATGCGCGGCATCTGCACTATCTGATCTACACGCCGTTCCGCTACCCGCCCGCCGCCGAGGGCTCACGCTTTCGCGGCCCTCAGGACATCGGTGTGTTCTATGGCGCCGAAGCCATTCGCACGGCCTGCGCGGAGCTTGGATTCTGGCGCTGGCGGTTCCTGCAGGACAGTCCGGCGTTGCCGCGCATCGATGCGCGCGCGCAAACCCTGTTCCAGGTCAGCGTGAAGACCGACGGCGTGGCACTCGATACGCCGCCGTTTGTGGAAGACGGCGCGCGCTGGACCGACGCCAACCAGCATGACGAATGTCAGGCGTTCGGGCGCACCGCGCGCGAAGCAGGCATCGGCATGATCCGGTACACATCGGCGCGTGACCCCGTGCACGGCGCTTGCGCCGCCATCCTCACCCCCCGCGCCTTCGACGTGCCCGAGCCGCTCGCCACCACTACCTGGATGCTGACCGTACGCCGCGACCGCGTGATGTGGCAACGCGACGACCTGCAGCAACGCGACAGTTTCGAGTTCGAAGGTGCCTGGTGGGATGCCCTACGGCAGCGCACAAGCGAAAGTCCTTCCACACCCTGAACCGACTGCCACGCGCAACGATCTAACCCTTGTCGGCAGGCCATCCAGCGTGTCTCCGCAATTATTCGGATGTTTCTGTTGCATTGCGTCAACGACTCACCTATAATCACAGCTTCGACGGACGCGGGGTGGAGCAGTTGGCAGCTCGTCGGGCTCATAACCCGAAGGTCGCAGGTTCAAGTCCTGCCCCCGCAACCAACCGATCGTCGCACAGCAAACCCGCCTATTGGCGGGTTTTTTGTTTGCCATGGCGCACACGCTTTGCATGACGTGCCGGACGGCAGGGGCCATACAGAAGCGCCCCGGCGCGGTGATACACTTGGCGCCATTCCTCCCGAATGCTTCCCTCATGAAATTCTGCTCGAACTGTGGCCATGCGGTAGTTTTGCGCGTGCCTGAAGGCGACAACCGCCCGCGCAGCGTGTGCGATAGCTGCGGCACCATCCACTATGTGAATCCGCGCAATGTCGTGGGCACGATCCCGGTGTGGGAAGACAAGATCCTGATCTGCAAACGCGCAATCGAGCCGCGCTATGGCTTCTGGACGCTGCCGGCGGGGTTCATGGAAATTGGCGAGACCACCGCACAAGCCGCTTCGCGCGAAACGCTGGAGGAAGCCGGCGCCCGCGTGGAAGTGGGTGAACTGTTCTCGATGCTGAACGTGCCACACGTGCATCAAGTGCATCTTTTCTATCTGGCCCGCCTGCTGGACCTGGATGTAGCCCCGGGCGAAGAAAGCCTCGAGGTCAAGCTCGTCGACGAAGCCGATGTGCCTTGGGACGATCTGGCATTCCCCACGGTCATCCACACGCTGCGCTGCTTCTTCGCCGACCGCGCTGCCGGCAGGATCGCCGATAGCAGCTTCCGGTTGCATACACTCGACATCGACAAGCCGATGCGCCCGCTGACCAGCCGCGCCACGGTTACGCCGTAAAAAGCGGCGCCCAACCCGCAGGCTTCCCGCGATTCCAGCCACAACCCCAGCCTCAGAGCATGATCACCTGGCTCGACCCGCAGGACCCGTTTCCACCGGTCGAGCGCGCGCTCGGACCAGCAAGTGACGCGCCGGGGCTCCTTGCGGCCAGCCGCGATCTTTCACCGCAGCGTCTGCTTCTAGCCTATCGACAGGGCATCTTTCCCTGGTACTCGGAGGGCCAGCCCGTTTTGTGGTGGAGCACGGACCCGCGAATGGTGCTGGCCCCGCATGGGCTGAAGATATCGGTGTCGCTACGGAAGACCCTGCGTCGCATCCTGCGGGACCCCGACTGGGAAATTCGCGTCGATGACGATTTCGTCGCCGTGATGCAGGCTTGCGCAATGACCCCACGCGATGGCCAGCTCGGCACCTGGATCACGGACGACATCGTCGCAGCGTACGGCAGCCTGCATCGCCTCGGACTCGCGCACTCTGTCGAGACCTGGTATCGCGGCGAACGCGTTGGCGGTCTCTACGGTGTGGCCCTGGGGCGCATGTTCTACGGCGAGTCGATGTTCGCCCACCGCACGGATGCGTCGAAGATCGCCCTTGCGGCGCTATGCGGATTCCTGGAACGCCACGGCGTGACCATGATCGACTGCCAGCAGGAGACCGATCACCTCGCCTCGCTCGGCGCAGAGCCAATCCCTCGCGAGCAGTTCATTGCACACGTTCGCCAGACGGCTGCCGAAGCCAATATCTCGCCCTGGCGTTTTGACAAATCTGAACTGACGCGCTGGACGTCACAGGCAAGTACCGGACTCTGATTGCACGGATCATCGGGGACAAGTGTCGGCGTCACGTGCCCACACTGGTATCAGCGCCCCCTCGACCCGTACCCGGCGATTGCCCACGCTGCAGCCCCCCACGTACGCGCGGCTACGGGACATTTCGTCTGCTCACCTGGATCCGATCAATTCGCTGATCCATCTGATGCAGGCGTCGATCGACCTGGTCCAGCCGCCCCGTGAGTCGCTTATCCATCTCACCAATCGAATTGGTAAGCCGCTTGTCCATCTCGCCAATTGAATTGGTGAGCCGCTTATCCATCTCAATGATCGACATGGCAAGTGGACTCACCGCAGCCGTGAGCTTTTCCTCCATGATCGCATTCTGATAGCTCATCACCGCGACCAGTGTCGCGCCGCCAGCAGCGATCGCCGCGATCAAGGCGGCGATCTCCGTGATCCTGGACGGCCGCGATTCACGTGGCCCGTGGGTGCTGGCGTCTGCGACGCTGCGCTCGATAGTCTCTGCCTGAATGACCATGGCTGTCATTGCAAATTCTCCGCTGTGTCAGATGACTCACATGCTAGGCGTCCGCCATCCGTCGCACCATGCGAGGAATCTCAAAATGGTGCCTCACCTCGGCAGCACGCCACGGCATTGCCTTGCAGACGTGCGCCGGCCCGCTCTGATAGACTGCCAGACAAGCCCCCGTCCATCTCCGACGCCATGAGCAAGCTGAAGGAACTCCCGCTTTCCGCGCTGCAGTTTTATGCGACGGCGCCCTACGCTTGCAGCTACCTCGAAGGCCGCATGGCACGCTCTCAGGTGGCCACGCCGGCGCACCTGATCAATGCCGACGTCTACTCACGGCTGGTACGGGCTGGCTTCCGGCGCAGCGGCATCTTCACCTACCGCCCCTATTGCGACGAATGCCGCGCCTGCACGCCATGCCGGGTGCTGGTCGAGCAGTTCAGACCCGATCGCAGCCAGCGCCGCGCATGGCGAGACCATCAGGGCCTTCAGGCCCTCGTGGCGCCGCTCACCTACGTCGAGGAGCATTACTCGCTGTATCTGCTTTACCAGTCGATGCGCCATGCCGGCGGCGGCATGGACCAGGACAGCCGCGACCAGTACGAGCAGTTCCTGCTGCAGAGCCGTGTGAACTCCCGTCTGGTGGAGTTTCGTGAACCACCGGGATCCCCGGAAGCGGGACGCCTGCGCATGGTCAGCATGATCGACGTGCTCGACGATGGCCTGTCGTCCGTCTACACGTTCTACGACCCCCTGATCGTGGGCGCGAGCTACGGGACCTACAACATCCTGTGGCAGATCAACCAGACCCGTGAGCTTGGCCTGCCCCACCTGTACCTCGGGTACTGGATTGCCGACAGCCGCAAGATGGCCTACAAGGCACGCTTTCAGCCATTGCAGGTACTCACCGGCAATCAGTGGCACACCTTCGAGGCTCCGGCGGAGGCATCCGGGCAACCTGCACCCGGCCCAGCCCTGGAGTAAGAACGGACGCAGGAGGCGCTACAATGCCGCCTTGGTTCAGACTCCTCGCCGGCCCTGGCCGCGCCCCACCCTCGTGCTCAACGCGCTTTACCCCCTGCTGCGCCCCGCCCTGTTTTCCATGGATGCGGAGGACGCCCACCATTTCACGCTCAATAACCTGATGCGCGCCAAGCGCATGGGGCTGGCCGGATGCATCGGCAACAGCATCGCCGACGACCCGCGCACGGTCATGGGCGTTCGCTTTCCGAATCCGGTCGGCCTGGCGGCCGGCCTGGACAAGGATGGCGCGTATATCGATGGCCTGGCGGCATTCGGCTTCGGCTTCATCGAAGTCGGTACGGTCACACCTCGGGCGCAGCCGGGCAACCCGCGCCCGCGCATGTTCCGACTGCCGCAGGCCGACGCGCTGATCAACCGCATGGGCTTCAACAACGGGGGCGTCGATGCATTCATCCGGAACGTCCAGGCATCCCGCTGGAAGGCCGAAGGCGGTGTGCTGGGGCTCAATATTGGCAAGAACGCCGATACGCCGATCGAGCGCGCGGCAGACGATTACCTGTACTGTCTTGAGCGCGTCTATCCGCACGCAAGCTATGTCACGGTGAATATCTCATCGCCTAACACCAAGAACCTGCGCCAGCTCCAGGGCGCCAGCGAACTCGATAGCCTGCTGTCCACACTCAAGGCCGCCCAGCAGCGCCTGGCCGACCAGCACAAGCGCTACGTGCCCGTGGCGCTCAAGATCGCTCCCGATCTCGACGATGACCAGGTTCGCAACATCGGCGATGCGCTGGTGCGCCACAAGATCGACGGCGTGATCGCCACAAACACGACGATCTCGCGCGACGCCGTGAAGGGCCTGCCTCATGCAGAGGAAGCGGGCGGTCTGTCCGGCCGGCCGGTGTTCGAAGCCTCCACGCGCGTGGTTCGCGCGTTGCGCGAAGTCATTGGCGACGCGCTGCCGATCATCGGTGTAGGCGGCATCTTCAACGGCGCCGATGCGCGCGCCAAGATCGATGCCGGCGCGCAGCTCGTGCAGCTCTACAGCGGCCTGATTTATCGCGGGCCGACGCTGGTACGCGAGTGCGCCAGCGCCCTGCGCCGATAGCGGATTTCAGGCATTCTGTCGGCCGACACGATCCAGGGAAACACCATGAAAAAGATCCGACTCGGCCGCAGCGACCTCGAAGTCTCGCGCATCTGCCTGGGCACGATGACCTTCGGCGAGCAGAACACCGAGGCCGAAGGCCATAGCCAGCTCGACTACGCATTCTCGCGGGGCATCAATTTCATCGACACCGCCGAGATGTACCCGGTCAAGCCGCGCGCCGAGACGTACGGCAGCACCGAGCGCATCATCGGCACCTGGCTGAAGAAGCAGCCGCGTGATCGCGTCGTGCTCGCCAGCAAGGTGGCCGGCCCGGCGCGCAACCCGTGGATACGCAATGGCGGCGATCTGACGCCAGACAGTATCCGCGCTGCGGTCGAAGACTCCCTCAAGCGGCTGCAGACCGACTACATCGACCTCTACCAGATTCATTGGCCGGCGCGTAACGCACCGATTTTCGGCCAGAAGCGCTTCAACCCCGAAGCTGAGCGGCAGTGCGCAACAATTGAGGCACAACTCGAAGCGATGGGCGACCTGGTGCGGGCCGGCAAGATCCGCTACGTCGGCGTGTCAAACGAAACGCCGTGGGGCGTGACGGAGTTCGTCAATGTGGCCGAGCGGCATGGCCTGCCCCGCATCGCCACGATCCAGAACCCGTACAACCTCGTCAACCGCAGCTTCGAGCAGGGGCTGGACGAGACCTGCTTCCGCACCGAGGTCAGCCTGCTGGCGTACAGCCCGCTCGGGTTCGGCCAGTTGACCGGCAAGTACCTGACCGGTGATGCAAACCACCCCGTATTCAACCCCGACGCCGTTGGCCGGCTGACGCGCTTCTCCCCTGACTGGAGCCCGCGCTACATGCGAGCCGAGACGATGGCGGCCGCGGCGCGCTACCAGGAACTCGCCCGCGCGCACGGGATGTCGGGCGCCACATTGGCACTGTCATGGTGCTATTCGCGCTGGTTTATCGCCAGCACGATCATCGGCGCCACGAGCCTTGCGCAACTTAAAGAAAACGTAGACGCCCTGGACACCGCACTTTCAGCCGAGGTGCTGTCGGCCGTTGAGCGCATTCACGCCGAAATCCACAATCCGGCGCAATAATTTGCGGTGCACCTCCCCGGTAGAGGTGTTTTTCAGCAGGATATGGCGCGGTGCGGCATTAAAAGCGAGCCATCCAGGCGGTGAAAATGGTATGCTGCGAGCCTTCGCGCCGTCGTATCCGTTGCGACCGCGCGCGCGCCCGCACCTGCCGCCGGGCGCAGCGCGCCCGCACGCGGACCGACCGGGTCACCCTGCCTGACATGTTTCCAGTGCCAGCAGGCTTACTGTCAGGACGGCGGTCACGTTTTTGCGGCTGATCTAAAGCACCGAACCCTCGGGGGAGAACAAATACATGCTGCGTCTCAAGGCATCCACCAAAACCATCCTCGGCAGCGCAGTCGCGCTGGCTCTGCTCTACGGCGGCGCCGTGCAGGCCCAGACTGTGAAGGTCCTGTCGATCGTGGATCACCCGGCACTCGACGCCATTCGTGACGGCGTGCGCGACGAACTGAAGGCCAACGGCTACGACGCCGACAAGAACCTGAAGTGGGAATACCAAAGCGCCCAGGGCAACACCGGCACGGCCGCCCAGATCGCCCGCAAGTTCGTGGGTGACCAGCCGAACGTGATCGTGGCCATTGCCACGCCGTCGGCGCAGGCCGTGGTGGCTGCCACCAAGTCCGTCCCCGTGGTGTATTCGGGCGTGACCGATCCGGTGGCTGCTCAGCTGGTCAAGAGCTGGGGCGCATCGGGCACCAATGTAACCGGCGTGTCGGACAAGCTGCCGCTGGACAAGCAGGTCGCCCTGATCAAGCGCGTGGTGCCCAAGGCCAAGAACGTGGGCATGGTCTACAACCCGGGTGAAGCCAACTCGGTGGTGGTGGTCAAGGAACTGAAGGCACTGCTGGCCAAGGAAGGCCTGACCCTGAAGGAAGCCGCCGCGCCGCGTACCGTGGACATCGGCCCGGCCGCCAAGAGCCTGATCGGCAAGGTGGACGTGATCTACACGAACACCGACAACAACGTCGTGTCCGCGTATGAATCGCTGGTCAAGGTGGCCAACGAATCGAAGATCCCGCTGGTGGCTTCGGACACCGACAGCGTGAAGCGTGGCGCCATCGCCGCCCTGGGTATCAACTACGGTGACCTGGGCCATCAGACCGGCAAGGTCGTGCTGCGCATCCTGAAGGGTGAAAAGCCGGGCGCGATTGCTTCGCAAACCTCCGACAACCTTGAGCTGTTCGTGAACACGGGCGCCGCCGAGAAGCAAGGCGTCACCCTGTCGCCGGACCTGATCAAGGAAGCCAAGACCGTCATCAAGTAAGACCCAAAGAGGCCGCGCCGCCTACCCTACGAGCGCGGCCTTGAGCGCCCCCAGGGCCCTACCCGGGCCAAACCGGTCGGGCTAGCAACAGGATTTCCCCCAATGTCCCTCTTTTCCCTTCTGGGCGCCCTCGAGATCGGCCTGATCTTCAGTCTCGTAGCGCTCGGGGTGCTGATTTCCTTCCGCATCCTCAATTTCCCCGACCTGACCGTCGACGGCAGCTTCCCATTGGGCGGCGCCGTGGCTGCCACGCTGATCTCGGCCGGGCACGACCCGTTCACCGCCACGGTGGCCGCCATCATCGCCGGCTCGCTGGCCGGTTTCATCACGGGCTGGCTCAACGTGCGACTCAAGATCATGGATCTGCTGGCCAGTATCCTGATGATGATCGCGCTGTACTCGATCAACCTGCGCGTCATGGGCCGCCCGAACGTGCCCCTGATCACCGAACCGACCATCTTCACGATCCTGCAGCCGGAATGGATGCCCGACTACGTGCTGCGCCCGGTAGTGCTGTTCGTGGTGGTCGTGATCGCCAAGGTTGGCCTGGACTGGTTCTTCTCGTCGCAACTTGGCCTGGCGATGCGCGCCACCGGCGCCAACCCGCGCATGGCCCGCGCCCAGGGCGTGCCCACCGGCCGCGCGACGCTGGCCGGCATGGCGCTCTCCAATGCGCTCGTCGCACTGGCGGGCGCGTTGTTCGCGCAGACGCAAGGCGGCTCCGACATTTCGATGGGTATCGGCACGATCGTGATTGGCCTGGCCGCCGTGATCATCGGCGAAACGATCATTCCGGCACGACGTCTGGTGTACGTCACGCTGGCTGTGGTGGTTGGCGCAATCCTCTATCGCTTCTTCATCGCGCTGGCGTTGAACAGCGAGTTCATCGGCCTCAAGGCACAGGATCTGAACCTGGTGACGGCTGCCCTCGTGACGCTGGCGCTGGTGCTGCCGGCCACGCGCAAGAAGCTGTTCGCCCGCAAGAACGGAGGTGCCTGACATGCTGCGCGCCGAAAACCTGAAGCTCACCTTCAACCCGGGTACTCCGATCGAGAACCGCGCCCTGCGCGGCCTGAGCCTGGAGATTCCGGCTGGCCAGTTCGTTGCCGTGATCGGCTCGAATGGCGCCGGCAAATCGACCTTCCTCAACGCGGTCAGCGGCGACCTGATGGTCGACACCGGCCGCATCATGATCGATGACGTCGACGTCACGCGCAAACCGGCATGGGATCGTGCCCATCTGGTGGCCCGCGTGTTCCAGGATCCGATGGCCGGCACCTGCGAGGCGCTGACGATCGAGGAAAACATGGCATTGGCGATGGCACGTGGTTCGCGTCGCGGCTTCCGCCCGGCGCTGAACAAGTCGTCGCGCGAGCTGTTTCGCGACAAGCTGCGCCTGCTGAACCTGGGCCTCGAGAACCGGCTGACGGACCGGATTGGCCTGCTGTCCGGCGGCCAACGCCAGGCAGTAAGCCTGCTGATGGCTTCGCTGCAGCCGTCGCGCATCCTGCTGCTCGACGAACACACCGCGGCGCTGGACCCGAAGACGGCGGCATTCGTGCTCGAACTGACGGCCCGGATCGTCGAGGAAAGCAAGCTCACGACGATGATGGTCACGCACTCGATGCGCCAGGCACTCGACTATGGCCAGCGCACGGTGATGCTGCACCAGGGCCAGGTCGTTCTGGATGTGTCCGGCGACCAGCGCAAGGGGCTGGACGTGCCCGATCTGCTCAAGATGTTCGAGCAGACACGGCATGAGCAGCTCGATGACGACGCGCTGCTGCTGGGGTAAATAGGCAAGCTCCCCTCACCCGCATTGCGGGAGGGGAGCTTACCTGTGGCAGTACCTTATATCGTTCCCGCCTTATCCAGCCACTTCTTGAGCTGGTCGGTCACCGCAGTGCTCGAGAACGAGCAGCTATCCTGCGCGAACACGGCCGACATTTCCATCCTGCGCAGCAACTCTTCCATCGCCTGACCGAATACCGGCGGCAACGTCAGCGACGATGCCGAGGCACGCCACTGTTCGATCAGATCCCCCACCGGCAGGCTGCCGGCGACGTGTGCATCCAGCGCAGTCCGCATTGCGGCCAGCGTCTCCTGATTGGCGCTCATGAACGCGCCCTCCTTTCCTTGTAAAGTTCGCGGAACGTCCGGCCGCTCGGGGCCGGCATGTCACGCGTGTCCGTCCATCCCTTACCCGCCATCGGCAGGCTTGCGATCAGCTTTCCACGGCCGCCCATGCGTGCGAGCAGTCGCGCGCCCATGCGCGTGACAAACGCGTACAGATCCGGGCGTCGTGCAATAAAACCCCAGGCCTGCAGCGCCGCCCGCTCCTGCCACGGACGCAGGCGTCGTTCCATCTGTTTCTCGCGCAGCTTGCGCAGCAGATCGGACAGCGGGATCGACGCCGGACAGACGCGGTTGCATTCGCCGCACAGCGTGGCTGCCTGCGGCAGGTCCAGTGCATTCGCCAGCCCGACGTAACTCGGCGTCAGCACGCTGCCCATCGGACCCGGATAGACCCAGCCATAGGCGTGCCCGCCGATCTTCTGGTACACGGGGCAATGGTTCATGCAGGCGCCGCAGCGAATGCAGCGCAGCATCTCCTGGAACTCTCCGCCGATCAGGCCGCTGCGCCCACCATCGACGAGCACGAAGTACATGTGCTCCGGACCGTCCCGCTCGCCCTCGGCACGCGGCCCAGTCAGCAGCGAAAAATAGTTCGAGATCGCCTGCCCCGTTGCCGAACGCGGCAACAGCCGCATCACGGTGGCCAGATCCTCCAGCGTCGGCAGGACTTTCTCGATACCGGTTACGGCCACGTGCACGCGCGGCATGATCGTACACATGCCCTCATTGCCTTCGTTGGTGACCACGGCCACCGAGCCGGTCTCGGCGATGATGAAATTCCCGCCCGTGACGCCCATGTCGGCGGACAGGAACTCTGGCCGCAGCACCTCGCGCGCTTCGCGCGTCATCTCGGGGATATCGGTCAGACGAGGCTTGTTATGGACCTTGGCGAACAGGTCGGCAATCTGGTCCTTGTCCTTGTGGATCACCGGCGCAATGATGTGCGACGGCGGCTCGGCATCGTTGATCTGCAGGATGTACTCGCCGAGGTCGGTCTCGATGCTCTGCACGCCCATCTCGCCAAGCACCTGGTTCAGGCGCATCTCCTCGGTCACCATCGACTTGCTCTTGATGACCTTCTTCACACCATGCTTTTGCGCGATTTCGCCCACTAGCCTCGCGGCATCGGCGGTCGATTCGGCAAACAACACCGTGGCGCCACGCTTTGTCGCGCTCTCCTCGAACTTGGCCAGCCAGACGTCGAGATTCTCGAGCGCCCGGTTGCGCCGCTCCTTCAACGCGGCGCGCGTGGCATCGAAATCGATGTCGCGGATCGCATCGGCGCGCGCGGTGACGAACTTGGTCGAGAGCTTCTTGAGGTTCTGCTGCAGGCGCTGGTCGGCAAGCTTCTGCCCTGCGCGCGCCTTGAATTCCATGCTGTGGACTTGCATCGTGGGGGCTCGTTGCGGGTCTTCAGGCGTCGCCAGCCAGCACCTGGGCGATATGGAGCACGCGTGTGCGCGTATCGCCCGTGCGGCGCAGCCGGCCTTCGATGTTGAGGATACAGCCGAGGTCACCGAGCACCACGGCATCGGCCCCGCTGGACTGAATGTTGGCGCACTTCTCGTCGACGATCGCCGTGGAAATATTGCCGTACTTCACCGAGAACGTGCCGCCGAATCCGCAGCACGCCTCGCAGTCCTTCATTTCGGTCAGCGTCACACCCGGCAGCTTGCCCAGCAGTTCGCGTGGCTGCTGCTTGACGCCCAGCTCACGCAGGCCGGAACAGGAATCGTGATAGGTGACATTGCCGGCAAAGGTGGAATCGAACCGATCGATCTTTGCCACGTTGACGAGAAAATCGGTCAGTTCGAAGACGCGCTCCCGCAGGCGCTCGTAGCGGCCGTGCAGTTCCGGATCGTCGCGCAGCAGGTCCTGGTAGTGCTGGCGAATCATGCCGCCGCAGGAGCCAGACGGCACCACCACGTAGTCGAACATCTCGAACTCGCGCAGGAATTTCTCCGCCAGGTCGCGTGATACGGCGCGCTCACCCGAGTTGTAGGCAGGCTGTCCGCAGCAGGTCTGCGCCTCGGGCACCATGACCTCGTAGCCAGCCGATTCCAGCAGCTTCAGCACCGAGAACCCGATCTCGGGGCGCATGAGGTCCACCAGACAGGTGGCGAACAGTCCGATTCGCATCGCTTCCCTTTTTCCAGACCCAGAAACATCGCAATTATGCCCCTTGCCCCCGCCGCTGCGGGCATCCGGCGCCGCAATCTTGTTCATCCCGCCGCACAATGCGGCTCATGCGAAATGTTCGGTCATCGCGCAAGCGATTGGAGGTTGGTTTCAGTAATCACGTTTCATCAGTTGAAATTTTCACGATGTGAGATAGAATCAGGCAAACGCTTAATTTGCCGCACGGCACAAATTTTCTCCATGGCAGAAGCAGACAAGTCACCCGGCAAGACCTCGATCCAGGTGATCGAGCGCATGATGACGCTGCTGGACGCGCTGGCCCAGCACGCCGACCCCGTCAGTCTGAAAGAGCTTTCGCTGGCCACCGGCCTGCACCCGTCCACGGCCCACCGGATCCTGAACGACATGGTGGCGTGCCGCTTTGTCGACCGCTCCGATCCGGGCAGCTATCGACTGGGTATGCGGCTGCTCGAGCTGGGCAATCTGGTCAAGGCACGCCTTTCGGTGCGTGACGCTGCACTGGCGCCAATGCGTGCCCTGCACCGCGTCACCGGCCAGACCGTCAACCTGTCGGTACGTCAGGGCGACGAAATCGTCTACATCGAGCGCGCCTACAGCGAGCGCTCGGGGATGCAGGTGGTGCGTGCCATCGGCGGCCGCGCCCCACTGCACCTGACCTCGGTCGGCAAGCTGTTTCTGGCCGCGGACGAAGGCGCGCGCGTACGCAACTACGCCACCCGTACTGGGCTGGCCGGTCATACGCGCACGTCGATCACGGATATCTCCAAGCTCGAGCGCGAACTGACCTGGGTGCGCTCGAATGGCTACGCACGCGATAACGAGGAACTGGAACTCGGCGTCCGCTGTATCGCCGCAGGCATCTATGACGACTCGCGACGCCTTGTCGCCGGCCTGTCACTCTCTGCACCGGCCGATCGGCTTCAGGATAGCTGGCTGCAGAACCTCAAGGACACCGCGCTGCAGATCTCGCGTGGCATGGGATATGTCCCGGAGCCGACAGCTTGATCGCCTGACAACTGCCGAGGCAAACAAAAAACGCGCCGCCGGGTTTTCGCCCGGCGGCGCGTTTTTCTTGGACGGCCCAAACGCTCAGATGTCGTCGCTCAGGTACCGTGCGACTGCTGCGAGACCAGGATCGCCGTGGGCGATTTAGGGCCCTGAGTGAGATTGGGATTCGACGGGAAAGGGCGCGGTTGCGCCGACGTCGCCGGTTGATGCTCAAGCCAGCTACGCACGCGCGTGGCATCGGCAAAGCGCGACAGCTTGCCAACCGAGTCGAGGAACACCATCACCACGTTGCGATCATTCACGCGTGTCTGCATCACCAGGCACTGGCCGGCTTCAGAGATATAACCGGTCTTCTGCAGACCGATATCCCAGTTGCCGCCACGCACCAGGCGGTTGGTGCTGACGTAGTGCATCGGACGGCCAAACACGGTGACTTCGTGCTCGGGTTGCGTCGAGTACTCGCGGATCGTCGGATTGCGATAGGCGGCATTGACTAGGCGAGCCAAATCCATCGCGCTCGACACGTTGCTGCTCGACAGGCCATTCGAATCGACAAAGTGGCTGTCACTCATGCCAAGCTCGCGCGCCTTGCGGTTCATCGCGCCAACAAAGGCAGGCAGGCCACCCGGATAGTTACGACCCAGTGCCGAAGCAGCACGGTTCTCCGACGACATCAGCGCCAGCAACAGCATCTCCTGGCGGGTCAGCTGGGTACCAAAGCGCAGACGCGAGCTGCTGTGCTTCTCGGTATCGCGGTCTTCCTCGGTCACCGTGAGCATTTCGTCCATCGGCAGACGTGCGTCCATCACCACCAGCGCGGTCATCAGCTTGGTAATGGATGCGATCGGCAGCACAGCCGTGGGATTCTTCTGGAACAGCACCTCATTGGTGTTCTGATCCATGACCAGCGCCACTGACGAACGCAGGGCAAGCGCATCCTCGGTATCACGCAGGCCCATCGCCTCACCCAGCGACGGCTTGGATGGCACGAACGCCGCACGCACCGGCGCCGCGCGGCTTGCGACGACGGTACGTTTGCCGTTGCGCAGGGCGATCACCTTGCGTGGCGACGCCTCCGCTTTCGCGGAAGCCACCTTTTTGGTGGTTTTAGTGGATTTTGCCTGCTTTTTCGACGACGACTTCGTCGCAGTCGACGACGTCGCTGCGTACGAGGCCGGCGCGGCCAGCAGGGCAATGGACACGACCGCCGAAGTGGCGAGCGCGGTCAATTGGGGTAGGCCGAAGAATCGGGGCATGAGAGATTCGATCCGGAACATGATCTGATCAGCGCGGCTGCGGAATGGCGCTAGTTTAGGAAATTAAGAAATTGTTAGCAAGATTAATGACTTAGAAGCGCTCGTTAAAGTTTGGTTGGCAAACATTTCCACATCACGGGAAAAGCGCCTACTTCGTCATATTTCCGCAACTCCAAAAACAACAACTGGGTCGGCTGCTGTGTAACCGGCACCACGTCGACAAACCATGTCGACACCCCGGCACAGCCAGCCACCCTTTACAAAATCAAAGTGCCCTCGGCGTCCATATCGGTCGATCTCGTCGATTCCTGAGGACACCGATAGCGACTCAGGAAAGAAAACGCGCGAACCCGCTGACCGGTTCACGTTCCGTCGTCAATTGATTGGCCGTAGCCTCGGGGTCGGCATATCCAAGCGACATGCCACACACCACCATCTCTTCCTCTGGCAGACGTAAGTGCTGCCCAATGATCCTGTGAAACTGCGTAAAAGCGGCCTGCGGGCACGTATCCAGGCCACGCGCGCGCGCCGCCACCATGATGCTTTGCAGGAACATGCCGTAATCCAGCCAGCTTCCTTGTTCCATGATGCGATCGATGGTGAAGATCATGCCTACAGGTGCATCAAAGAAACGGAAATTGCGGGCATGTTGTTCGTGCATGCGCGCCTTGTCTTCGCGGCTGATCTGCAACAGGCTGTACAGATCCCAGCCAACCTTGCGGCGGCGCGCCAGATACGGATTAGTCCACTCGCGCGGGTAGTACGGATACTCCTCACGGTACTTGGCATCGCGCTCGGGATCCTCGTACGCGGCCAGCACATCCGCGCACAGGCGGGCCTTGGCATCGCCGGCCAGCACATACACCTTCCACGGCTGGGTGTTGGTACCGGAGGGTGCGCGGCTTGCCACCGCAAGAATCTCTTCGACGGTCTCGCGTGGTACCGGCGTATCGAGGAATGCGCGAATCGAACGGCGCGTTGTGATGGCGCGATCAACGATCGCTGCGTCACCAGGGGTCGACATGCTCTGCGGTCTCCTTGTTCTTGTTAATGCGGTCACTGTGCCTGCTGGCCAATCACCAGCGCCTCGAGCGCCTGGCGCAAAGGCTGCGGCAGCGGCACCGGCCGGCGCGTTTCGCGATCGACATACACGTGCACGAAATGCCCTTGGGCGGCGGCGACGTCATCATCATTGCAAAACAGCCCAACCTCGTAGCGCACGCTCGAATTGCCGAGCTTCGCCACGCGCAGCCCCGCCACCACTGTGTCGGGAAAACTCAGTGACGAGAAGTAGTTGCACTGCGTCTCGATCACCAGACCGATCGTCTCGCCCGCCTCGATGTCCAGCACGCCAGCCCGGATCAGGTACGTGTTAACGACCGTATCAAAATAACTGTAGTAGACAACGTTGTTGACGTGACCATAGACATCGTTATCCATCCAACGCGTCGTGATCGGCTGGAAGTGTGCGTAGGCACTGCGGCAATCGGGTTCGGGCTTCATTGTTATTGGAGTCAGGAATGGCTCGGACAAATGGCACCGGCCAGATGCACGACAGCTCGATATGAGCGCACTGGCCGCCACAAGGTTCCAATGGATTGCAATCAATTCATGACACGTTCGCGCATTCGACGGCAAGTTGCGCGTGATACCGCGCCGCAAGCATGATGGTCTGCGTATGCACGGCGACCGTGTCCTCGATCTGGTTGCCATAGCCACCTGCCATAGCGACGGCGACCGGCAACCCACGTGATCGCGCAGCTTCGAACACCATCGTGTCTCGCCGCGCAAGACCGGCCATCGTGAGCTTCAATCGCCCCAGGCGATCACCCTCATGAGGGTCGGCGCCGGCCAGGTAGATCAGCAGATCGGGATCGAATCGTGCGAACAGGGTATCGAGCGCGGACGCCAGCGCGACGGCATAGGTACCGTCATCGCACCCGTCCGGCAACCCGACGTCGAGATCGCTCGCTTCCTTGCGGAATGGGTAGTTCTTCTCGCCGTGCAGCGACAGCGTGAATATCGTCGGATCATCACGCAGGATCGATGCGGTACCGTTGCCCTGGTGGACGTCGAGATCGATGACTGCCACACGCCGCACGCTGCCGTCGCGCTGCAGGCGACGCGCCGCAATCGCCGCGTCATTGAATACGCAAAACCCTGCCCCCTTGTCCGCGTACGCGTGGTGAGTGCCGCCAGCCAGATTCGCCGCGATACCCTGCTCCAGCGCGACCCTGCAAGCGGCAATCGTCGCGCCGGCCGAGCGTCGGGAACGCTCCACCATTTCATGCGACCAGGGAAAGCCGATCTCGCGCTGACGCGCCGCATCGAGTTGGCCGGTGGAGACCTCCTCGATATAGGCAGCGGTGTGGGCCAATGCGAGTGTTTCATCGTCGGCACGCGGCGCCTCGCGCAATTCCACCCCACCCACCTCACGCACCACCGCATCACGCAGCATGCTGTATTTGCGCATCGGAAAACGGTGACCCGGCGGCAACGGCAGGACGAAATGATCGGCGTAAAAGGCAAGCATCGGGAGGGGCAGGATGAGCAGCCCGGAAAGTGCCTGAATGACATCATTATCCGACCGGGCAGTCAGCGATGGTAGCACTCCCCTCCCGCTGCGGCACACCAATCGCCGAAACCGCCAGAAAACGCCAGGATCTCCCGCGCCGCATCAAGCGGTGGACTCAGGAAAAACCCTTAATTTACGCGGCATACGTCGACTTCTATGCGCTTTCGACGGGGTGGTTCGGGCGATTTTTTGTGCAACGCACAAAAACCGCTTGACACTCATCGTTGTTCTCTTAGAATTGCAATTGTTGCGGCGCATCAAAGCCTTCGGGCAGCGCCGAAATACGAGACACACGCTCGGGCTGGCCAGGACACTGAAGTCATGGCTTTGACATCTGGGCGGCTTAATTTCACTTTTGCTTGACCTTGAAGCTCACCACTGGAGACCCGCAATGATCCTGACCCCGGAACAAGTTGCAGCCGCACATAAAGCCAACCTCGAAACCCTGTTCGGCCTGACCTCGAAGGCTTTCGAAGGCGTGGAGAAGCTCGTTGAGCTGAACCTGCAAGTGGTCAAGGCCACCCTGGCTGAGAACGCCGACAACGCCAAGAAGGCGCTGACCGCCAAGGACGCCCAGGAACTGCTGGCCATCCAGGCATCGCTGGTGCAGCCGGTTGCCGAGAAGACCCTGGCCTACACGCGTCACCTGTACGAAATCGCTTCGGAAACCCAAAGCGAGTTCACCAAGGTTGCCGAAGCCCAGCTGGCTGAAGGCACGAAGAACGTGCAAGCCCTGGTCGACAACCTGGCCAAGAACGCTCCGGCGGGTTCGGAGTCGACCGTGGCGATCGTGAAGTCGGCGATCTCGGCGGCCAACAACGCCTACGAGTCGGTGCAGAAGGCTACCAAGCAAGCCGTTGAAATGGCTGAGAGCAACTTCCAGGCCGCTGCCACCGCCGCGACCAAGGCTGCCCAGCAAGCCAGCGCCACGGCCCGCACGGCCACCAAGAAGTCGGCCACTGCTGCCTAAGCATCTGTATCTGTAATACCAACGCACCGGCTCTGGCCGGTCCGTTGGCAAAACGCCCCGCCCACGCGGGGCGTTTTGCCAATGGAGGCGATCCCGATCGCCTCGTACCGGTGTCTCCTCGGTACCCGATTCCAAAAGGTATCGTTCAAGCCCGGCCCCTGACTACCAGGGGCCGGGCTTTTTTTCGTCGCGCCCTCCCCGCTGCTTGCAGGAGAATCGAGACAAATAAAAAAAACCCGCCGAATCGGCGGGTTCTCTCACTACGGCGCCAGCAATCAGCGCTTGCGCGGCGGCGGCACGTCCGTGCACACACCTTCGTAGATTTCCGCGGCCATGCCGATCGACTCGCCCAAGGTCGGGTGCGGGTGAATCGTCTTGCCAATATCCACGGCATCCGCGCCCATCTCGATGGCCAGGCAAACTTCGCTGATCAGGTCGCCCGCGTGGGTGCCGACGATACCGCCACCGATGATGCGATGGGTTTCCTCGTCGAAAATCAGCTTGGTGAAGCCCTCGTCACGGCCATTGGCAATCGCACGGCCCGAAGCGGCCCATGGGAACACGCCCTTGCTGTACTTGATGCCTTCGGCCTTGCACTGGTCTTCGGTCTTGCCGGCCCATGCCACTTCCGGATCGGTGAACGCCACTGACGGGATCTGCTTCGCGTCGAAGTAGGCCTTCTCGCCATGCGCGGCCTCGGCGGCCACGTGTGCCTCATGCACCGCCTTGTGTGCGAGCATCGGCTGGCCAACGATATCGCCGATCGCGTAGATGTGCGGCACGTTGGTGCGCATCTGCTTGTCGACATCGATGAAGCCACGGTCGGTCACAGCCACACCGGCCTTCTCGGCACCGATCTTCTTGCCGTTCGGGGAACGGCCTACCGACACCAGCACGGCGTCGTAGCGCTGCGGCTCGGCCGGCGCGGACTCGCCCTCGAACTTCACGTAGATACCGTCCGGCTTCGCTTCCACGCCGACAGTCTTGGTCTTCAGCATCACGTTATCGAAGCGATGCTTGTTTACCTTGTCCCAGACCTTGACCAGATCGCGGTCAGCGCCCTGCATCAGGCCGTCGAGCATTTCCACGACATCGAGTCGCGCGCCGAGCGTGCTGTAGACGGTGGCCATTTCCAGGCCGATGATGCCGCCGCCAATCACGAGCATCTTGTTCGGGATGTCGCGCAGTTCCAGCGCGCCCGTCGAATCGAAAATGCGCGGATCCTCAGGGACGAACGGCAGCTTCACGGCCTGGCTGCCGGCCGCGATGATCGCCTTTTCGAAGCGGATCACGGTCTTCTTGCCATTGGTGGCCTTGCTGTCGCCTTCCGTTTCCTGCACTTCCAGATGATGCGGATCCAGGAACGTGCCGATGCCGCGCACCACCTGCACCTTGCGGGCCTTCGCCATTCCCGACAGACCGCCGGTCAGCTTGCCGACCACGCTTTCCTTGTAGTGCCGCAGGCCATCCAGATCGATCTTGGCTTCGCCGAACAGGATGCCGTGCGCGGCCAGCGCCTTGGCCTCGTCGATCACCGCCGCGTTGTGCAGCAGCGCCTTCGACGGGATGCAGCCCACGTTCAGGCAAACGCCGCCGAGGGTGCCATAGCGCTCGACCAGAACGGTGTTCATGCCGAGGTCCGCCGACCGGAAAGCCGCCGAGTAACCGCCGGGGCCTGCGCCCAGCACCAGCATTTCGCACTGGATGTCGGCGCCACCGGCATGCGTGGCGGCCGCCGGAGCCGCTGCCGGCGCCGGAGCAGGCGCAGCCGCGGGCTTGGGCGCTGCCGCCGGAGCCGGGGCAGGAGCCGCCGCCGCGCCACCTTCGACGGTGCAGATCAGCGTGCCCTTGGCGACCTTGTCGCCCACCTTGACCTTGACGTCCACGACCTTGCCGGCGGCCGACGACGGCACTTCCATGCTGGCCTTGTCGGACTCCAGCACGATCAGCGACTGTTCTTCCTCGACCGTGTCGCCGGCCTTGACCAGCACCTCGATCACTTCCACCGCGTCGAAATCGCCGATATCCGGCACCTTGACTTCGATCACACTCATGTTCTTCCTCCTGGGATGCGCACGCTGTCCGCCTTGGGATCAGGCCGCGCCGTCTTTGTTGGTTGCCACTTGCAGCCGTACCGTATGCACGTCGATCGGTGCCGCCGAACTCTTGTCGAACTCGATACCCGCTTCCACGCCGATTCGCGCAATCGCTCCAGCATCCAGGTCCGAGCGGTCATACACCGCGTGCATGGCGCCGAGCGCGTAGTTGCGGCCCGAGCCAATGCCCCAGAAACGATCGAACGAAAACACCTCGCGGTACGAATAGACGCCGAAAATGCCGCCCGAATTGGCGATCAGGCAAACGATCTGCGATGACTCGTAGGGGTCGTCCTCGTCTTCCTTGGTGTTGATGAAATACTCGTTCTTGAGCTTTTCATGCACCTTGAGGAAGGTTCGGAACACATCGTCGCGGGTATGCAGCCGGCATTCCTCGCCCATGCCCGTCAGCAGGCTTCGCATGACCGGGAAATGCGCGGTGGTGCCTGCCAGCCCGACGAAACTGTCGCCAACGGGAATCACCTTCTGGTTCCGCTCATAAGCGCGCGACAGCCGCGTATCGCCGAATGTCACCAGCGCATCGGCACCGATCGCCACCTCGTCACCTTTCCTGACGACAACGCAGGTAGTCATGGCTCGCCCCTTGAATGCAATGCAGACGCGCCCGCCAGGTTCGCTGGCGGGCGTTGCCGATGCTTACAGCAGAATCCGGCGGAAATCCGCCAGCAGCGCTGCGAAGTACGTGTTGAAGCGCGCGGCCTCGGCGCCGTCGATCACGCGGTGATCCCACGACAGCGACAGCGGCAGCGTCAGGCGCGGGGCGAATTGCTTGCCGTCCCACACCGGCTTCATATACGACTTGCACACGCCCATGATGGCCACTTCCGGCGCATTGATGATCGGCGTGAAGTACGTGCCACCGAGGCCGCCGAGCGACGAGATCGAGAAGCAGCCGCCTTGCATCTGGTCAGGCTTCAGCTTGCCGTCGCGCGCCAGCTTGGCCAGATCGCTCATTTCCTGGCTGATCTCGAGCACGCCCTTCTTGTCGGCGTCCTTGATCACCGGTACGACCAGACCGTTCGGGGTGTCGGCCGCGAAACCGATGTTGAAGTACTTCTTCAGCACCAGGTTGTCGCCGTCCAGCGAGGCGTTGAAGTTCGGAAACTTCTTGAGCGCCGCAACGGTAGCCTTGATCATGAACGCAAGCATCGTCACCTTGATGCCAGCCTTCTCGTTTTCCTTGTTGAGCTGCACGCGGAATGCCTCAAGCTCGGTGATGTCCGCTTCGTCACAGTTCGTGACGTGAGGGATCATGACCCAGTTGCGATGCAGGTTGGCGCCAGAGATCTTCTTGATGCGCGACAGCGGCTTCGACTCCACTTCGCCAAAGCGCGTGAAGTCCACCTTCGGCCACGGCAGCAGGTCCAGGCCCACGCCGGTGCCAGCGGCGGCAGCCGGTGCGGACGGCGCGGCAGTCTGGCCGCTCATGACGCTCTTGACGTAGTTCTGCACGTCTTCCTGCGTGATGCGGCCCTTGGGAGCTGTGCCCGGCACACGCGACACGTCGACACCCAGCTCGCGCGCGAACTTGCGCACGGACGGGCTGGCGTGAGCGGCCTTGCCGGTCGTACCTTGCACCGCAGGCGCGACGGCCGGCGCGGCAACAGGTGCCGGCGCCGCGGCCGCCGGTGCGGGCGCGGGAGCCGCTGCGGCAGGCGCCGGGGCGGCTGCCGGGGCCGGAGCTGCTGCGGCAGCGCCGCCAGCAGCTTCCAGGATCAGGATCAGCGTGCCTTGGGCGACGTTATCACCGACCTTGACCTTGATTTCCTTGACCGTGCCGGCCTGCGGCGACGGCACATCCATGGTGGCCTTGTCGGACTCCAGCGTCACCAACGCGTCTTCGGCGTTGATCTGGTCACCCACCTTGACGTGGATTTCGATGACCGGCACGGCGTCGTAGTCGCCGATATCGGGCACCTTGACCTCGACCGTGCCACCGCCAGCAGGGGCAGCGGCCGGAGCCGGGGCAGCGGGAGCGGCCGCCGCGGGTGCCGCGGCGGCAGGGGCCGGAGCCGCCGGAGCAGCAGCGGCTGCGGGAGCCGGAGCGGCGGCAGCGGCGCCTGCGGGCTCGAGCATCACCAGCACGGAGCCTTCGGAAACGCTGTCACCCACCTTGATCCGGACTTCCTTGACCGTGCCGGCCTGCGGCGACGGTACATCCATGGTGGCCTTGTCGGATTCCAGCGTCACCAGCGCGTCTTCCGCGTTGATCGTGTCGCCCGGCTTCACGTGCACTTCGATGACGGGAACGGCGTCGTAGTCGCCGATATCCGGCACCTTGATTTCAATCGCTTGACTCATTCAGTGTCTCTCCTGGGCAGCCGGCACTCTGGCCAGATACGACAAACGCGACAAACGCAATCGGCGAGGTTACTCTCGCCACACGCATCTGTCACGCTGCCGCGCATCACCATTCGCCGCGGTGCGCCGCCGGGTCAACCAGTGGCACGCCGCGGCGCGGCGGGTGCCGCGCTGCGGGGGTTCAGTCGTGCAAGTCCGGGGTCAGACCGACATCGGGTTCGGCTTGTTCGGGTCGAGGTTGTACTTCTTGATGGCCTCGGCCACCTTCTCGCGACCGATCGCGCCTTCGTCGGCCAGCGCCTTCAGCGCGGCCACCGTGACCCAGTAGCGGTCCACTTCGAAGAAGTGGCGCAGCTTCTCGCGGGTGTCCGAGCGGCCGAAGCCGTCAGTGCCCAGCACCACGTAGCGACGCGGCACGAACGGACGGATCTGCTCGGCGAACGCACGGATGTAGTCGGTGGACGCGATGACCGGACCGCGCACGCCCTTGAGCTTCTGGGCGACGAACGATTCGCGCTGCGTGCCGGTCGGGTTCAGCAGGTTGTGACGCTCGACTTCCTGGCCTTCACGGGCCAGTTCGGTGAAGCTCGGGCAGCTCCACAGATCCGATTCCACGCCCCAGTCCTTCTTGAGCAGGTCGGCGGCGGCGATCACCTCGCGGAAGATCGTGCCCGAGCCCAGCAGTTGCACGCGCGGCGCGTTGCTGTTCTCCACGCCCTTGCGGAACTGGTACATGCCCTGAACGATGTCGCGTTCCACGCCAGCCGGCATTTCCGGATGCTCGTAGTTCTCGTTCATCACCGTCAGGTAGTAGTACACGTCTTCCTGTTCGGCATACATGCGGCGCAGGCCGTCCTGCATGATCACGGCGAGTTCGTACTGGAACGTCGGATCGTACGAGATGCAGTTCGGGATCACAGCGTGGAACACGTGTGAGTGACCGTCCTCGTGCTGCAAGCCTTCACCGTTCAGCGTGGTGCGGCCAGCGGTACCGCCCAGCAGGAAGCCGCGCGAGCGCATGTCGGCGGCGGCCCAGCACAAGTCGCCGATACGCTGGATGCCGAACATCGAGTAGTAGATGTAGAACGGGATCATCTGCACGCCGTGCGTCGAGTACGACGTGGCGGCGGCGATCCAGTCGCACATGGCGCCGGCTTCGTTGATGCCTTCCTGCAGTACCTGACCCGTCTGCGATTCCTTGTAGAACATCAGTTGGTCATGGTCTTCCGGCACGTACTTCTGGCCTTCCTGGTTCCAGATACCAACCTGGCGGAACAGGCCTTCCATGCCGAAGGTACGCGACTCGTCCGGCACGATAGGCACCACGTGCTTGCCGACCTGCTTGTCCTTGAGCAGCGTGTTCAGGATACGCACGAAGGCCATCGTGGTGGACACTTCGCGGCCTTCGCCGGTGGCCTTGAGCAGCGCTTCGAACGCCGACAGCTCGGGCACCTTCAGCGCCTCGGCCTTCATGCGGCGGGCCGGCAGGTAGCCGCCCAGGTCCATGCGCGCCTTGCGCATGTATTCCAGTTCCTTCGAGCCTTCCGGGAAGGTCAGGTACGGGACTTCTTCCAGCTTGTCATCCGCCACCGGGATGTTGAACTGGTCGCGGAACGCGCGGATCGCGTCCACCGGCATCTTCTTCTGCTGGTGGGCCACGTTCATGGCCTGGCCGGCATCGCCCATGCCATAGCCCTTGATGGTCTTGGCCAGGATCAGCGTCGGCTGGCCCTTGTGCTCGCTAGCTGCCTTGTAGGCCGCGTAGACCTTGTGCGGATCATGGCCGCCGCGGTTCAGGCGCCAGATGTCGTCGTCGGACCAGTCGGCCACCATGGCCTTCAGTTCCGGCGTATTGAAGAAGTGCTCGCGCACGTAGGCGCCGTCCTTGGCCTTGAAGGTCTGGTACTCGCCGTCCACGCATTCCATCATGCGCTTCATCAGCAGGCCCTTGGTGTCGCGCTGCAGCAGCGGATCCCAGCGGCTGCCCCAGACCAGCTTGATCACGTTCCAGCCCGAGCCACGGAATTCCGATTCCAGTTCCTGGATGATCTTGCCATTGCCGCGCACCGGGCCATCCAGGCGCTGCAGGTTGCAGTTGATCACGAAAACCAGATTGTCCAGCTTCTCGCGGCCGGCCATGCCGATCGCGCCCAGCGATTCCGGCTCGTCGGTCTCGCCATCACCCAGGAACGCCCATACCTTGCGGTCGCCGGCATTCACCAGGCCACGGCTGGCCAGGTACTTCATGAAGCGGGCCTGGTAGATCGCCATGATCGGGCCCAGGCCCATCGACACGGTCGGGAACTGCCAGAAATCCGGCATCAGCCAAGGGTGCGGGTACGACGAGATGCCCTTGCCGTCCACTTCCTGGCGGAAGCTGTCGAGCTGTTCGGGCGTCAGGCGACCCAGCAGGAAGGCGCGCGAGTAGACGCCCGGTGCCGAATGGCCCTGCACGAAAACGAGGTCGCCACCGCTCTGCTCCGACGGAGCGCGCCAGAAGTGGTTGTAGCCCACGTCATAGAGCGTGGCCGCCGAGGCGAACGACGAGATGTGGCCGCCGACGTTGGTGTGCTTGTTGGCGCGCAGCACCATGGCCATCGCGTTCCAGCGCGTGTACGAGCGAATGCGGTGCTCGATGTCCTGGTCGCCGGGAATGCGGGCCTGCTGCTCTACCGGGATAGTGTTGATGTACGGCGTTTCGGCATGAAACGGCTGGGTAACGCCGTTCACGCGCGCGTATTCGATTTGCTTGTCGATCAGGAACGCGGCGCGCTCGGTGCCTTCCGCGTTGAGGACGCCCTGCAGGGCGTCCAGCCATTCGTGCGTTTCCTGGGGATCTGCGTCGTTGGCGCTGCTGGCGCCGAGGATCTGCTCTGGTACAGCGGACATGACTGTCTCCTGGTGAATTCCTGCCCGGTGCCCACACAGCGAAGCGCGGGACTCCAGCGGCCGGTCTTGACGGTTTGTGACGTCGCGGCGGAGCGCCAAGCCTTGCCCTGGCATCGGTAGGCCAAAGCCGGATCCTCTCTGGGGCTGATGACGCGTTCATCGCCCGGATCCTGTACTCAGCAAGCGCAGTGCGCCCGCCCGCATTGATCGGTCGAAGCGATTCTATGGAAGCACAGCAAGTGATGACAAGCTAAATTTTCAGATTACGAAGTCATTTCTTATAATGTGAAATATTGCGGCAGTGCATCAGAAATCGCATCGCGTCCGTCTTCCAAGGCCTCGCGACCAGCGCACAAATACTGTGCCGTGTAGGCGCTTTCCCCAAGCGACGCACCGCAATAAAGTGGATAAACTGCTCGGTCAGCCGTCAATCCCCTATGCAGTTTCTCAAACGAATTCTCTCCGGCCTGCGCACGGCCATTCTGCCTCCGAACCCTGCCGGCGCCGTCAGCGATGCCCCTCACGGGGTAGTTCATGCCGCCCGTACAAATGGTGGCGACGCCCATGGCGCCCCCCAGGCCGAGGCACAAGACAGCACCGATGGCACGGACGGCGGCACGCCGCTTGCCGCCGCCCCCCGCCGCCTCTGGATCACGCGCTGGCGCAATCTCGTCGCCACGAGCTGGTTCATGTTCATCCCGCTCGTGGCCATCGTGCTGTTCACGGTGGCGATGGGCGTCATCCTCTGGTCGCTCCACGAAACCGAGCACCAGCAGCAGCGCGACGCGCTATACCGCGACGCCGCCTGGGCGCAGCAGCGAGTGCGCCTGTCCCTGCTGAGCAACCAGGACCAGTTGGCCTCACTGGCGCGGGATATTGCCGCCGCACAACTCGACCAGGGCGCCTACCGGACGGCCGCACAGGAAATCCTGCGCGAGAACCCGGAGATCGTCTTCATCAACTGGCTCGACGCCACGCGGCGCGGCCGCTGGTCGCTGCCATCGACGTCGGAATTTGCTGCCCGCCTGCGTGAAACCGCCGATCAGCCGCTCGAGCCCGAGGTCCTGGACACGTTCGACGCCGCGCGCGAGACCCAGCGTGTGGTCTATTCCCGGCCGCTAATGAACGATCGCGGCGACAGCTTCATGCTGATGGAAGTGCCGATCGTGCGCGATAACGAGTTCCTGGGCACGCTGGGCGCGCTCTACTCGATCAACGGCATCCTGACGCACCTGCTGCCACCGGAGTTGACCGAGCGCTACCGCTTCTCGCTGATCGACAAGAACAACCAGACCCGGGCCAGCACCTCGGTACGTCCGGTACCGGGCAACGCGCTGTCCTACGAAGTCTTGCTCGACCCGCCGGGCCATTCGCTGTCCCTGCGCGCCGACGCCTACCCGCCGCCGTCGAACCTGCCCAACAATATGTTGCTGTGGCTGGTGGTGGGCCTGTCGTGCTTCCTGCTGTGGAGCCTGTGGAGCATGTGGCGCCATACCAGCCGTCGCTCCGAGGCCCAGCGCGCCCTGCTGGCCGAAACCTCGTTCCGTCGCGCGATGGAAAACTCGATGCTGATCGGGCTGCGGGCGCTAGACCTGAACGGGCGAATTACCTACGTGAATCCCGCGTTCTGCCGCATGACGGGCTGGACCGAGAGCGATCTGGTCGGCCGCGTGCCGCCCTTCCCCTACTGGCCGCCCAATGACCAGCAGGAGATGCAAAAGCAGATCGACCTGACGTTGCAGGGCAAGTCGCCGGCCACCGGCTATGAAATGCGCGTCATGCGCCGTGACGGCAGCAGCTTCTTCGCCCGCATGTACGTATCGCCGCTGGTCGACAGCCGTGGCCGCCATACGGGCTGGATGAGCTCGATGACGGACATCACCGAGCCAAAGCGCGCCCGCGAGGAACTCGCCGCCGCGCATGACCGCTTCACGACGGTGCTGGAAAGCCTGGACGCGGCTGTGTCGGTGCTGGCCACGGACAAGGCCGAACTGCTGTTCGCCAACCGGTACTATCGGCAACTCTTCGGCTGGGAAGCCGAGGGCCACCTGAAGCTGGCCGGGGACGATTTCGACAAGGACCAGATGTCGAGCGACAACACCGACTTCGTCGACGCCTATGCCGGCCTGCCTGCTTCGGAACTGATGCCGTACGCGTCCGACGCCCGCGAGGTGTTCGTGCCGGACATGCAGAAATGGTTCGAAGTGCGCCGCCGCTATATCCAATGGGTGGACGGCCACCTCGCGCAGATGCAGATCGCCACCGACATCACGGTGCGCAAGGCAGCCGAGGAAATGGCGCGCCAGCACGAGGAACGCCTGCAGTTCACGAGCCGCCTGACCACGATGGGCGAGATGGCGTCGTCGCTGGCGCACGAGCTGAACCAGCCGCTGGCGGCCATCAACAACTACTGCATGGGCGCCGTGGCTCGCCTGCATTCGGGCCGGAGCACGCCGGAAGACCTGATCCCGGTGCTGGAAAAGACCTCGGCGCAGGCGGTGCGTGCGGGCACGATCATCAGCCGCATTCGCGGTTTCGTGAAACGTAGCCAGCCGCAACGGCGCGAGGCCTCGCTGCACGACATCGTGGCCGATGCCGTGGGCCTGGCCGACCTGGAGGCCACGCGACGCCGCGTCACGATCCTGACCCGCCTGCCGACCCCGCCGCTGATGCTCTACGTGGACCCGGTGCTGATCGAGCAGGTGCTGGTCAACCTGCTCAAGAATGCCGTGGAAGCGATGGCTGGCATGCCGGCCCTGCGCGCCGCGGGCGTGGTACGGTTGCACGCCCGGGTAGAAAACGTCGAGTTTGGCCAGTGCGTCTGCATCGACGTGATCGATCAGGGCCCGGGCGTGGACGAAGCCACCAAGGAGCGCCTGTTCGAGCCGTTCTTCAGCACCAAATCGGACGGCATGGGCATGGGCCTGAATATCTGCCGTTCGATCATCGAATCCCATCAGGGCCGTCTGTGGGTAGAAAACAATGTGGACGGCATCGGCTGTACGTTTAAAATCACCCTGCCGCTGCAGCCTGCGCTACCCGAACAGTAACGGGGATGCCCTCGGGCGAAGCGGACGACCCTCTGCCGCGGGGCATCGGGAGGTCGTCCGGATCGTTCACCCGGGGTGTTGCGCACTGCCGCTGGCGGTTACACTTCGTTGCAAACGACTTTGCCCCAGGAGATTTCATGACCGCAACGCCCAGCCCCACGCCTCATCGTGGCGAGACCGTATTCATCGTCGACGACGATGAAGCCATGCGTGACTCGCTGACCTGGCTGCTCGAGGGCAACGGCTACCAGGTGCGCAGCTTCAACAGCGCCGAGCAGTTCCTGTCCGCCTACGACGCCAGCCAGGTTTCGTGCCTGATCCTGGACGTCCGTATGCCCGGCATGAGCGGCCCGGAGTTGCAGGAGCGCATGATCGCCGAGAACATCGACATCCCGATCGTCTTCATCACCGGCCATGGCGACGTGCCGATGGCGGTCTCGACGATGAAGCGCGGTGCGATCGACTTCATCGAGAAGCCGTTCGACGAATCGGAACTGCGCTCGCTGGTGGAACGGATGCTGCAGAAAGCCCGCACCGATCACTCGGCCGCGCGCGAGCAGCGTGCCGCCAAGGACCTGCTGAGCAAGCTGACCACGCGCGAGCAGCAGGTGCTCGAGCGCATCGTGGCAGGCCGTCTGAACAAGCAGATTGCCGACGACCTGGGCATTTCCATCAAGACCGTGGAGGCGCACCGCGCCAACATCATGGAAAAGCTCAACGTCAACACGGTGGCGGATCTGCTGCGCCTGGCGCTCTCACGCAATAGCTGAGTCCCGCCTTGCCGCTCCTTCTCCCCGTTGCGGCGGGAAGGAGCGGGCCCCTTGCCGACTGCCGACCGAACGGCGCCTGCCCGTCTCTTGGCCGCTCGTTACTTCCCCGTCAGATAGTCCTCGTCCGTGAACGTCAGCACCCATTGCGGGCGATAGACGACGAAGATCGCCACCAGCATCCCCGTCAGGAATGCCTCGCCGAACCCGATCACCACGGCGCCGGTCAGGCTGTCCCCGATCGTCAGCCCGGCGGGGGGCGGTCCCAAATGGAACTGCCAGAGCGTGCGAAGGCTGCCGGCGACGATGGCGGCCACCAGCGGGGCGAAATAGCCGTGGCCGAGAATGAAGATGAACGGGTGGCGCGGTAGCCGGCGTCGCATCACGGCCTGCAGCCCGGCAGTCAGCACCCCCGGAACCACCGCCATCCAGATAAAGCGCGGCGCCATGGATACCCAGGCGATATCCGCCCAGCCCTGCCCCGCCAAGTAAGCCAGCCCCAGCAGCGACACCAGATCGACGACGGCCAGCGTCAGCATCGCCAGCGGCAGCCCGAACATCGTCACCGCCAGCGGGGCCCCCATCAGCTGAACCACGACCCCGGTCCCGACCGTCGCCCGCGCCGACCACAGCAAGGTCAGGAATACGAGCCCGCCGAGCCAGGCGTGCTGGAGCGGTTCCTGCCGCAGCAGCCGCCATGGCCGCTGCGACGCCACCCAGGCGAGCATCGCCACGGAGAGGGTCGGAAGCGGCCAGGTCGCCAGCAGGGCCTGAAGTGAGGAATCGTCGATCTGCATCGGGCGGATGCTAGCAGCCCCGGCCAGAAACCGGGTTGTATCCGATCAAGCCAGGCAGCCCGTTCTGATTCTGGTCAACCCCTTTATAATTCGGGTTTCACGAGCGACGCCGGCCACCCCGCCGGCGCCGGCTCCCCGTTTCCCCAAGCCTCTCCAGTCACGTATCCCCATGTCCGCTCACCTGATCGACGGTAACGCCCTTGCCAAACAAATCCGCGCCGAGGCCGCCCAGCGCGCTGCCCGCCTGACCGCGGCCGGCCACCAGCCCGGCCTGGCCGTGGTACTCGTAGGCGAGGACCCCGCCAGCCAGGTCTATGTGCGCAACAAGGTGAAGGCGTGCGAGGACAACGGATTTTATTCGTCGCTGAACCGCTACCCGGCCGACCTGTCCGAAGCCGACCTGCTGGCCCGCATCGACGAACTGAACAACGACCCGAAGATCCACGGGATCCTGGTCCAACTGCCGCTGCCCAAGCATATCGACAGCCACAAGGTGCTCGAAGCCATCGCCCCAGAAAAGGACGTAGACGGCTTCCACGTGGCCAACGCCGGCGCGCTGATGACCGGCGCCCCGCTGTTCCGCCCCTGCACGCCGTACGGCTGCATGAAGATGCTCGAATCGATCCAGTATCCGCTGCGCGGCGCGCGCGCCGTGGTGGTGGGTGCCTCGAACATCGTCGGCAAGCCGATGGCCATGATGCTGCTGCAGGCTGGCGCAACGGTAACGATCTGCAATAGCAAGACGCGCGACCTCGCTGCCCACACCCGTGATGCCGACGTGATCGTCGCCGCCGTGGGTCGCCGCAACATCATTACTGCCGACATGGTCAAGCCGGGTGCCGTGGTGATCGACGTGGGCATGAACCGTGACGACGCCGGCAAGCTGTGCGGCGACGTGGACTTCACCGGTGTGCGCGAAGTGGCCGACCATATCACCCCGGTTCCGGGTGGCGTGGGCCCGATGACGATCACGATGCTGCTGATCAATACGCTGGAAGCCGCGGAACGCAAAGCCGGCATCGCCTGAGTGATGCTCTAGGTGAGGGCCTGAGTGATGGGCCAATCGCGCCAATAGCTAAGTCGTACTGGATATTTCGGCGCATAGGCCTCATCTTGCACGTGTGATGCCGCATCCCGGCAGCCAATCGGAATTTGCCACCATGACTGATACTACCGACCGCGCCAGCAACCCGTTGCTTGATTTCTCCGACCTGCCGCGCTTCGCGGAGATCCGGCCCGAGCACATTAGCCCGGCGCTGGACGTGCTGCTCGCCCAGGCGCAGGCAGCCGTCGCCCGCGCCGAGGATTCGGCCACCCCCGCCACCTGGGCCAGCGCCGTCGAGGCACTGGAAGTCGCCACCGAGCCGCTCGGCCGCGCCTGGGGCGTGGTCGGCCATCTCAGCGCGGTAGCCGACACCCCCGAGTTGCGCAAGGCACACGCCGATAACCTCCCCCGCATGACCGAATTCTGGTCATCGCTGGGCCAGAGTCTGGCCCTGTACGAAAAGTACAAGGCCGTCGCCGCCGGCCCCGAGTTCGCGAGCCTTTCGCCGGCGCGCAAGCAACTGCTCGAGAACGAGCTGCGCGGGTTCCGCCTGGGCGGCGCCGAACTGGCCGAGGACAAGAAGCCGCGCTTTGCCGAGATCCAGGAACAGCAGGCGCAACTGTCAAAGGCGTTCTCCGACCACGTGCTCGATGCCACCAATGGCTACGCCCTCTATATCGAGGACGAAGCACGCCTGTCCGGTATTCCGGCCGACGCAAAGGAAGCCGCGGCGCTGGCCGCCCAGAAGGATGGCAAGGCAGGCTGGAAGTTCACGCTGCACTTTCCGTCGTACTTCCCTGTGCTGCAATACGCGGACGACCGCTCGCTGCGCCAGACCATGTACGAGGCCAGCGTCACGCGCGCCTCGGAACTGGGCCCGCAGCACGGCAATGGTCAGGCCGACTGGGACAACACGGCCAATATGCGCGAGCAACTGACGCTACGCCGTGAAGAGGCGCATATGCTGGGCTACGCCAACTATGGCGAAGTCTCGCTGGTGCCGAAAATGGCCGAGTCGCCGGCCGAAGTGCTCAAGTTCCTCGACGAGCTGGCCGTCAAGGCCCGCCCGTTCGCCGAACACGACTGGACCGAACTACGCGAATTCGCCGCCGCCGAACTCGGCCTGAACGACGTCGCGCCGTGGGATGTCGCCTACGCGTCCGAAAAGCTGCGCCAGAAGCGCTACTCGTTCTCCGACGACGAGGTCAAGCAGTACTTCCAGGAACCGAAGGTGCTCGAAGGGCTGTTCGGCGTGGCCGAGAAGCTGTTCTCGGTCCGCATCCAGCCGGACATGACGCAGACCTGGCACAAGGACGTGCGCTTCTTCCGCGTGGTGTCGCCTCAGGGCGCGCTGCTCGCCCAGTTCTACATTGACCTGTACGCGCGCGAAGGCAAGCGCGGCGGCGCCTGGATGGATGATGCGCGTGGCCGCAAGGAACGCGGCAACGGCACCGTGCAAACGCCGGTGGCCTACCTGACCTGCAATTTCACCGCGCCGGTCGGCGACAAGCCCGCGCTGTTCACGCATGATGAAGTGATCACGATGTTCCACGAGTTCGGCCACGGGCTGCACCACATGCTGACGCAGGTGGGCGACCTCGGCGTGTCCGGCATCAACGGCGTGGAATGGGATGCCGTGGAGCTGCCGTCACAGTTCATGGAGAACTTCTGCTGGGAATACGAGGTGCTGTCGACGATGACGGCCCACGTGGAAACCGGCGCGCCGCTGCCGCGCGCGCTGTTCGATCGCATGCTGGCCGCGAAGAACTTCCAGAACGGCATGATGACGCTGCGCCAGATCGTGTTCTCGTCGTTCGACATGCACCTGCATACCGACTACGACCCGCAGGGTGCGGTATCGGTGCTCGAACTGTCGCGCAAGATCAACGACGCGAAGCACGTGGTGCCCCAGTCGCCGCTGTCGCGCTGGCCGAATACGTTCAGCCACATCTTCGCGGGTGGCTATGCCGCCGGTTACTACAGCTACAAGTGGGCCGAAGTGTTGTCCGCCGATGTTTACGCAGCATTCGAGGAAGCCGCACAGCTCTCCGGCAGCGTGCTCGACAGCGCAACCGGCGAGCGTTATCGCCGCGAGATCCTGTCGGTGGGTGGTAGCCGCCCGGCGATGGAATCGTTCGTGGCGTTCCGCGGCCGCGCGCCGCAGATCGACGCGCTGCTGCGGCACGGTGGCATGACGGAAGCAGCAGTCGCTGCCTGACCGCCACCTACCCCGCCCTGCCCCCAGGCGCCCGGACCATGAACATTCCTTTCCCGATTCGCAAGGAATGTCCACCGGGCGCCTGTGTCTGCAATCGCGACGCGCTGCTGGCGGACCCCCACGCCGATCTGCGCATCCTGCAACTGACGCAGCAGGAAGAGAAGAAGCTGGTGGACCGGCTGGAAAGCATTGCCACACTCGATGAACTCGAGCGGATGAAGACGAGGATGCGCGAGTTGCTCGGCATCGAGGTCAGCATCACGCCGAGCGACAACGTGGTACGCACGACGCGCGGCTTCCGCATTGAACTTGCGGACCAGCCAGGCCTGTGCCGCAAGACCCGGCAGGCGATCCCAGCCGCGATCCGCCGCAGCATGGATACCCATCCGGAAATCGCCTACGCGATCCTGGACCAGCGCGGACTGCTTGGCGGCATGGACGCCATCGGCGACGCGCACGGCGACAACGACAATCCAAACAAAAACGAGATATGAGAATCGCAAGCTGGAACGTCAACTCCCTCAAGGTACGTCTGCCGCAGGTACTGCAATGGCTAGGCGCTCAGGATGCCGCGGGCGCGCCGATCGACGCGCTGTGCCTGCAGGAACTGAAGCTGCCCGATGACAAGTACCCGCTGGCCGAACTCGAAGCGGCCGGCTTCCATAGCATTTTCACGGGCCAGAAAACCTACAACGGTGTGGCGATCCTGGCACGCAACGCGGCCATGCCCGTGCCGACTGACGTGGTGCGCAACATTCCCGGCTATGAGGATGCGCAGCAACGCGTGATCGCCGGCACGTACGGCGACGTACGTCTGATCAGCGCGTACTTCCCGAATGGCCAGGCGCTGGACTCGGACAAGTTCGTCTACAAGCTCGACTGGCTCAAGGCCATGACCGAGTGGCTGCGTGCCGAGATGGCCCGGTATCCGAAACTCGCGCTGCTGGGCGACTTCAACATCGCCCCGGAAGACCGCGACGTCCACGACCCGGCCAAGTGGGAAGGCCAAAACCTGGTCTCGCCGCAGGAGCGCGACGCGTTCCGGACATTGATCGGCCTGGGTCTGGTCGACTCATTCCGCATGTTCGAACAGCCCGAGAAAATGTTCTCGTGGTGGGATTACCGAATGATGGGTTTCCGCCGCAATGCCGGGTTGCGTATCGACCATATCCTGCTTTCGGCCGACCTGGCGCGGCAGTGCGCGACATGCGTCATCGACAAGGAGCCCCGCCGCTGGGAGCAGCCGTCCGACCACACCCCGGTCGTGGCCACGCTCACGCTCGGCTAGCCGATGCGTACGAATCTGGCCCTGACGCGCTGGCTTCCCTGGCTCCCGCGCGTTACGCCGCTGACGCTGCGCGCTGATCTGATTGCCGGCCTGCTCGGCGCGGTGCTGGTGCTACCGCAGGGCGTGGCCTTTGCCACGCTGGCAGGTCTACCCCCGCAGTACGGCATCTATACGGCAGTGATCCCCTGCATCGTCGCCGCCCTGTTCGGCTCGAGCTGGCATGTGATGTCGGGGCCGACCAACGCCAATTCCCTCGCGCTGTTCGCCATGCTGAGCCCGGTGGCATTTGCGGGCAGCCCCGCCTATATCTCGCTGGCGCTGGCGGTCACGATGCTGGTCGGCATCCTGCAACTGGCGGTAGGCGCGCTCCGGCTCGGATCGCTCGCCAATTTCATTTCGCCATCGGTACTACTCGGTTTCACCTGTGGCGCCGCGACCTTGATCGGACTTCACGCGCTGAAGGATCTACTCGGGCTTGCCGTGCCAACTGGCACGAGCGCATTCGGCGTGGTGCGCTTCCTGCTCGACAATCTCGACACGGTCAGCGGTAGCGCGTTGATCGTCGGCGCCGTGACGCTGGCGGTCACGCTGCTCGTCAAACGGATCTCGCGCCGCGCGCCTTTCATGCTGATCGGCCTGCTCGCCGGCTATGGCGTGGCGCTGCTGCTCAACACGACGGGCTGGGGCGACGCCAGCCATGTGAACGTGGTGGGGCCGATTCCATCGGCGATCCCGCCGTTCCATATCCCCGACATCAACTGGCGCACGGTGCCTGACCTGCTTGGCATTGCCTCGGCACTGACCATCGTCGCGCTCGGCCAGTCGATTTCGATTGCCAAGGCCGTGGCCTTGCGCTCGGGCCAGCACATCGACGCCAATCGCGAGTTCATCGGCCAGGGGCTGTCGAATATCGCGGGCGGATTCTTCTCTGGCTACATTTCGTGCGGGTCGCTGAACCGCTCGGTCCCGAATTTCGAGGCCGGCGCGCGGACGCCACTGGCCAGCGTGTTCTCTGCGCTGCTGCTGGTCGTGCTCGTCATGGTCAGCGCCCCGTTGCTGGCGCAGATTCCGCTGGCGGCGATCTCGGCCATGCTGCTGCTCGTGGCCTGGGGCCTGTTCGATTTCCAGCGCCTGCGCCGTATCGCGCGACTATCGCGCACCGAGTTCGCGATCGCGGTAGGCACCTTCGTCGCCACGCTGGCGATCCGGCTCGAGATGGCCGTATTGCTCGGCACGATCCTGTCGCTCGTCGCGTACCTGTATCGCACCTCGCGCCCCGCCGTACGCAGCCTCGTGCCCGATGCCGATGACCCGGGCCGCCGCTTCACACCGCTGGACGAACTGCGCCGCCCCCAACCGGAATGTCCGCAGTTGAAGCTCCTGCGCATGGAAGGCGCGATCTACTTCGGCGCCGTGCAATACGTCACCGATCGCCTGCACTGGCTGCGTACGGTCAACGCCAGCCAGAAGCATCTGCTGGCGATGACCAAGAGCATGAATTTCATCGACCTGGCGGGCGCGGAGATGTGGGAAGCCGAGCTGGCGGAGCGGCGTGCAGCCGGCGGCGACCTCTACTTCCATCGTCCGCGCACGCAGGTCCTCGAGACTTGGGAACAGACCGGTTTCACCGCAAAGCTCGGCGACGACCACATCTTCCCCACCAAGCGACAGGCGCTGCACACGATTATTGGCAGTCTTTCGCCCGACATCTGCGCGCAATGCCAGGCGCGCATCTTCGAGGAATGCGCTCAGCGCCCGGGAGCCGTGCCGCGCTCGCCACAAGCCAGCGCGTCAGACGCAGCAGCCTCTGCCTGAGCGGCAATCGGAACAACCAGACGTTGATATAAGACGAAAGACGGTAGGTATGTGAGCGCGCCGGCCGGTCTACGCGTGAAACGTAGCCGAAGCCGGCGGCGGAGGGGTGCCCCGCCGGGTCAGACCGGCGCCACGTGCGCGCGCTTGACCACGATAGGTTGCGGCACGCCCTGCTCTATCAGCACCAAGGCCGCGCGCTCGATCGTTTCACGACCAGCACGGAAAGCCTCTTCGAGCGACAGCACCTGGTCGGCACTAAAGCCTTCCCACAGCGCCTCGCGTGTTACGACACATGTCACTTGCTCACCATCGACAATCGCGTGGAACAGCAAACCCTCGTTGTTGATGTCGTAGCGGTCTTGCTCCTGGAATTTGATTTCCATCATCACAGCCCTCCAATATGCAAGTGGAAAAGCATCCTAACATGGCTTGGCGGAAATCGTCTTCGATCCCATGCGCGGAAATATGAGAATGCGATGTGTCTCAATGCTCGTCACGACGTCGGGCGAATTCCCATCGCGGCGCACGCGCTGCGCACGAGCATGTCAGTCGTATATGTCAGGGCGATGTGCAGGCTGGCAGAAGAATCTCTCATCAAAGATTTGACAAAGCCAAAAATGCTGCTAGAATCTCGGTCTTCGTCGGGGCGTTAGCTCAGTTGGTAGAGCAGCGGACTCTTAATCCGTAGGTCGAGTGTTCGAGTCACTCACGCCCCACCAGACATCAAAAAGGCCGGAAGCAGCAATGCTTCCGGCCTTTTGCTTTTGGTGGCTTGGCGCCGCTCAATGTCGAGCCCCGAGCCACCGATGTCGCGCCGGTGCCGTCCAGCGCATGCGCCGTCGCAGCACACCAGCCCCAGCATCGACCGGCGTTGATGTCATCCGCTCATCAAATGCCGGACGCTTTCAGCGAATCACGCACCCGCCGCCTGCGCGCGCTCGAACAGTGTGCGCGCCAGGCGCCGATGATCCGACAGCACGTTCGGCAGATCGGCAGTCAGCAGATGTCCGTCGCGAATCACCACGCGGCCATTGATGACGCTCATCGACACATTGCCCGGCGTGCAGAACACCAGGGCCGCCACCGGATCGTGCCCAGCCCCGGCGTAGCCGACGCCCGACATGTCGAAGGCGACGATATCCGCCGACATACCCGGCGCGAGCGCGCCAATATCATCCCGATTCAGCACCTTGGCCCCGCCAAGCGTGGCAATCTCTAGCGCCTCGCGGGCGCTCATTGCGGCCGGGCCATACCCGACCCGCTGCAGCAGCATCGCCTGACGCGCTTCGCCAAGCATGTGCGCGCCGTCGTTCGATGCGCTGCCGTCGACGCCGAGGCCCACAGGCACGCCGGCATCACGCATCCGGCGAATCGGCGCGATGCCAGAAGCCAGCCGCATGTTGGAGCAAGGGCAATGCGCCACGCCCGTGCCGGTACGGGCGAACAACGCCACCCCCTCCTCATCGAGCTTCACGCAGTGCGCGTGCCAGACATCGTGCCCGACCCAGCCCAGATCCTCCGCGTACTGCGCAGGCGTCATGCCGAACTTCTCGCGCGAGTAGGCAATGTCGTTGTCGTTCTCCGCAAGGTGCGTATGCAGCGACACGCCGTAGTGGCGCGCCATCTTCGCGGACTCTCTCATCAGGTCGCGCGACACGGAAAACGGCGAGCACGGGGCCAGCACCACACGCAGCATCGCGTGCCGCGACGCATCGTGATACTGCTCGACCAGCCGCTGGCTGTCGCGCAGGATCGCTGCCTCGGTTTCCACGACGACATCGGGCGGCAGCCCACCCTGGCTACGGCCGACACTCATCGAACCGCGTGCCGCGTGAAAACGCATGCCAATCTGGCGCGCCGCGTCGATCGAATCGTCCAGGCGCGATCCATTCGGATAGAGGTACAGGTGATCGCTGGTAGTCGTGCATCCGGACAGCATCAGTTCGGCCATCGCGGTCTGGGTCGACACACGGATCATCTCCGGCGTCAGGTGCGACCAGAGCATGTAGAGATTGGTCAGCCACCCGAACAGCTCGGCATCCTGCGCGGCAGGCACGGCGCGCGTGAGGCTCTGGTACATATGGTGATGGGTGTTGACCAGCCCGGGCATGACCACATGCCCGCGCATATCGACGACCTCGGCGCGCCCCTCGTCGGCAAGCCGACGGTATTGCTCGGGCAGTTCGGCCGTGGGCCCCACCCACTCCACCGCCGGCCCGTTCGCGACCAGCGCGCCATCGGCAATCTCGCGCCGCTGCGCGTCCATGGTGACGAGTACGTCGGCGTGCTGAAGGATCAAAGTCATGGTGATGTGCATGGGTTGTGAACGTTGCGCAGTCTACGCAACGCCAGTACACACCAAAAGCGCAGAATTTCGCGCTTGGTGTCCACAAAATGAGGACACCTAGACCGTGGACGAGCGGAATTAACGGAACAGGCCGTCCAGCGCCGTGCCGATACGCTCCGCCATCAATTCGGCTGCGGGACTCAGCGGCGCCCGCACCCGCGCAACCATCCTCAACGCTTGCTGCCGTAGATCGCTGTCGCGCAGCGGCACGAACACCACGGCGCCACGTGCGCGCTCATCCATCACATCGAGCGGATTGAGCAGTGCCACGCCGACCCCGGCTGCCGCGAGTCGCTGGATCAACACGACCGAGGTCGATTCCACAGCGGGTGTCACCTCGACCGACTGCCGCGCGAAGGCGTCGTCGACGAGCGCGCGGATCGACAGCGAAGGCGCCGGGAGGATCAACGGATAGCCGGCGCACTCCGCCAGCCGCGTCGACGGCTGCATGGCAAGGGGATGCCCCGGCGCCACCACCGCGCCAATCGACCAGTCACGGCTGGCCATCACGCGGAACGCCGCCACCTCCGGCAAGTCGTACCCGAGCCCCAGGTCCGCATCGCCCTGCTCCACCGCCGCCACAATGCCGGCCACGGGCAGGTCCGCCACACGCACCACGATGCCAGGATGATGCTGACGGAAGTCGTGCACGAGAGACGGCAACAGGGAGCCCGCCAGACCCGACGTGGTCGCAACCGTGACCATGCCACGCCGCGCGCCCTTGATCTCGGCAACGCGCACCTGCAGCGCCTCATGCTCGCGCAGCGTCTGCCGCACGTGAGCGAGCACCATCTCGCCCAACGGCGTCAGGTGCAGGCGGCGGTTGATCCGATCGAACAGCGGCGCCCCCAGCTCCGCCTCTAGCTCAAGGATCTGCCGGTTGATCGCGGTTGGCGCCACGTGCAGATGCTCGGCGGCGCGGCGGATCGAACCACGGCGCACGACTTCATCGAGATAGCGCAGGACACGGGCGTGCATGACGGATAGGAGCCATTGAGACAGTGGGCGCATTGTAAGCGGCACCTGACACGCCGATGAAAAAAATGCGAACAAGGGCTTGCGCAGTATTCGGTACCTTGCTAGAATCTCTTTCTCGTTGGGGCGTTAGCTCAGTTGGTAGAGCAGCGGACTCTTAATCCGTAGGTCGAGTGTTCGAGTCACTCACGCCCCACCAGCGAATTCAGGAAAGGCCGAAAGCAGCATTGCTTTCGGCCTTTTGCTTTGGCGCTCCCGCAGAGCTTCCTGCTTCATACGCGCGTCATTGCTCACCCGCTACGCTCTCCCCCACGCGCATCCACGGGTTCTCCCCGATTCCCCGCCCCCGCCATTTCAGGGTTGAATGCCCGTCGACGTACATCACGGAACGAAGTTCCGTATTGCGGAACCAGCACAACTAGCAACACGTACTAGCAACACCTGGAGGCATCTTTTGAAAGCAGTTCTGAATACGGGCGCCATCGCCGCCCTCGCCGTCCTCGGCCTGACCCAGACCGGCATCGCCCACGCGCAAGCGTATCCGACCAAGCCGATCCGCCTGATCGTGCCGTTCGCCGCCGGCGGTACCACCGATATCGTCGGCCGTGCCGTGTCCGATGCGATCGGCCGTGAACTGGGTCAGCCGGTGGTGGTGGAAAACCGCGGCGGTGGCGGCGGCGCGATCGGCGCCGATGCGCTGGCCAAGTCCTCGCCAGATGGCTACACGCTGGGTATCGCCACGGTCAGCACGATGGCCACCAACCCGGCCACCAACCCCAAGAACCCGTACGACCCGATCAAGGACTTCGCGCCGATCACCAACCTGGTGAACGTGCCGAACGTACTGACCGTGAACCCGAAGGTGCCGGCAAAGAACCTGAAGGAGTTCATTGCCCTGGTGAAATCGAACCCCGGCAAGTACAGCTATGCGTCGGCCGGCAAGGGCAGCATTTCGCACCTGGATGGCGAACTGTTCAAGTACATCACCAAGACCGACATGGTCCACATTCCGTACCGTGGATCGGGCCCGGCGCTGAATGACACGCTGGCCGGACAGGTCAACGCGCAGTTCGACAACCTGCCGTCGTCGATGCCGTTCATCCAGAGCGACAAGCTGCGCGCCCTGGCCGTCGCCGCGCCGAAGCGCGTGGAAGGCCTGCCCAACGTGCCGACGTTCGCGGAAGAAGGCATGAAGGACATGAACAACATGGCCTGGTATGGCCTGGTGGCCCCGGCGGGCACCCCTGCTGCCATTGTCACCAGGGTGCACGATGCGGCAGTCAAGGCCCTGCAAGACCCCAATGTGAAGAAGCGTCTGCACGATGCCGGCGCCTACCCCGACGGCAACACGCCGCAACAGTACACGGCACAGATCAAGCGTGAACTGGAACTGCGCAAGAAGATCGCCGTCGATCAGAACATTACCCTGGAGTAAATGGCGCAATAAGTACCGTATGACGGCCTTGTGACGTGGCTGTCTCGCCGCCTGAACATTGTTACTACAACTTTCGCTAGGCGAGTCTCCACGATCACCGGTACAGTACAGATGAAGTCATTTTTTTCCTATTTGGCCGGGCCCGTAAGCCCGGCGGTTACCTGTGAGGATGATGATGCTGAAGAAGACCGTACCGACGCTGGTTGTTGCCGCCCTGGCTGCCTTGGGCACCATGCAACTGGCCCATGCGCAGAAGAACTACACGGACGGCGGCGATCTTTACAGCGGGGCCCACTCGAAGGACAAGGCCAACCCGAACAAGAGCGCGGCCAAGTCCGGCAAGTTCGATCCGTACACTGACGGCGCCAAGAAGTCGACCAAGTCGGAACTGGCTCCGGGCAAGAAGGCTGACCCGTACACTGACGGGGCGAAGTCCGGCAAGTTCGATCCGTATACCGACGGCGCGAAATCCGGCAAGTTCGACCCGTACACCGACGGCGCCAAGAAGCAGTAAGCGTCGTCCTTCATGGCCCCCGTTCTCAGGCGGGGGCCATGTTTCTCTTCCCTCCCGCCCCCCTCCCCCGCATCGCCGAGTGGATTAACCATCGCTTCCACGCGATTGTGATCCGTCACTGCATTGCCGCTGTCACGCAGGTCTCCCGCCCCCTTTCCAGCACGCCAAGCGGCGCCCGGTTCGCCTCATCCCAAAGACTGACTAGGACATACCCGACCTGTCACACCAATGTCTCTACATTGCTGCTAGTGTTCGGCCTACCAATGATTTCGAGCAGTACCAGGCGTGACCTGCCCGCGTTGAGAGGCAGGCACCCAAGCCGCCCGGGCCGGCCAATGCACCGGCCCAGATTGCATCAGGCGGCAACCCTAATATGGGAGACCTGAGCTAATGCAGCCCAAAGCACTCGATACCCACGAACCCGTAGTGCTCGCGCTGGTCGAGGCCGTCACGGCCTGGCAAGGCGCGCTTGAACAGACCCTGGGCGTATCGGGGCTGACCTATCCCAAATGGCTGCTGTTGCGGGCAATCCGCCACGAGGAATTCGTACGCGGCAAGCCGTGCGAAACCGCCATCTTTCTCGATGTCGCGCAGAGCGAGCATATGCTGCGCGAACTGGGCGACGATGGCTGGCTCGATTTCGATGCTGACGGCACGCCGCGCATCGCACCGGCGTCGGTCGCGCGGATGAAACGCGCAGCGCAGGCCATCAAGGCCCTGCACTCGGTATCCGCCGGTCAGTTCAGCACCTCGGAGCGCGCGGCGCTAAGCAGCTTGCTGCATCGCATGACCACTACGCTGGAAGACCACGTTGCTCGCCATATTCGCCATGCGGCGTGGGAACGCGACGAGATGTCGATGGTCGTGCCGGACGAACTCCGCCGCGTTGCGCAACAGGCTATCGCCGCCTGACCGCCCCGCCCCGCCCCGCAGCCATGACGCCCCGCCCCGCGCGGGGCGTTTCTGTTTTGTCACCCGGGCAAGGCAATTCTTTCCTACAGTGTGATCATGCACCGGCACGCCGCCGAGGAGACACCATGCCCCCGGAAAACGAAGAAAAGGTTGCGCAGTTGCTGGATGAATTGGTCGCGTTCGCGCAAGAACGGCTGCCGGCTGCGACGTTCGGGATTGTCGAACCCCTGCTGCGGCACTACTACGACCTGGCCGATGGCGAGGACCTGCTCGCACGCAACGTGGCCGATCTTTACGGCGCCGTCATGGCGCACTGGCAGACGGCGCAGAAGTTCGTGCCGGGCACCGCCCGATTGCGCGTCTACAACCCGAATCTCGAGGAACACGGCTGGCACTCGGACCACTCCATTGTCGAGATCGTCAACGACGACATGCCGTTCCTGGTCGATTCGGTCACCACGGAGATCAACCGGCACGGACTGACGCTGCACTCGGCCATTCATCCGGTTTTTCGCGTCTGCCGCGACGCGCGCGGCGGCATCGAGAGCATCGGCCTTGGTGGCGGCGAAATGGGTGCCACCAACTGCCGGCTTGAATCGTTCATCCATTTCGAAGTCGACCGCACAGGCGAGGCCACGCAACTCGAAGCCTTGCGCAATGCCATCGCGCGCATCCTCGGCGATGTGCGCGCCGCCGTGGAAGACTGGCCGCGCATGCAACAGATTGCGCGCGACACGATCGGCAGCATGGCCCAGGCCCCCGATGCCGCCACGCCGGAGTCGGTGGAAGCACGCTCGTTCCTGGAATGGATGCTGGACGACCACTTCACGTTCCTCGGGCATCGCGATTACGAACTGATCTCGCGCGATGGCCAGTTCTGGCTGCGCGGCGTGCCCGGCACCGGCGCGGGCATTCTGCGCGAGGCTCTGCGCGACCCCGCGGCCGAGGACCTCACGTCCCTGCCCGCGGCCGCCCGCAGTGTCATCGAGGGCGCCACGCCGATCTTCCTGACCAAGGCCAATTCACGCGCCACGGTGCATCGACCCGGCTACCTCGACTACGTCGGGGTCAAGCTGCTCGACGCTAACGGCAAGCTGTTCGGCGAACGCCGTTTCGTAGGCCTGTACACGTCCACGGCCTACATGGTCAGCACCAGCGAGATCCCGCTGGTACGCCGCAAGTGCGCCAACATCCTGTCGCGCGCCGGCTTCCTGACCAAGGGCCATCTGTACAAGTCCCTGATCACCATCCTGGAACAGTACCCACGCGACGACATGTTCCAGGCCGACGAAAACGAGCTGTTCGACATCACGCTCGGCATCCTGCGACTGCAGGAACACCAGCGCACGCGCCTGTTCGTTCGGCGCGACCGCTTCGACCGTTTCATCTCCTGCCTGGTGTTCGTCCCGCGCGACAAGTACAACACCGACCTGCGCCAGCGCATCCAGAAGTTGCTGATGCAGGCGTTCAACGGCACGGGCTGCGAATTCACGCCGTTGCTGTCCGAGTCCCCGCTGGCACGTATCCAGATCACGGTGCGCGGGCAGCCAGGCACGATGCCGGAGGCCGATACGCGCGAGCTCGAAGAGCGGATCGTGCAGGCCACGCGCCGCTGGCAGGACGACCTGTCCGCCGCGCTGCACGAGACCCGTGGAGAGGAGCACGGCAACAGGTTGCTGCGCCGCTATGGCGACTCGTTCCCGGCTGGCTATCGCGAGGACTATCCCGCTCGTACCGCCGTGCGCGATATCGAACTGATGGAGCACGCGCGCCAGCATCCGAACGGCCTGGCCATGAACCTGTATCGCCCGATCGAAGCGGCCCCCGGCGCGTTTCGCTTCAAGGTATTCCGCGCCGGCCTGCCGATTGCGCTGTCGGCAAGCCTGCCCATGCTCGAACACCTGGGCGTGCGCGTCGACGAGGAACGTCCCTATCTGATCGAACCCGACGCCGGCGACCCGATATGGATTCACGACTTCGGCCTGGAGATCGCCGCCGACCATGAGGGCCAGCCGGTCGATATCGAGATCGAGCGCGCCAAGCCGCTGTTCGAAGACGCTTTCGGACGCGCCTGGAATGGCGAGATCGAGAACGACGACTTCAACCGGTTGGTGCTGCGGGCAGGCCTCGCCGCGCGCGACGTGACGATCCTGCGCGCCTACGCCAAGTACCTGCGCCAGGTGGGCTCCACGTTCAGCAACGCCTACATCGAACAAGCGCTGGCGGCAAACCCGCGTATCGCGGCGATGCTGGTCTCGCTGTTCGTCGCCCGCTTCGACCCGGCCGTTGCCGCCGCCGGCGCACCCGACGATGCCCGCTGCCGCAAGCTGCTGGCCGATATCGAATCCGCGCTCGACCAGGTGCCGAATCTCGACGAGGATCGCATCCTGCGGCTGTTCCTCAACGTGATCAGCGCAACCGTGCGCACCAATTACTTCCATCACGGCGCGGACGGCCATCCACGCCCTTACATTTCGTTCAAGCTCAATCCGGCGCTGGTACAGGGGCTGCCCGAGCCGCGACCGATGTTCGAGATCTGGGTCTACTCGCCACGGGTGGAAGGCGTGCACCTGCGCGGCGGACGCGTGGCGCGTGGCGGTCTGCGATGGTCGGACCGGCGCGAGGATTTCCGCACCGAGGTGCTGGGCCTGATGAAAGCGCAGATGGTCAAGAACACGGTCATCGTGCCGGTCGGCTCGAAGGGCGGCTTCGTCGTCAAGCGGCCGCCGCCGCCCACCGATCGCGATGCCTTCCTCGCCGAAGGCGTGGCCTGCTACCAGACGTTCCTGCGCGGCCTGCTCGACCTGACCGACAACCTTGTCTCCGGCAACCTCGTGCCACCACCCGAGGTGGTGCGTCATGACGATTCGGACCCATACCTCGTGGTGGCGGCCGACAAGGGCACAGCCACGTTCTCGGACTATGCGAATGCCATCTCGGCCGAATACGGTTTCTGGCTCGACGACGCCTTCGCCTCCGGTGGATCGGTTGGCTACGACCACAAGAAGATGGGCATCACCGCGCGCGGCGCATGGGAAAGCGTCAAGCGGCACTTTCGCGAGATGGGCACCGATATCCAGGCCACACCATTCACGGTGGTCGGCGTTGGCGACATGTCTGGCGACGTGTTCGGCAATGGCATGCTGCTGTCTCCCCACATCAAGCTCGTGGCCGCGTTCGACCATCGACATATCTTCCTCGACCCGGATCCGGACTGTGCGAAGAGCCTGGCCGAGCGCGCGCGCATGTTCGATCTGCCGCGTTCGAGCTGGGCCGATTACGACGCCACGCTGATTTCCGCGGGTGGCGGCATCTATCCACGCACGGCCAAGACGATCGCGCTCTCGCCGCAGGTACAGGCGGTGCTCGGCATCACGGCGGCATCGCTGCCTCCGGCCGAACTGATCCACGCGATCCTGATGGCCCCTGTGGATTTGCTCTACAACGGCGGCATCGGTACCTACGTCAAGGCGAGTACCGAAACCCACCAGCAAGCCGGCGATCGCGCCAACGATCCGGTACGTGTCAACGGCAACGAACTGCGCTGCAAGGTGGTGGGCGAAGGCGGCAACCTCGGTTTCACCCAGCTCGGGCGTATCGAGTTTGCCCGCCACGGCGGCCGTATCAATACGGATGCCATCGACAATTCCGCCGGCGTCGACTGCTCCGACCACGAGGTCAATATCAAGATCCTGCTTGGCATCGTAGTGGCCGATGGCGAGATGACCGAGAAGCAACGCAACAAGCTGCTGGCTGAGATGACCGACGAAGTCGGCCTGCTGGTGCTGCAGGACAACTACTTCCAGACCCAGGCGCTCTCGGTCGCGGGCCGCGTGGCGCCGGTGCTGGTCGATGCCGAAGCGCGACTGATCCGCTGGCTGGAACGTGCGGGCCGTCTCAACCGGCCACTCGAGTTTCTGCCCACGGACGAGGACATCACCGAACGCAAGGCGCTGGGCGCCGGGCTGACATCGCCCGAACGCGCGGTGCTGCTGGCCTACAGCAAGATGTGGCTCTACGACGAACTGCTTGCGTCCGATATCCCCGAGGATGTGCTCGTGGCTGGGCTGCTGGCCGACTACTTCCCGCAGCCGCTACGCCAGCGCTACGCGGAAGCCATGCAGCGCCATCCGCTGCGGCGCGAGATCCTGGCCACGCACCTGACCAACATGCTGGTGAACCGCGTCGGCGCCACGTTCGTCCATCACCAGATGGAGGAAACCGACGCGCGGCCCGCGGACATCGTGCGCGCCTGTCTGCTGGCCCGCGATGTGTTCGGGCTTACCGGGCTCTGGGAACGGATCGACGCGCTCGACAATCGCGTCGAGGACGCTGTGCAGGCGCGCATGTTCGGCGATCTGGCGCGGCTGCTCGAACGCGCCACGCTCTGGTTCATCCGCTATCTGCGCGCGGGCGGTACGGTGGAGCCAGGCGCGACCAGGTTCGTCGATGCGGCGCATTGGCTCACGCCGCAATTGCCGACGCTGCTGCCGCCCGAGCCATCGCAGGCCATGGCCGAACGCGCCATGGCCCTGACCGAGGCCGGCGTCGACGAAGATCTGGCGCTACGTGTGGCGGCCAGCGATATCGCGGCGGCAGCGCTCGACATCGCGGAAGTCTCTGGAACATGTGGCCGCAGCCTTGGCGCCGTGGCGGGGGTCTACTTCGCCCTGGACACCGAACTCAACTTCGGATGGCTGCGCGAGCGCGCGTTGTCTCTGCCCGCGGAGACGCACTGGGATCTGCTGGCACGCACGACCACGCTCGACGACCTGGGCCGGCTCAAGCGTGCGTTGACGACGAGCGTGCTAGGCCAGTCGCGCGACACGGACGACCCGCAGGCGCTCATCGAGGGCTGGCGCGGCACCCGTCAGGCGGCGCTGGACCGCTATGCCCAGATGCTGGCCGACCAACGCGCCTCGGGCGTTTCAGGCGTGGCGGCCTTGTCGATGCTGTCCGTCGCGGTCAGGGAGATTGGCTTGCTCGAACGCGCCTGAATCCGGCTGCCACCAGTGGGTTCAGGCGTGACGGTCCTCGTCATCGATGACGTCGTCATCGTCCATGTCGCGCAGCGGCGCCAGGTCGTCGTCATCGGAAAGGTCATCCGGTTCGCCGCCCCGCGCGCGAAACTCCAGGCCGAGTCGCAGGAACAGGTCGAACGCGTCCGCCAGCAGATGCTTCTGCCGTGGCAGCAGGCTGGCGTAGGGCATGTCGTAGATCGACTGGTGCGTGCCGCGCGCACCCTTGAGCCCGCGATCGCGCGCAATGTCGGACAGCAGAGCTGCAAAGCCCGACAGGTCCTGCGCCGCGAGCGCGGTATTGAGCACACGCGCGATGACTTGCGGCGATGCGGCCGCCCAGCCGATGACCTCGGCGTTAGAAGCGGAATCGTGGGATAGGTCGCTGATTTCCATGGCTGTCTTAACGGCCCCGTGCACGCTGGCTTGAGCCGCAACCGCCACGCTCCCCCTTAGGAGGGGAAGTCAGCTTCGGCGGCGCGGCTGCGTGGCGCGCTTCGCCTCGGCGCTGGGAGGCGTCTTCGCGACATGCTCGCGCGGAATCTGCTTGTAGGTGACGGCGCCATCGCGCCCTTGATTGGCCTTCAGGTGGTTACGCGCGCCGCAGAGCGGGCAGCGAAAAAGCGGGCCCTGCCCCTCGTTGTGGATCTCCACCTCGTCGGGCGCCCAGCGCGCACCGCAAGACTGGTTGTGGCAAAAAAACATTGTCGACTCCGGAAATTGCGGCGAATCGTAACATGCGGCCCCGCCAGCGGCGGCGGCCTAGCCGTTGTTCTGGACCCAGTGCCTCGCCCATGCGCCTGCCGCCATGCGAGCTTCGGCGGCCGTGGGGTACGTGGCAGGCGGCCCTCCCGCCTCCTGTACCACCGCGCCGGCTTCCCAGATATCGCACCACGCCTTGTATCGCTCCCTGCCCAGCGCCTGCCAGAACAGGTGCACGACAAACCCGCGGTATTCGAACATGTCTGAGCCGCTATCCGGCGAGATGGACGCCCGCGCCATCGCGCGGGGGTCCTGCGCCGTGGCTGCGTCATCGTCATCGGCAACCTGCCGCGCGCGGCGCATCCCTAGCGCGGCGCACAGGCTGGCAGCCAGCGCGCCAGCCAGAAGTCCCGCCGCGAACCAGCAGATCCTGCTCGTGAACTGCGCATCGCGCTGCAACATCGGCACCTCCGTCTGCGGACGGATGTCCGGAGCTTCGTTGCGTTTCAGGTTACACCAATGCAACGTCGAAGCCAGCCCCGCGTCGCGCACGCGGTCCGCCATGAAAATCAGAATCCGGCACGTGCAATGGGCGGACAAGGTGGATATACTGTACATTCATACAGTATCGGAAATCTCCGAAACGTCTCCGAAACATCCCCGAACCATCACCTCTCCGCCGCCCTGCCATGCCCGCCTATCAGCCTGCCTCGATCCTGCTGGAAGCCCACTACTTCGGCGACGATGCCGAGATGCTGCGCCTGCCTTGCGCGAGCGTCACGGTGCAGAGCGGCGCAATTCTCGTCGATGGCGTTGAGATCCGGCATCTGCACGCGCTGCGCTGGACGCCGGACTACCTGTCGTTCAGCGATGGCGGCGACCACCATCGCTACCCGGTCAGCCGTCCCGCCGTGATCGGGCCACAGGCCGCACGCTTCGCGCTGCTCTAGTGCTCTAGTGCTCTAGTGCTCTAGTGCTCTAGCGGCGCCGCAGCAACGCGCCCGCGTACTCGGCACGCGACCCAAGCTCGCGCTCGATCCGCAGCAGGCGGTTGTACTTGGCGGTGCGATCCGCGCGCGACATCGACCCCGTCTTGATCTGCCCGCATTGCAGCGCCACGGCAAGGTCGGCGATCGTCACATCCTCGGTTTCACCCGAGCGATGCGACATCACGGCCGAATACCCGTAACCATGGGCCACGCGAACCGTCTCGCGCATCTCGCTCAGCGTACCAATCTGGTTGGCCTTGACCAGAATGGCGTTGGCCACGCCCTGCTCCACCCCCTGCCTCAGCAAGGTCGGATGCGTGCAGAACACGTCGTCGCCAACAAGCTGGCACCGCTTGCCGAGCTTCCGCGTCAGCAATTGCCAGCCCATCGCATCGTCTTCCGCCATCCCATCCTCGATCGAAACAATCGGATAGCGGTCCGCAAGGCGTACCAGATAGGCCACCTGCTCCTCGCGCGAGCGCTCGACGCCCTCGCCCTGATAGACATAGCTGCCGTTGACATATAGCTCGCTGGCGGCGGGGTCGATGGCCAGCGCTACGTCGTCGCCGGGGCGATAGCCTGCCTTGGCGATGGCTGCGACCAGAATGTCCAACGCCTCCTCGGCAGCGTGAAATTCGGGCGCGAAGCCACCCTCATCGCCCACGTTGGTGGTGTAGCCGGCAGCCTTCAGCATGCCGCGTAGCGTATGGAAAACTTCCGAGCCGGCACGTACCGCCTCAGTAAAGGTTGGTGCCCCGGCAGGCACGATCATGAATTCCTGAAAATCGAGCGCATTGTCGGCATGGGCTCCGCCATTGATCACGTTGATCAGCGGCACGGGCAGCAACGAAGCACGCTCTCCGCCAAGATAGGCGAACAGCGGCAGACCGTTCGACACCGCAGCCGCGTGAGCCACGGCCAGGGACACGCCGAGCAACGCGTTGGCGCCGAGCCGACGCTTATCCGGGGTGCCGTCGAGGTCGATCATGATCGTGTCGATCTCGGGTTGGTCACCGGCATCGCGCCCGAGTAGTGCCTCACGCAACTCGGTGTTGACGGCCTGAACCGCCCGCGACACGCCACGCCCCAGATAGCGTCGCCGATCGGCATCGCGCAACTCCACAGCCTCGCGCGCGCCGGTCGATGCCCCCGACGGCACAATGGCTCGGCCGACCGCGCCGTCGTCGAGCACGACCTCCACCTCCACCGTCGGATTACCCCGACTATCGAGCACTTCCAGTCCCCGGATCTCAGCCACCTGGCTCATTCGCGCACTCCTTTTGTGAGAAAAATGAAGATGTGTCGATCCTAAAAGGCTTTCACCAAGCTGAATATCGCGTTATTTTCCTCAATTCGTCAGTTTTTCTCACACAGCAGGAGCATACGGTGCGAACCCTGCCCCCAATGTCAACCTTGCGCGCGTTCGAGGCCACGGCCCGTACGGGCTCCGTGACCCGCGCCGCCGAAGAGCTATTTCGCACGCACGGCGCAGTCAGTCGGCAGTTGCGCCAATTGCAGGAGCACGCGGGCGTGGAGCTATTCGAGCGCGAGGGGACCGGTCTGCGCCTGAACGAGCACGGCCAGGCGCTCTATGAGGTGGTACGCACGGCGCTGGACCAGCTCGAACAAGGTTACGGTCGTCTGCTCGATCAGGCGCGCGGGCCTACGCTGCACGTGGCATGTAGCGCAACCTTCGCGATGCGCTGGCTGGTACCCGAACTGGTCGACTTCTATCGGCTGCGACCCGATATCCGTATTCGGCTCTCGATGACATCGGCGCGCGAGATCCGCACCGAAGGCGCAGATGTGGTGATTGCCTGGGACCTGTCGTCATACCCCGCCGCCGAACGACAACGCGCGATCCAGCTGGCGCCGGTCGCCTTCGGCCCGGTCTGCGCACCCGCCTATGCGCCGGAAGTGGCCACCGGCGCGCGCATCACGCACGATTTCACATCGAGCGCGTGGGACCAGTGGGAAGCGCTGACTGGTCACCACATCGCACCCGGCGCCGGGCTGACGTTTCCGCACACGCATCTGTGCATCCAGGCCGCCCTGTCGGGGCTGGGCGTGGCGCTGATCGAGCAACGACTGATCCAGGCGGAACTGGCGGCAGGCACCCTCGTGGCGCCCTATGGATTCACCGCATTTGGCGGCGGTCTGATGGCGGTCCCGGCCACCCGCGACGTGCCGGCCGATGCCGATGTGTTTATCGCGTGGCTGCAGCGTCGGCTATTGCCGCCGGTCGACTCTCGCGCCCCGCGACAGGCAGGACAAACCGGAGCGTAGTGCCCACCTGCCCTTCCACCAGCCGCGCCTGACTGCCGTTCAACTGGAGCATTCGCTGCACGATCAGCAGGCCGAGCCCGCCGCCCCGGTGCGCGCCGCCCGACGGAAACGGCCGCTGGAACAACGACTCGCGCAAGGCCGGCGGAATCCCCGGCCCCGTATCGCTGACCGTCACCGCCACGCTGCCATTCTGGCTGGTCAGGTCGACTTCGACAGTGCCGCCCGCCGGTGTATGGCGAATCGCGTTGTCGAGCAGGTTCGTCAGCACGCGCTCGATCATGCCGAGGTCGGCGGCGACGGCAGGCAGCACAGGCGGCACGCCGGCGCGCAATTGCAGATGCTTGGCCTCGGCCGGCAGGGCGAATTTTTCGAGCACGTCCTGTGTCAGGTCGACGATCGAGAATGTCTCGGGCATCGCCTGGACCATGCCGTGTTCGAGCCGCGCCAGTTCGAACAGCGACTGCGCCAGCCCGCCCACCTTGGCGCTCTGCGCCAGCGCGATGGCAAGGTAGCGCTGGCGTTCCTCGGCACTGAGCTTGTCCGCCTTGAGCGAGAGCGTTTCCAGATACCCGTGCAGCGACGTCAGCGGTGTGCGCAGGTCGTGCGAGATATTGGCCACCATCTCGCGCCGCTCCTGATCCTGCTGCTTGAGCGCGCGCCATTGCGTCTCGATCCGGTCGGCCATCTGACGGAACGCCGTGCGTAGCGCGGCGATCTCGTCGCGCTGCATCGGTTCTTGTATCCGGTCGGCAGCTCCTGCACCCGGGATGCCTGATCCCCGCAAATCGCCGGCATCGCCCGAATCAAACTGCCGGATCTCGATCGTCAGGCGTCGCAGCGGGCGCGTGATCAGGCCGAAAGCCACCAGACCCGCCACCAGCCCGAGCGCGGCCACCAACGCCATCGACCAGAGCGTGGTCCGCATGACCGCGTCGCGCGATGCCAGCGCGGCCAGCTTGTCATGCGCCTCGCCCTGCAGCACCACGTAGATATAGCCGCCCTGCCGCAACGGCGCCGCGCTGAACACCTTCCGCCCGCTGTCGCTGCGCGGGTCGTCGCCAAAGATCGGCAGCGCCCCACCGTCGATCAGCTTCTTTACCGGCGCCAGGTTCACGTGATCGCGCACCAGGTGCCCCGCCGGCGCATCGTGCCCGCGAATGCGTCCCTGATCGTCGAGTAGATAAACCTCAACGCTCGGATTCACGACCATCAACTGCCCGAAGAGCTGGCGCAATGCCTGCGGCGCGATGGCGCTCTGATCCTCCAGCAGCGCATTGCGCGCGATGTATGCAGCGAGCCCGCGCGATATGTCCTGGACCACCTCTTTCTCATGCATCGCGTTGGCCCGCACCTGCAGCCAGGCGGAGGCCCCGCAGCAGGCGAGCAACAACGCGGCGAAAACGGCGGACAGCCGTTGTGTCAGGGACAGGTTCACGATGCTTCCCCTTCGTCCTGCGTGGCGTCGGCTTGCGGATCGGCCACGAACCGATAGCCGCGCCGCCACACCGTCAGGATGCGCTTCGGCTGCGCCGGATCGACCTCGATCTTGGTGCGCAGCCGGTTGATATGCGTGTTCACCGTGTGCTCGTAACCCTCGTGCTGGTAGCCCCACACCGCGTTGAGCAAATCCATGCGTGAGAACACCTTGTCCGGATGGCGCGCGAAGTAGTACAGCAGGTCGAACTCGCGTGGGGTCAGGTCGAGACGCTTGCCGTCGACAGCGGCCTCCCGCGCGAGAGGATCAATGGCCAGTCCGGCCAGCTCCAGACTTCCGGCATCGGCCCGTACGTCACGCGCCATTGCCTCCACCCGGCGCAGCAGCGCCTTGACGCGCGCCACCAGTTCCAGCACCGAGAACGGCTTGGCCAGATAGTCGTCGGCACCGAGTTCGAGCCCCAGGATGCGATGCACCTCGCTGGAGCGCGCGCTGGTGATGATGATCGGCGTGTAGCGCGTCATCGCCCGGGCCCGGCGGCAGATCTCGAGACCATCCACGCCGGGCAGCATCAGGTCCAGCACCAGCGCATCCCAACCGCCCTGCTCCAGCAGGCGCAGCCCCTCGGCGCCATCAGCGCTATGCACGACCTCGTAGCGCTCGTCGCGCAGGTGCATGGCCAGCACGTTGGCGATACCGACATCGTCTTCGACCAGCAGGATGCGTTTGGCGTGTTCCATGGTGTGGCGGCTTGGCCCTCGGCTCTGAACTGGCTCTATTGTGCAGAAATCCGCCAGTCCAGTTATCACGAATTGTTTAAGGTTTGGCGAGGACTCCGCCATGGATGGTTGCCTACCATGCGTTCAACCCATCCCGAACACGGAGACCACCATGCGCATCACCAGACGCTTTCTGCTTTCGGGCGGCTCGCTGACCGCTACGCTTGCCGTCGTCGGCGGCTGGCGGCTGCTGGCCACCGGCAATGCCAACGCCGCCGGAGCCGGCGCCCAATCCTTCGAAGTCACATTGAGCGACGAGGCGTGGCGCCAGAAGCTGACGCCGGCCCAGTACACGGTACTGCGCCACGAAGGCACCGAGCGCCCGTTCAGCAGCCCGCTCAATGATGAGCATCGCAAGGGCGTTTTCTCGTGCGCGGGCTGCCAGCTCGACCTGTTCTCGTCGTCGACCAAGTTCGACAGCGGCACTGGCTGGCCGAGCTTCTGGGCGCCGCTGGCCAACGCGGTGGGCACCACCGAGGACCGCACGTTCGGCATGGCGCGCACGGCAGTGCATTGCCGCCGTTGCGGCGGCCACCTTGGCCACGTGTTCGACGACGGCCCCAAGCCTACGGGACTGCGCTACTGCATGAATGGCGTAGCCATGACGTTCCGCCCCGTATCCGCCTGACCAGGCCCATCGCGGACCCATCGCGGACCCATCGCGGACCCATCACGGACCAATTGCCATGCTGCTACTGATCCTCTCCTACCTGGGCGGCGCGCTCACGATCCTGAGCCCCTGCATCCTGCCCGTATTGCCGTTCGTGTTCGCGCGCGCCGATCAACCATTCGTGCGCAGCGGCCTGCCTCTGCTGGCCGGCATGGGCCTCACCTTCGCCGGCGTGGCCACGCTCGCCGCGGTCGGTGGCGGCTGGGTCGCTCAAGCCAACCAGTATGGCCGCTGGCTCGCCATCGCCCTACTGGCCGTGTTCGGACTGACGCTGCTGCTGCCCCGGCTTGCCGAACGCCTGATGCGGCCGCTGGTGAATGCGGGCAGCCGGCTGTCGAACTTCGCGCAGGCCGACGGCAAACCCGCCAGCCCCGCATCGTCATTCCTGCTCGGCATTGCCACCGGCCTGCTGTGGGCGCCATGCGCGGGCCCGATCCTCGGTCTCGTGCTGACCGGCGCCGCCCTTCAGGGCGCAAGCCTGGGCACCACGCTGCTGCTGCTGGCCTACGCCGCAGGCGCTGCCACATCGCTGGCGGTGGCCCTGTTGATCGGCGGACGCGTATTCGCAGCGATGAAGCGTTCGCTCGACGCTGGCGAATGGGTTCGTCGCGGGATCGGCGTGGCGATGCTGGCCGGCGTCGCGGCAATCGCGCTTGGACTCGACACAGGCATCCTGACACGCGTCTCGACCGTGGCCACCGGCGGCCTGGAGCAGCGCCTGGTCGACGCACTGGGACACAAGGACCGTAGCGGCGGCGCGATGATGGCCGCCACCAGCGTGCCAGCAGAAGGCGGAGCCATGATGATGCGAGCCGTCGACCGTCCCGCCACACTGCCAGTGGAAGGCCAGTTCCCCGGCCTCAATGGCGCGGTGGAATGGCTCAACTCGCCGCCGCTGACTGCGGAAGCGCTACGCGGCAAGGTCGTGCTGGTCGATTTCTGGACGTACTCGTGCATCAACTGCCTGCGCACGCTGCCCTACGTAAAGGCCTGGGCGGAGAAATACCGGGATCAGGGCCTGGTCGTCATCGGCGTCCATGCCCCCGAGTTCGCGTTCGAACGCAATATCGACAACGTCCGCAAGGCCACGAAGGATCTCGGCGTGACCTACCCGGTGGCCATCGACAACAACTACGCGATCTGGCGCGCGTTCAACAACAACTACTGGCCGGCGCATTACTTCATCGACGCCCAGGGGCGCGTGCGCTTCCATCATTTCGGCGAAGGCGAATACGAGAAATCGGAAGCCGTGATCCGGCAACTGCTGGCTGAAGCGGGCCACGCGGACGTGACGAAGGTGGCAATGACCGCGGACAACGCCATGCACGGCGTGGAGATGCCCGCCGATGCCAGCGCGCTGCGTTCGCAGGAGACCTATGTGGGCTACGCCCGTGCCGAGAACTTCGCGTCTCCGGGTGGCGCCCGGCCGGATCAATCCAAGGAATACGCCGCGCCGGCCCGCCCCACGCTCAATGAGTGGGGCCTGGCGGGCAACTGGAAGGTTGGCGAGGAACAGGCAACGCTGGAACAGGCCAGCGGGAAGATCGTTTATCGCTTCCACGCCCGCGACCTGCACCTGGTGCTCGGCCCAGCCCCGGACGGCAAGCCAGTGCGCTTCCGCGTGACGATCGACGGCAAGGCGCCAGGCGCATCGCACGGCACCGATGTCGCCGCGGATGGCAGCGGGACCGTCACCGGACAGCGCCTGTATCAACTCGTACGCCAGCAAGGCGACGTCACCGATCGCACGTTCGCCATCGAATTCCTCGATCCCGGCGTGCAGGCCTATGCGTTCACCTTCGGCTGATCTACGCTACTTTCAAGGAGTCTGACCATGGATGCCATGACGACACTGCAACGCTGGACCCGCCCCACCACGCTGAAGCTCGCAAGCTTGGCCATGCTGATGGTGGCGGCCGCAATGTGGGAACTACCCGCGATCTCGGCCGAGGCCGCCGTGAAGATCCCCGCGCCGGCCGTCGACGAAAGAGCCGGCACGAGCCATACCGAGACCGCCGTGTTCGCCGGTGGATGTTTCTGGGGCGTGCAAGGCGTGTTCCAACATGTCCGCGGCGTTACACGGGTAACGTCCGGTTACTCCGGCGGCTCGGCCAGCAACGCGCAATACGAGATGGTGGGCAGCGGCACGACCGGACACGCGGAGTCGGTCGAAATCCGCTACGACCCCAGCCAGATCAGCTACGGCAAGCTGCTGCAGATCTTCTTCTCGGTCGCGCACAATCCCACGCAACTGAACTATCAGGGGCCCGATCACGGCACGCAGTACCGCTCGGCGATCTTCCCGCGCTCGCCTGTGCAACGCTCGATTGCCGAGGCGTATATCGCCCAGCTCGACACGTCGAAAGCGTACCGCGCGCCGATCGTCACGCGCGTCGAGGATTACAAGGGGTTCTTTCCGGCCGAGAACTATCACCAGGATTTTCTCGTCAAGAATCCGAGCTATCCGTATATCGTCATCAATGACCTGCCGAAGATCGGTAATCTGAAAACGATGTTCCCGGACGTGTATCGGAATGATGCGGTGCTGGTATCGAAGGGAGGTTGAAGCGATCGGTGAGAGATGGCGCCAGGGTCAACCCAGCACCTTGACCGCCATCGTCAGAAACCAGCCCGCAGCCAGGCAGGCCCCCACCCATCCAAAACCAATCAGAAATATGTCTCGCCAGTTCATCCGTTCCTACTCCGGCAGCGCAAGCTGCCGTGTCGATGCAATGGGGAAAGGCTAGTCGATGACCGGGTCAGAACCTATGTCCGAAATGTAAGGAAGGATTGCAACGTGCTGTGCTTTATTTCGGACAGCGCTACAAAAGGAAAGAGGAGTTCCTACCCGCATTCTTGCCGCTCGAACTCACAACGCGAGTGCCGGCTACGGAGCCTCAGATTCCAAACCTGCCATTTGTGCGACCGGCGGGACCAAAAGACAAAAGGCCTGACAGGAAACCTGTCAGGCCTTTTATTTTCTGGTCGGGGCGAGAGGATTTGAACCTCCGACCACCTGCACCCCATGCAGGTACGCTACCAGGCTGCGCTACGCCCCGAAGAAGCGAGAGTATATCACCGTCAATTCGACGATGGCTAGTAGTTCAAAGCCAATTTATTGGTGCCGTGCGATCTCTTTCAATTGCGCCAGCAGGTGCTGCACTTCGACCAGGTCGTTGCGCAGCGAATTCAGGTCGACAGAAAGCACTGGTGCCTCCTCGACGGCAACCTGAACCTCACTGGGCTCGGCGCCCACCGCGACGCCAGCGCCGTGATGGCGCCCTTCGTCGAGCCGGTTGCGCGCGCCGTTGATCGTGAAACCTTGCTCGTACAGCAGATCGCGAATCCGGCGAATCAGCAGGACTTCGTGATGCTGGTAGTAACGGCGATTGCCGCGTCGCTTCACGGGCTTGAGCTGGGTGAATTCTTGTTCCCAGTAGCGCAGCACATGCGGCTTGACGGCGCAGAGCTCGCTGACCTCACCGATGGTGAAGTAGCGTTTTGCGGGAATCGGCGGCAGCGCGACGCGCTCGCTGGATTTTTCCGTCATGCGTTGGGTAGTCTGATGTCAGGCCGTGGACCAGAGCCGGTTGGCTCGGTTGGACGCGAACTGCGCGCGGCATTGCAGGATACAGACTGCAATCGCCGCGGGCAATCACCCGGTTGCGCGTCGTTACAGATGTGTGGCTGCCGCGACGATACTGCCCGTGCGGCATGTGCCCTCGCGCGTCAGGCCTCCAGACCTGCGCGCTCCTCCACCTGTGCCTTGAGCTTTTGGCTGGCGTGGAACGTCACCACACGGCGCGCCGTGATCGGGATGATCTCTCCCGTCTTGGGGTTGCGGCCGGGACGTTGCGCCTTGTCGCGCAACTGGAAGTTGCCGAAGCCTGACAGCTTGACGCTGTCACCGCGCTCCAACGCTTCTCGAATCACGTCGAAGAACGCTTCGACCATGTCTTTCGATTCGCGCTTGTTCAGGCCAACCTGATCGAACAGCATCTCTGCAAGTTCGGCTTTGGTCAGGGTTGGCACCTCGGCGGCACGGGCTTCCGGCGATGCATCGTCGAGGGAGGCAGCGTGCCGGTCGCTTGCATCGCCCAGGTCTGCAGCATTCATGGAAATCGTGTCTCGATCGTTCATCCTAGATCGCTCTGTAAAATCTGCCGCGATCCGCCCGGGGGCTGTGCCCGGGCGCTCCAATTGAAGGTGGACTGCCTGATTCGCTTAAGCGCGCAGGCGGGCTTCGAAGCCTGCCGTCAGCGCGTCGATCATGCAGCGCACCGCACTGTCGACTGTCTCGTCCTGGAGGGTCGACCCAGTATCTTGCAACGTTACGCGGAACGCAAGGCTTTTCTCGTCAGCGCCAATGGCCGTCGACGCGGCCTTCGGCCGGAACTCGTCGAACAGTACAAGGCTCTGGACGAAATGGCCGAAGCCGCCCTTGTCCAGCGCCGCACGCATGGCGTCCAGCATGTCTTGCGCACGCAGCGACTGCTTCACGACCACAGCCAGATCGCGCACTGCGGCCGGGAACTTCGAGATCTCCGTGTACACCGGCAGACCTACATTGCGCAGCGCGTCGAGTTCGAGTTCGAACAGCACCGGCGCCTGCGTCAGCTCGTACTTCTGCAGCCAGCGAGGATGGAGTTCACCTACCACGCCGACAGCCTTGCCGTCGACGATCACGCGCGCGGCGCGACCCGGGTGCAGCGCGGGATGCGCCACCGGCTCGAAGCGCGGCACGCGCGGGTGGAACAGCGCTTCCACATCGCCCTTGATGTCGAAGAAATCGATCGGACGCGTGGCCACGCCCCACTGCTCCTCGAATGCCGGGCCGTAGGCGATACCGGCGGCCATCATCGGCTGATGGTAGCCGGCAACGGTCAGGCCGCCGTCGGCTACCTTCGGATCGCGGTGGAACACGCGGCCCACCTCGAACAGCCGCACGCGCGAGGCCTTGCGGTTAAGGTTGTAGCGAACCTTGTCGAGCAAACCACCGATCATCGTGGAGCGCATCACGGCCAGTTGGCTCGCAATCGGATTCAGCAGCCGGATCGGGTTGTTGTTGTCCGCGAAGTCCTGCTCCCACTGCTCTTCCACGAAGGCGAAATTGATCACCTCGTTGAAGTCGCGCGCGGCCAGCGCGTGGCGCACCACGTGTTGCGAGCGGCGGCCTTCGTTGGTCGGACGCATTTCGCTTTCGGCCACAGGCGGGCGGGCCGGGATACGCTCGAAACCATAGATACGCGCGACTTCCTCGATCAGGTCTTCCTCGATCTCGATGTCGAAGCGATAGCTCGGCGGCGTGACTTCGAACACTTCGCCTTCGTCGCCTTGCGAGCGCGTGAACGACAGGTTCAGGCGCTGGAAGACGTCAGCAATCTCCGCCGACGACAGTTCGATACCCAGCACGCGTTCGGCACGCGCCACGCGCAGCTTCACGGGCTGGCGCTGCGGCACATTGACGGTCTGGTCGTCCACCGGGCCGGCCTGACCACCGCAGATGTCGAGAATCAGCGCGGTGATGCGTTCGATATGCTCGACCGTGGTGGCGTAGTCCACGCCACGCTCGAAACGATGCGCGGCATCGGTCGAGAAGTTGTAGCGGCGCGCGCGGCCCTGGATGGCATTGGGCCACCAGAACGCGGCTTCCAGGTAGATATTGGTCGTGTCGAGCGAAACGGCAGTGCTGTCGCCGCCCATGATGCCGGCCAGGCTCTCGATCTCCTTGTCGTCGGCAATCACGCCCACCTGCTCGTCCACCTCGACGGTATTGCCGTTGAGCAGCTTGAGCTGTTCGCCCTTGCGGCCCCAGCGCACATCCAGGCCGCCGTGGATCTTGTCCAGATCGAACACATGCGACGGACGGCCTAGCTCGAGCATCACGTAGTTCGAGATGTCGACCAGCGCCGAGATACTGCGCTGCCCCGAGCGCTCCAGACGCTGCACCATCCATGCTGGCGTGGCCGCGCGTGCGTTTACGCCACGGATGACCCGGCCCGAGAAACGGCCGCACAGGTCCGGCGAGGAGATCTTGACCTGCAGCTTGTCCTGGATCGTCACGGCTACTGGCGACATGTCCGGCAGCGTCAGCGCGGCGCCGGTCAGCGCCGACACTTCGCGCGCAACACCATGGATCGACAGGCAGTCGGCCTTGTTCGGCGTCAGCTTGATCGTGAAGACCTGATCATCGAGATCAAGGTACTGGCGAATGTCCTGACCCACCGGCGCGTCGTCCGGCAGGACCAGCAGACCACCGTGATCTTCGGACAGCTTCAGTTCGCGTGCGGAGCACAACATGCCGAAGCTATCCACGCCGCGCAGCTTGCCGACCTTGATCTCGAACGGCTTGCCGCCCTCTTCACCCGGCGGCAGCACGGCGCCGACCAGCGCGCACGGCACGACGATGCCGGGCTTGACGTTAGGCGCGCCGCAAACGATCTGCAGCGTTTCGCCGGTGCCGGCATCCACCTGGCACACGTTCAGGCGGTCGGCGTTGGGATGGCGTTCAGTGGCCAGCACGCGGGCCACCACGATCTTCGTGAACGGCGGCGCAACGGGGCCCACTTCTTCCACTTCGAGCCCGGCCATGGTCAGGCTGTGCGACAGCGCGTCGGTGGAGATCTTTTCAGGGTTGGCGAACGTGCGAAGCCAGGATTCCGAGAATTGCATGGCGCTTCTGATCCGGTAGGTATTCTGAGTTGTCTGGGACGTTGGAGCTGCGTTATTGCTTCGGGCGGTACGCCATATCAGGCGAACTGGCGCAGGAAGCGCACATCGCCTTCGAAGAACAGTCGCAGGTCATTGATGCCATAGCGCAGCATCGTCAGGCGCTCGAGGCCGGAGCCGAACGCAAAGCCGATGTAGCGCTCGGGATCGAGGCCCATATTGCGCAGCACGTTGGGGTGCACCTGGCCCGAGCCGGAGATTTCCAGCCACTTGCCGTTGCCGAACGCCATGTCGATTTCAGCCGACGGCTCGGTGAACGGGAAGTACGACGGACGGAAGCGCACCTGGATATCGTCGCGCTCGAAGAACTTGCGCAGGAAATCGGTGTAGACGCCCTTCAGGTCGGCAAAGCTCACGTTGTCGCCAATCCACAGACCTTCCACCTGATTGAACATCGGCGAGTGCGTGGCATCGCTGTCCACGCGGTACGTGCGGCCCGGGCAGATCACCTTGATCGGCGGCATGGCGCGACCGGCGTACTTCTCAACGTGCATGCGCGCGTAACGCACCTGCATCGGGCTGGTGTGGGTACGCAGCAGCAGGAGCTTGTCGTCGCTGTCGCGGCCGTCCACATAGAACGTATCCTGCATCGAACGCGCCGGATGGTTGTCCGGGTTGTTCAGCGCGGTGAAGTTCATCCAGTCGGTTTCGATTTCAGGGCCGTCGGCCACGTCGAAACCGATCGAGCCGAAGATCTGCTCGACACGCTCCCAGGTACGCATCACCGGATGCACGCTGCCACGCGCAACAGAGCGGCCGGGCAGCGTCACGTCGATGGCTTCCGCGGCCAGACGCGCGTTCATCAGCGCATCGGCCAGCGCTTGGCGGCGGGCCTGCAGCGCGGCTTCCACCTGCTGCTTGACCTGGTTGATACGCGCACCTTCGGTCTTGCGTGTTTCCGGGTCCAGCTTGCCGAGGCCCTTGAGCAGCTCGGTCAGCGCACCGGTCTTACCCAGGAAGCGGGCCTTTTCGTTTTCCAGCGTGGCGTTGTCGTTGGCGGCGGCGAAAGCAGCCTGGGCGTCGGCGACGACTTGATCCAGATCCAGGGACATGGCAGCAATACGTAGACAAATACGTGGAAAGGTTGACACTGCACGCGGCAATGCGCGTGCGGCGCATCTATTTCGAATGCCGTCTCGGATCGCTCCGATCGACACGACATTCGAAATAAAAACGGGGCTCGGTGAGGAGCCCCGTTTCAGCAGACCTTGCGGTCGGTGCTTGCCCGGAAGCGCGGTCTAGGCGCTTCCGCAGCCGGCATCAGGCAACGGTGGCTTTCACCTGGTTGACGATGGCGGCAAAGGCAGGCTTGTCGTGGATAGCCATGTCCGACAGCACCTTGCGGTCCAGTTCAATCGAAGCCTTCTTCAGGCCGTTCATGAACACGCTGTAGGTCATGCCATGCTCACGCGTAGCAGCGTTGATACGTGCAATCCAGAGAGCGCGGAACACGCGCTTCTTGTTGCGACGATCGCGGTAGGCGTACTGGCCAGCACGCATGACCGCCTGCTTGGCGATACGATAGACATTATTACGACGGCCGCGGTAACCCTTGGCAGCGTCGATGACTTTCTTGTGACGGGCCCGTGCAGTAACCCCACGCTTGACTCGAGGCATATAAAACTCCTTTCGTTATCGTTTGAGGTTATGCGTAAGGCATCATTGCGCGAACGGACTTCAGGTTCGTCTCATGGACGTCCTGGGTGCCGCGCAGTTGACGCTTGTTCTTGGTGGTCTTCTTGGTCAGGATGTGACGCTTGAAGGCCTGGCCGCGCTTGAACGAACCGTTCGGACGCGCAGTAAAGCGCTTGGAGGCGCTTTTCTTGGTCTTCATCTTAGGCATGAAAAACTCCAGCTCTATGACATGCATACAGGTGGACGGCTGACGCCATCACTTGCAAAACCCGTATCCACTTGTTTTTGTACGCAGCGCACGAAGCGCCGCGCACAGTTTCCGCACAGGACGACGCTGGGATGCACATGGCACCCCAGCCGCCGCCCGCGCAAGAATTACTTCTTCTTCTTGGGGGCCAGCACCATCACCATCTGGCGACCTTCCATCTTCGGCATCTGCTCGACCTGACCCAGTTCCTCCAGGTCAGCCTTCAGACGCTCGAGCACGCGCGCGCCGATTTCCTGGTGGGCCATTTCACGGCCACGGAAGCGCAACGTGATCTTGGTCTTGTCGCCCTCTTCCAGGAAGCGTCGCAAATTGCGCAGCTTGACGTTGTAATCGCCATCATCCGTGCCAGGACGGAATTTCACTTCCTTGACCTGGATGATTTTCTGCTTGAGCTTGGCCTCGTGGGCGCGCTTGGCTTCCTCGTACTTGAACTTGCCGTAGTCCATGATGCGGGCCACGGGCGGAGTCGCGTTGGGCGCGATCTCCACGAGATCCAAGTCCTTGTCCTCGGCCAGGCGCAGTGCGTCCATGAATTTGACGATGCCGAGCTGCTCGTTATCAACCCCTACCAGGCGCAACTCAGGCGCGCTGATTTCCCGGTTGATACGGTGACCTTTGTCTGTAGCGATGTTCCGTTACCTCAAGAAGACAAAAAAACAAGCCGTGCTCGACACCCTCAGGCTTTGCTGGAAACGTCCTGTTGCAGACGCTCCACAAACGCGGAAACAGGCATAACACCCAGATCCACGTTGCCACGGGCACGCACGGCCACTTGATTGGCATCCCGCTCCTTGTCGCCAATTACCAGCAGGTAAGGGATCTTCTGGAGGGAATGCTCGCGAATTTTATACGTAATTTTCTCGTTACGCAAATCCGCCTTGGCCCTAAACCCTTGTTTTTGCAAGAGTTGCACAACGCTTTCAGCATATTCCGACTGGGATTCGGCGATATTCATCACCACTACCTGCTCCGGAGCCAGCCAGGCGGGCAGCGCACCCGCGTGGTTTTCCAGCAAGATACCCAGGAAGCGCTCGAACGAACCAAGGATCGCGCGGTGCAGCATGACCGGGCGCTTCCGGGAATTGTCCTCGGAAACGTACTCGGCGCCCAGACGCTCCGGCAGCACCAGATCGAGCTGCAGCGTGCCGCACTGCCACGAACGGCCGATTGCATCCTTGATGTGGTACTCGACCTTTGGGCCGTAGAAAGCACCCTCGCCGGGCAGTTCTTCCCACTCCACGCCGCAGGCGCGCAGCGCCAGGCGCAGGCCATCCTCGGCGTGATCCCAGACCGCATCCGAGCCCGCGCGCTTTTCCGGGCGCAGCGACAGCTTCACCGCGACATCCTTGAAGCCAAAGTCGTCATAGATCGAGAACGCGAGTTCGTTGAAGGCCTTGGCCTCCTCGACGATCTGCTCTTCCGTGCAGAAGATATGCGCATCATCCTGCACAAAACCTCGCACACGCATCAGTCCGTGCAACGCTCCCGAAGGCTCGTTGCGATGGCACGCACCGAACTCGGCAAGGCGCAGCGGCAGGTCGCGGTACGAGCGCAGGCCGTGGTTGAAGATCTGCACATGGCCCGGGCAGTTCATCGGCTTGATCGCGTAATCGCGCTTCTCCGACTCCGTGACGAACATGTTCTCTTTATAGTTGTCCCAGTGGCCGGAACGCTCCCAGAGCGAACGATCCATCACCTGCGGCGTGCGCACTTCCTCGTAGCCGGCCTGACCCAGACGGCCGCGCATATATTGCTCGACGGCCTGCCACACCTGCCAGCCCTTCGGGTGCCAGAACACCATGCCAGGCGCCTCTTCCTGCAGATGGAACAGGTCGAGCGTCTTGCCCAGGCGACGGTGATCGCGCTTCTCAGCCTCCTCCAGCATGTGCAGGTAGGCGTCCTGGTCTTCCTTCTTCGCCCAGGCCGTACCGTAGATACGCTGGAGCATCTCGTTGTTGGAGTCGCCGCGCCAGTAGGCACCGGCCACCTTCATCAACTTGAAGACCTTGAGCTTGCCCGTGGACGGTACGTGCGGGCCACGGCACAGGTCGACGAAGCTACCTTCGCGATAGAGGCCGATCTCCTGATCCGCGGGAATCGACGCAATGATCTCGGCCTTGTACTTCTCGCCCATCGACTCGAACAGGGCCACCGCCTCATCGCGATTCCACACCTCGCGCGACACCTTCTCGTCCTTGCGCGCGAGTTCCGTCATCTTCTTTTCGATGGCGGCGAGGTCTTCCGGCGTGAAGGGGCGCTTGTACGAGAAGTCGTAGTAGAAGCCGTTGTCAATGACCGGACCGATCGTGACCTGCGCGTCGGGATACAACTCCTTGACAGCGTAGGCCAGCAAGTGGGCCGTCGAGTGACGAATCACGTCGACGCCATCAGCATCCTTGTCCGTGACGATGGACAGCGATGCATCCTGGTCGATCCTGAAGCTCGTATCGACCATGCGGCCATCGACCTTGCCGGCGAGCGCCGCCTTGGCCAGACCAGAGCCAATGCTCTGCGCCACTTCGGCCACCGTGACGGGGCCGGGATACTCACGACGGGAACCGTCTGGCAGCGTGATTACGATCATCTTGCACCTCTCGAGGATTCCGCTGCACCGGCCTTCAGGCGATGTGGCGAGCGGAGCATAGCTTCTTTTGTGGCGCCGGCCCATCCAATCACCTGAACGGCTATCGGACACGACCAGCAACGAATCTTTCTGGCTGCCTCACGGCGAGCGACGAGGCAGCTTACAGGATGCTGGAAAACGACAGACGAAAAAAAACGCGGCCAAGGCCGCGTTTTTCTGTGTTTCCCCGTATCACACACTACGGGTCGAAGGCGCACCTCGACTACTGTCGCTAACCAGCGGTAGTAGTTCGAGTTGTCTTGCTCATGATGCGTTTCCGTTCCTTGGAAGGTTGTTCGGATCTGCCAGCGCCAGCCTTCGATTGCCGACGGGTGCTACGTTTTTACTGCATGTTCGTTGGTAGGCTCGATTGGACTCGAACCAACGACCCCCACCATGTCAAGGTGGTGCTCTAACCAGCTGAGCTACGAGCCTAGCGAAGCTGCAAGTATAACCTTATTTTCGTTTCGCGTGCAACACCCCCTGCACTTCTTCGATCAGGGAAATCGCACGCTGGAGTTGCGTGGCCTCGGCAACCTCCGCCGTGAACTGCATTCGAGCAACACCCTTGCTCGACAGCGTCTTCACACCCGTGACGTTGATCTTCTCGCGCGACAGCACTTCGGAAATATCGCGCAGCAAGCCCTGCCGGTCGATCGCCTCCACCTGGATGTCCACGGGATACACGGCATCGCTGCGCTTGCCCCATTCCGTCTGAATCACTCGCTCAGGGTCGCGCGTCGCCAGTTGCTGGAACGTGTGGCAGTTGCGTCGATGGATTGACACACCCCGACCACGAGTCACGAAGCCAACGATATCGTCCGGCGGCGCCGGCTTGCAGCAGCGAGACATTTGCGTCATCAGCGAATCGACGCCCACCACGAGCACGCCACTCTTGGCGCCGCGCGCCACGCTGGTGGCGCGACTCTTCTTGGTAACGGCCTCTTCCTCGCTGAACTGCGGCTGCACCTCCCCGTCCGGATGCCGTAGCGCCTGCTCCACGTGGCGCAGGCTGAACTCTTCCTTCGCCACCGCCGCGAACAGATCATCCGGTGTCTTGAAGTTGAGTCGGGTGGCGAGATCGTCGAGATTGACCGCCGTCTTGCCCTCGCGCTGCAACGTCTTTTCGATCAGGGCACGCCCTTGGGCAATCGTCTCCTGAGAGTCGAGCGCATTGAACCATGCCCGCACCTTGGCACGTGCGCGGCTGCTGGCCAGGTAGCCCAGCTCGGGGTTCAGCCAGTCGCGCGAAGGCCCACCCTGCTTGACCGCCACGATCTCCACGGTCTGCCCGTTCTTGAGCGGCGTGTTGAGCGGCACCATCGCGCCATCGACACGCGCACCGCGGCAACGATGGCCGAGGTCACTATGCAGGTAGTAGGCAAAATCCACCGGCGTGGCGCCCTGAGGCAACGCCACCACGCGCGCCTGCGGCGTCAGCACATAGATGTGGTCGTCGATTGCCGCGTGCTTGAGCTGCTCCCACGGCGAATCCTCGTGCGTGACCGTGTGATCGGCGTCATCCTTCCACGCCAGCAGTTGCCGCAGCCACGCGATTTTCTCGTCGTAGCTGTTGTCCGCGGTGAACTGACCGCTATAGCCCCTGCCACCCGCTTCCTTGTAGCGCCAGTGCGCCGCCACGCCGTACTCGGCGAAGTGGTGCATCTCGTGCGTACGGATCTGCACCTCGAACGCTCGGCCATCGTCGCCGATCACCACCGTGTGCAGGGATTTGTAGCCATTCGCCTTCGGCCGCGAGATGTAGTCGTCGAACTCGCGCGGAATCGGTTGCCAGATATGGTGCACGATACCGAGCACCGTATAGCAGTCCTTGATGTCGTCGACAATCACGCGGAATGCGCGCACGTCGTAGAGATCAGCAAAATCGAGCGCCTTGCCCCGCATCTTCTTCCAGATGCTGTAGATGTGCTTGGGTCGCCCGGTCACTTCGGCGCGAATGCCCGCTGCCGCCAGCTCCGACTGCAGCCGCGCGATCGCCTGCGAGATATAGCCCTCTCGCTCGATGCGCTTTTCGTCGAGCAGTTTGGCGATGCGCTTGTAGGTCTCGGGCTGCTCGAAGCGGAAGGCCAGATCCTCGAGCTCCCACTTCATTTGCCAGATACCCAGCCGGTTCGCCAGCGGCGCGTAGATATCGAGCGTTTCGCGCGCCACGCCCGGCAGCGGCTGGCTCTTGGTCTGCGCCAGCCAGCGCAACGTCTGCAGACGCGAAGCCAGCCGCACCAGCACCACGCGGATGTCCTGCGCGAAGGCCAGCAGCATCTTGCGCAGCGCCTCAACTTGCTCCTGCCGCGCCGCCGCCTGCGACTTCGACGTTTCGGCGGTCTCGGCCTGCGTGGCGATCGCGCCAATCCGCAACAGTTGCCGCACGCCCCTCACCAGCCGCGCCACGTCCTCGCCGAAGCGTTCCTCGATGTGCGCCTCGACGCCGGGCACGAACGCCACCATCGGGAACAGGCACGCCGCCGCACGCGCGGCATCGTCTACGCGCAGGCCATCCAGGATACGCAGCATCCCCTCGGCATGAGACAGCACGGTCTCGCCGGTGGGCAGTGTCGTGGGTTTCTCGCCGTCGGCCTTCTCGCGCACATACGCGAGCGCGCGCTCGACGAGCCCGGCGTCGGGCACGCCCGCGGTCTGACCCGTCAGCTCCGTCGATGTCACCATGTCTTACCGCCCCGCATCAGTTGAGCGCGGCCGTCACCACCACTTCGATCAGGTAGTCGGGATTGGCCAGCGCCGCCTGGACGGTGGCCCGCGGCGGCGTATTGCCTTGCGCCACCCACTCGTCCCACACCTCGTTCATCTCGCCAATGCGCGTGATGTCCGTCAGGAAGATCTGGCACATCAGGATGCGCGTCTTGTCGCTGCCGGCTTCGGCCAGCAGGCGGTCGATATGGCCCAGCACCTCGCGCGTCTGGCCGCGCAGGTCGGCCTTGGGGTCGACCTCGGGCACCTGGCCGGCCAGATAGACCACGCCGTTGTAGACCGCGTATTCGGACAGGCGCTTGCCCACGTGGGCGCGCTTCAGGGTGTTGGTGCTCATGACAGTTTTCGTTCAGTATCGGGGCTCAAGACCCCAGGAAAAATTGACGGGCGATGGCGATCTGCGCCGGATCGACAAACGTCGGAGCATGACCCACATCGGGAATCTCCACGCTCGACACCTGCTTGCCGCGTGCCACCATCTCGGCCAGGATCTCGCGCATCAGCAGATCGGACTGCGCGCCGCGCACCACCAGCGTCGGCCCTTGAATGGCCTCGAACATCGCCCACAGCGCGGCCTCACCAGCCTGCATCGCCTCCGGCGTCGCGTCCTTGAACGGCACGGCCAGCGCCGGGTCGTAATGCAATCCCCATTCGAGCCCCTCGGCGCCCTGCATCGGTTTCAGGATCGCGCCATTCAGCTCGCGCCACTGCTCGGGAGTATGACGGCCAAATGAGGCGCTAATCGTCTGCAGATAGGCCAGCCCTTCCTCGAACGTCTTGAAGCGCACCGGCAAACCCAGATACGCACCAATCCGTTCCATCGATTGCGCGGTGATGCGCGGACCCACATCGTTGAGCAGCAGCTTGCGCACCGGCGACTTGGCCAGCCCGGCCAGCCCGATGCCGATCAGCCCGCCCATCGACGTGCCGAACCAGTCCACCTGTTCGACGTTCAGTCGCGCGATCAGCGTGACCATATCGGACACGTATTGCGGCAACACGTAGCCCCGCGGATCGGCCAGCCAGTCGGAGCGGCCACGGCCCGCCACGTCCGGGCACACCACGCGGTACTCGTCGCTCAGCGAACGTGCCAGCGCATCGAAATCACGTCCGGTACGGGTCAGGCCGTGCACGCACACCAGCACTCGCTGATTCGCGGGATCTCCCCACTCGTGATAGGCCATGCGATGCAGGCCGGATGCGCTGATGCACTGTACGAAGCCGAGGCGCGGACTGGAAGACATCTGGACTCCCTGCAATCTCGCGCCAAAGGCATGATGACGCGAAAGGTTAAGCGATATGACTACTTCGGAAAGTACGACGGTCGAACCGGGTGGTTGAACCAAATTGCGGGCTTTTGGCCAAAGCAGGATTGTACGCTCAGCGAGTACAATGCCACAGCACATCCTGACTCGCCCAACGGAGGCATCCATGCTCAAAGGCAAGACGGCACTGGTCACTGGATCGACCAGCGGTATCGGACTCGGCATCGCCCAGGCGCTGGCCGCGCAAGGTGCCAACATCATCGTCAACGGATTCGGTGACGTGGACGGCGCAAAGGCGGAGATCGCCAAATCCGGCAGCGGCATTCAGGTGGGCTACCACGGCGCCGACATGAGCAAGGCCGCCGAGATCGAGGACATGATGCGCTATGCCGAGAAGGACTTCGGCGGTGTGGACATCCTGGTCAACAACGCAGGCATCCAGTTCGTGGCAAAGATCGAGGAATTTCCGGTCGATCGCTGGGACGCGATCATCGCCATCAATCTCACCTCCGCATTCCACACCACCCGCCTGGCCCTGCCCTCGATGAAGGCGAAGAACTGGGGTCGGGTCATCAATATCGCCTCGACCCACGGTCTCGTGGCATCGGCGGAAAAGTCGGCCTACGTGGCCGCGAAACACGGCATCGTCGGCTTCACCAAGGTCACCGCGCTCGAAACGGCGCAGACCGGCGTCACGGCCAACGCCATCTGCCCGGGCTGGGTGCTGACGCCACTGGTACAGAAGCAGGTGGAAGCCCGCGCCCAGAAGGAAGGGATTCCGGTCGAGCAAGCCAAGCGTGAACTGGTGATCGAGAAGCAGCCTTCCGGCCAGTTCGTCACGCCCGAGGAACTCGGCGCGCTGGCGGTGTTCCTGTCGAGCGAAGCCGCGCGTCAGGTGCGCGGCGCGATCTGGAACATGGACGGTGGCTGGGTGGCCCAATAAGAGAACGAGGAGTGCAGTAAATGGCAGACCGACGTAACTTCCTGCGCATCCTTGGCGCCAGTTCGCTGACGCTGGCGCCGGTGTTGGCCATGGCGCAGTCGCCGAAGCTGTTGGCCATTGACGTCTACAAGAGCCCGACTTGCGGCTGCTGCGAGGACTGGGTCAAGCATCTGCGCGCCAACGGCTTTACGGTGACCACGCACGATGTCGAGGACACTGGCGTCTATCGCACCAAGTACGGGATTCCGGACCGCTTCGGCTCGTGCCACACCGGCGTCATCGCCGGCTACGGTATCGAGGGCCATGTGCCGGCAGCCGACATCAAGAAGCTGCTGGCCAGCAAGCCGCAGGCCGCAGGATTGGCCGTGCCGGGAATGCCGGCAGGATCTCCGGGCATGGAATATGGTTCACGCAAGGACCCGTTCGACGTGCTGCTGGTGAAAGCCAATGGCGCGGCGTCGGTCTTCTCGAGCTACAACAAGGCGAAGTCCTGAGGCTCGGCGAGCCAGGATCGGCGAACGGAAACCCTCACCAGGCAAAAAAAGCCCCCGCCGGCATAAACCGGCGGGGGCTTTTTCCTACTGGCTACTGTGCTTTGGCCACCGTACCAGGCGGCCAAACCAACAACTCAAACAAGCGGCTCAGACAGCGGATCAAATCAGTTTCGCACCCGTCTTCGCCTGCACTTCCTCCCGGCTCACGCCCGGAGCGGTTTCCACCAGCTTCAGGCCTTCCGGCGTCACGTCCATCACGGCCAGGTCGGTGATGATGCGATTCACCACACCCACGCCGGTCAGCGGCAGATTGCACGCCTCAAGGATCTTGATGTCCTCGGTGCCATCCTTCTTCTTGGCGGTATGTTCCATCAGCACCACCACGCGACCCACGCCGGCCACGAGGTCCATCGCGCCGCCCATGCCCTTGACCATCTTGCCCGGGATCATCCAGTTGGCCAGGTCGCCGCGCTGGCTGACCTGCATGGCGCCCAGGATGGCCAGGTTGATCTTGCCGCCGCGAATCATCGCAAACGAATCGGCCGACGAGAAGATCGACGAACCGGGTAGCGTCGTCACCGTCTGCTTGCCGGCGTTGATCATGTCGGCGTCCACTTCTTCCTCGGTCGGGAACGGACCGATGCCCAGCAGGCCGTTTTCCGACTGCAGCCACACTTCCATGCCTTCCGGCACGTGGTTGGCCACCAGCGTCGGCAGGCCGATACCGAGATTCACATAGAAACCGTCCTGCAGTTCCCGGGCCGCGCGCGCGGCCATTTCATCACGTGTCCATGCCATGATCTGTCTCCTTACTTGGCACGCACGGTGCGCTGTTCGATGCGTTTTTCGGGGTTCGTGTTCAGCACGATGCGGTGCACGAAGATGCCCGGCAGGTGGACGTCGTCCGGATCGATCTCACCGGTTTCAACGATCTCTTCCACCTCGACCACCGTGATCTTTCCGGCCATTGCGCAAACCGGGTTGAAGTTGCGGGCGGTGCGGCGGAAGACCAGATTACCTGCCTTGTCAGCCTTCTTGGCCTTGACCAGCGCCACGTCCGCCGTCAGCGAACGCTCCATCACGTATTGCTGGCCGTCGAACTCGCGGATTTCCTTGCCATCTGCGACGATCGTGCCCACGCCGGTCTTGGTGAAAAACGCCGGGATGCCCGATCCGCCGGCGCGCAGCTTCTCGGCCAGCGTGCCCTGCGGCGTGAATTCGAGTTCGAGTTCGCCAGCCAGGTACTGGCGCTCGAACTCCTTGTTCTCGCCCACGTAGGACGAGATCATCTTGCGGATCTGCCGCGTGGCAAGCAGCAGGCCGAGGCCAAAACCATCGACGCCGGCATTGTTGGAGATGCAGGTAAGCTGCTTGGCGCCGCTATCGCGCAGTGCCGCGATCAGCGCTTCGGGGATGCCGCACAGACCAAAACCGCCCACGGCGATCGTCTGGCCGTCGCGCACGACGCCCGCGAGCGCCTCAGCAGCGCTGGCGTAGACCTTGTTCATTGTTTGCTCCTTCCTCGGTAGTCCCGCGCGGATGGTTCGAAGCCTTCCGACGACGTTCTTGGTCCGCCACATGGCCAACCGGCCACATGCGGAATCTGTAACGGTACAATCAGCGGTCAGGCCCCGCCGTTGCCGCCCCAAAGCATACGTCAACGCATACCGCCAACGCCATTACGTAAAAGTACATAAGGGATAATGCCGTCCATCGACTACCAGACCGCTTTTCAGCTTGCGCCCGTCGGGCTGGTGCTGTCGCGCGCCCGCATGATCGAGGATTGCAATGACGAGGTTTGCCGGATCTTCGGCACCACGCGCGACGCCCTGGTCGGCGAGTCCTTCCAGGTGCTCTACCCCACTGCCGACGAGTTCGAGCGCACCGGCGCGCGGATCGTGCCGATCATGAATGCAAAGGGGATGTACTCGGACGAGCGGATCATGAAGCGCGCCAACGGGGAGCTGTTCTGGTGCCATGTCACCGGCCGCGCGCTGGACCGGCAGGATCCACTCGGCAGCGGCATCTGGACGTTCGAGGATCTATCCCAGAAGCGGCCCGTAACAGCCGAGCTGACCGCGCGGGAGCGCGATATTGCCGCGCAGCTGGTCGAGGGCAAGACCAGCAAGCAGATCGGCAAGCTGCTGGCGATCAGCCCGCGCACGGTGGACATCTACCGGGCACGTCTGATGAAGAAATATGGAGCGCATACGGCGGTGGATCTGGTCCAACGCCTTGTCAATCACTGAGGATGCGCCCTCTCTCCCGCAAGACGGGAGAGAGGGCCTGCCGATTGCGGACTTGAAGCCTACGCCTCGATCAGGCGACGGATTTCGTCCGGAACCGGGACCGACTTCTCCGCCGTGTAGTCGCACCACACCACCTTCGCGCCACCTTCCGCCCAGATCACGTCAGGCAGATCGGTCCGGATAATCTCCGTCCACGTTTCGAAACTCGTGCGACCGAGCTTGCCTGCGTACACGCGGCATTCGATGTCGCCGGGGTGACGAAGCTGCTTCAGGAACGTCATGCTGGCGTTGATGATGACCGGCCCATGGCCGCTGGCGTCCTTACCGCTACGCCCCAGCGAGGCGAACCACTCGAGCCGCGCCTGTTCCATGTAGCGGAAGTAGACGGTGTTGTTGACATGACCCATGGCGTCCATGTCACCCCACCGTATCGGCATCACGAAGGTGAAGACGTGTTTCATCGGCGATTGGCGATGGACGCTTCGGCCTTGGTCACCAGATCGGCGCCAATCTGCTTCTTCCACTTGTCGTAGACCTTGGCGGTGGCCTTGCGGAAGGCATCATGCTCGGCCGGCGTCAGGCTGGTCACCTTCACGCCGTGCTGCTCCATGTCTTTCCATGCCGGTGCGCCCGCCTCGTTCAGCCCCTTGCGGGCCAGCGCAATTTCCTGCTTGCCGGCGTCGATGGCGGCCTGCTTGACGATCTCGCGGTCAGCCGGCGTCCAGCTTTCCCAGATCTGCTTGTTGACCACGAAGATCAGCGGGTCGGCCACGTAGCCCCAGGTCGTCACGAACTTCTGGCCCACCGTGTAGAGCTTGGCAGCCGCGAACACGCTCTGCGGGTTCTCCTGGCCATCCACGGCGCCGGAGGCCATGGCCGGCTGCGCATCGGCCCAGCTCATCTGCGTGGGGTTGGCGCCCAGCGCGTTGAACGTCTCGATGTACAACGGCGAGCCCACCACACGCAGCTTCAGACCCTTGAGGTCCTCCGGCTTGCGGATCTCGTGCTTCGAGTTCGAGACTTCACGGAAACCGTTCTCGCCCCAGGCCAGCGGCACCACGCCCGCCTTCTCCAGCGTGGCGAAGATCGACTTGCCCACATCGCCCTGGGTCAACGAGTCCAGCGCCTTGTAGTCGGGCATCAGGAACGGCAGCGAGAACAGGTTCAGTTCCTTGACCTGCGGGGACCAGTTGATGGTGGAGCCCACGGCCATGTCGATCACACCCTGGCGAATCGCCGAGAACTCGCGCGTCTGGTCACCAGCCACCAGCGAGGTGCCCGGATACAGCTTGATGTTGATGCGGCCATTGGTGCGCTGACGCACCATGTCTGCCCAGATCTCGCCGCCCTTGCCCCACGGGAATGCGGGGCCGAGCACCAGCGACATCTTGTATTCGGACTTGTAGGTCTGCGCCATCGCACCGGCCGGCGCAAGCGCGGCGGCGGCGATCGAAGCGGCAACGGACAGCATCAGGGCACGGCGTTTCATCCGGGAATCTCCTCTTTTCGTTTTCTCGTTCATATCAATAGCCCAGGTAGTCGGGCAGCCAGGTGGCCAGCGGCGGATAGGCCAGCACCATCAGCATGGCGACGAACATCGCCAGCAGCATCCAGATCACCCATGGCACGGTCTCTTCCATGCGCACGCGCGCGATGCGGCACGACACCATCAGGTTGACGGCCAGCGGCGGGGTGAACTGACCCAGCGCCACCTTGAGCGTAAGCACCACGCCAAACCATACCGGATTCCAGTGGAACGCGGTGGCGATGGGCAGCAGCAGCGGCACGAAGATCAGGAAGATCGAGATGCCGTCCAGGAACATGCCGACGGTCATCAGCAGCAGCACGATCAGCGCCAGCACGCCGTACTCGCCCAGTCCCGAATGCGCAATGGCATTGGCCAGCGGGTCGATCACGCCGAGCGTGGACAGCGCATAGGCGAAGATGCCGGCTAGCGCCACGACCAGCAGGATCACCGCCGATGTCTCGGCCGCCTCCTGGAAAATCGTGAACAGGTCGCGCACGCCGATGCTGCGATAGATCACCATGCCGACGAACAGCCCGTAGACCACGGCCACGACGGCGGCCTCGGTCGGCGTGAACCAGCCCGCGCGCATGCCACCCAGGATCAGGAACGGCGCCACCAGGCCCCATGCGGCCTCGCGCAGGCTCTTCCAGAACGGCGGGCGCGGCAAGCCGGCCTCGATATGCCCCATGTTGTGCTTGCGCGCCAGCCAGACGGCCGGAACGATCAACGCCACACCGGCCAGGATGCCCGGGATCATGCCGGCGGCAAACAGCGCGGGCACCGATGCGCCCGGCACCAGCACGCTGTAGATAATGAACGCCACTGACGGCGGAATCAGGATGTCCGTAGCCGCCGCCGCGCCAACCACCGCGGCGCTGTAGGAGCCCGGATAGCCCGCACGCGACATCGCCGCGATCATCACGCCCCCTACCGCTGCCGCGTTCGCGGGACCAGAGCCCGAGATGCCACCCAGGAACATCGCCACCAGAATAGCCACCAGCGGCAACATGCCCGGACCACGGCCCACGATCGCGATGGCGAACGTGACCAGTCGCTGCGCCACGCCGGAACGGTCGAAGATCGAACCGACCAGCACGAACATTGGAATGGCCAGCAGCGGGTACTTGGCAAGACCGGCATAGAAGTTCTGCGGCACGGCCAGCAGGCCGAACATCTGCGTATCGAGGTTCGACAGGCCGATGGCGATCAGACCGCCCAGCCCCAGCGACACGCCAATTGGCACGCCCAGCAGCATCAGGCCAATGAAAACCGCGAACAGAATGATGGCGATCAGCGTCATTGCGCACGCTCCCCATCGTTCATCAGGGCACGCAGCGCCCGGACATTGCGCAGGGCCAGAGCCAGCGCCCGCAGCGTTATCGCCATCGACAGAACAGGCAGCCAGACCGAGTACCACCAGCTCGGCACGCCGATGCCCGGCGATGTCTCACCGAACGTGTACTCGTCCCACGTGATCCGCACACCCAGCACGGCGAGGGCCAGGAACATGACCGCGACGGCCAGCGCCGAAACGATAGCCAGCCGCTTCTGCCGCGCGGCACTGCCACGCTCGAAGAAGAATTCGATACGGATATTGCGATCGCGCGCCACGGCGGCGCTGCCGGCCACCAGCGCCAGCACGATCATCAGGAAGACCGAGAACTCCTCGGTCCAGGCAAACGATTCGTCGGTGAAGTAGCGGACCACCACGTTAGCGAACGTGATGATTACCAACAGCCCCATCACGATCACGCCGATCCAGTCCTCGATACGCGGTGAAACCCGGAATTCGCTGTCCCGCGCTTCGTCGGCGGCTTCGGGAATGATCACCGAATCGACGACATGCTGCGGCACGGCGTCGCGCCGTGCCTGATTGTCTTGCTCCATCCTCCCCGGCCTCCGGTCCGGTCCCGAGGCGCTAACAAAACGATTCTGGCACCGTGGTACGGGCGCCATGGTCTCGCCGCGCCACCTTCCCTGCCCAGAACCGCTTCGCTTCGTTCTGTTAACGCCCCGGGGTGATTCTTATTTGGTTATTTATTCTTCTCGGTCCAATCCGGGAGGATCAGACCATGCCATCGTCGGCCGTGACCACCGCACCATTGATAAAGCGCGAGGCATCGGACGCCAGCAGCAGCAACAGGCCATCGAGGTCTTCGGGTTGGCCCAGGCGCTTGCGCGGCAGCATCTGGATCAGCTTCTGCCCCGCGTCGGTGTCCCAGTGGTGGTGGTTGATCTCGGTGTCGATATAGCCTGGGCAGATCGCGTTGGTATTGATACCGTGCCGCGCCCATTCCAGCGCCATCGCCTTGGTCATATGGACCACGGCTGCCTTGCTCATGCAGTAGACACCGATCTGCGACAGTACCTTGAGACCGGCCACCGACGCAATATTGACGATTCGCGCCTGAGGCAGCGGATTGCCCAGTTTTTCGGCGCCCTTGGCCCGCGCGATCATGCGCTTGGCCACTTCCTGGGCGACAAAGAACGCGCCCCGCGTATTGGTATCGAAGACGAAATCGAAGTCGTCAGCGGTGACGTCGGTCAACTTCTGCGTGGTGGAAACGCCCGAATTGTTGACCAGGATGTCGATCGCGCCAGCCTCGGTTTCGGCGTGCGCCACGGCCGCCCGGATACTGTCCGGATCGGTCACGTCGAGCTGCACCACGTGCGCGCTGCCGCCGTCTGCCTCAATCGAGGCACGTAGCTCCTTGAGCCGTTCCACTCGGCGCGAAGCCAGTACCACCTTGGCCCCGGCGGCCGCCAGAACATTGGAAAAACGCGTGCCCAGGCCGCTTGACGCGCCGGTCACCAGCGCGACCTTGCCTTCCAGATTAATCGACAGACCCATAGTTACCTCGGTGTTTGGGGGGCGCCCGGCCCAGCCGGACGTGCGGCGCCGACGTTACATAGGCTGGCGGCCGCAGCTTACCAAAAAAAAGAACGGTCGTTCAAAAAAAAATCTTGCCTGAGGGTGTCGAGTCCCGGACAATGCCGGAGATTCTAAGAACTTGGTCCCCAAAGCGAAAGGGGGAAATGCGGGAGACTTCGCAAAGCCCCGCAAATCCCTGCCAGTTTCTTGGAGCCCGATCACCGCATTCCCACAAACCGCAGCACCCGCACGACGGACTGCGACCCATGCGGCAGTATTGCCGCCCAGAAGAAACAGAGGGTAAGAGACAATGGATCAGCAACAGCTCGTCGAGCAGTTCGGCCCGCGAGAAGCCATGGAGTACGACGTCGTCATCGTTGGCGGCGGACCTGCAGGCCTCGCCACGGCTATTCGCCTGAAGCAACTGGCGCAAGAAAAAGGCGGCGACGTCAATGTCTGTGTGCTGGAGAAAGGCTCGGAGCCCGGCGCTCACATCCTGTCCGGCGCGATCATGGATCCGCGCGCGCTTACTGAACTGATCCCGAACTGGAAGGAACTCGGCGCGCCGCTGAACCAGCCGGTAACGGAAGACAAGTTCCTGTTCCTGAACGAATCCGGCTCCAAGGGCACCCCGCCGGCGCTGCTGCCGGAGTGCTTCCACAACCACGGCAACTACATCGTCAGCCTGTCGAACTTCGTTCGCTGGATGGGCCAGCAAGCCGAGGCGCTGGGCGTAGAAATTTTCCCGGGCTTCCCGGCCGCCGAAGTCCTGTACAACGAGGACGGCTCGGTCAAGGGCGTGGCCACGGGCAACATGGGTATCAGCAAGGAAGGCGAGCCCACCGAGAACTTCCAGCTCGGCATGGAGCTCCACGCCAAGTACACGATCTTCGCCGAGGGCGCGCGTGGCCACCTGGGCAAGCAGATCATCGCCAAGTACAAGCTCGACGCCGGCAAGGACCCGCAAAGCTACGGCATCGGCCTGAAAGAACTGTGGGAAATCGATCCGGCCAAGCATAAGCCCGGTCTGGTGGTGCACACGGCCGGCTGGCCGCTCGACCCCGCAACTTACGGCGGCTCGTTCCTCTATCACATGGAGGACAACAAGGTCGCAGTGGGCTTCGTGGTTGGCCTGGACTACACGAACCCGTGGCTGTCGCCGTTCGAGGAATTCCAGCGCTTCAAGACGCACCCGGAAATCCGCGCTTACTTTGAAGGCGGCAAGCGTATCGGCTATGGCGCCCGCGCGATCACCGCCGGCGGCCTGCTGTCGCTGCCGAAGACCGTGTTCCCGGGTGGCGCACTGGTGGGTTGCGACGCCGGCTACCTGAACGCCTCGCGTATCAAGGGCAGCCACGCTGCGATCAAGACTGGCATGCTGGCCGCCGAGGCCGCCTACGACGCGCTGCAGGGCGGCCGTCAGCACGACGAACTGACCGCCTACCCCGCCGCGTTCGAATCGAGCTGGCTCCACAAGGAACTGCTGCAAGCGAAGAACTTCAAGCAGTGGTTCAAGAAGGGCCGCACCACCGCCACGCTGATGACCGGTATCGAGCAATGGCTGCTGCCGAAGCTTGGCATCCGCAACCCGCCCTGGACCCTCCACCGCGAAAAGCCGGACCACGTGTACCTGAAGCCGGCCGCCGAGTGCGAGAAGATCGTCTATCCGAAGCCGGACGGCAAGCTCACGTTCGATCGTCTGTCGTCGGTGTTCATCAGCAACACGAACCACGAAGAAAACCAGCCCGCGCACCTGACGCTCAAGGACGCGAGCGTGCCGGTGAACATCAACTGGGAAAAGTACGCCGGCCCCGAGTCGCGCTACTGCCCGGCTGGCGTGTACGAGTTCGTGCAGAACGATGACGGCAAGGAGCGCCTGCAGATCAACGCGCAGAACTGCGTGCACTGCAAGACTTGCGACATCAAGGACCCGACGCAGAACATCGTGTGGGTCACGCCGGAAGGTGGCGGCGGCCCGAACTACGTGGGCATGTAAGACGCCTGCCGCCCGAGACAAGATCAGGCGGCATTGCACGACAAGGAAAACGCCGGCCGGTGGCCGGCGTTTTCTATTGGGCGAACCTTCTATTGGGCGAACCACGACTCAGGCGTCGCCCCCGCCCGGCGCTTTGAACACTTCGACGGCAGGTGCCGGTTCCCGGTACTTCTCGACGTCGGCCATGGCAGTGTGTCCGCAATTGCCTTGCGCCAGCTTCGAGGTGCCGATGCCAGTCGTCAGGTTGTTGACGTCGCCATATCGGCACAGGGTCCCGGGCTTGCCTGGCTCTGCAGGGTCGTACCACCCGCCTTCGCACACGCGGATAACACCACGGCGTATGTCATCGGTAAGCCTGACACCCACCAGCATCTGCCCGCGATCGTTGAACACACGTACGATGTCGCCATCGGCAATCCCACGGGTCTTGGCATCTTCCGGATGCATCAGGCACGGCTCGCGTCCCTTGATGGCATAGCTCCCGCGCAGCACCGTGCCGCACAACTGCGAATGCAGGCGACTTCTGGGGTGGCTGCTGTCGACGTGCAACGGATACCTGGTCGTGGGTCCACCCAGCCGTTCCAGCGGCTCCATCCAGGTGGGATGAGGCGGGCAATCGTCGTATTTCATGCGTGCGATGTTCGACGAGTAGATCTCGATCCGTCCCGACGGCGTGCCGAGCGCGTTGAGCAGCGGGTCATCGCGGAACTCCTTGTGCCGGATGTAACCCTTCGCCTCCTCGCCGATCGGGAACGCCAGCGGCTTGTTGCTGTTCCAGAACACATCGAACACTGGCATTTCCATGCGCTTACCGCGTGCCTGAACGCGCGCCGCTTCGTAGAACGTTCGAATCCAGGCCATGTCGTCGCGCCCCTCGGTGAACGCCTTGCCGGTACCCATCCGCTCGCAGATCGCCGCGAAAATGTCGTAGTCGTCGCGCGCTTCGAACAATGGGGCCACCACCTTGCGCATCGCCAGGATGTGGCTCATCGAGTAGTCGCCAATACCTTCGATGTCATTGCGCTCGTAGCTCGTCGTGCACGGAAGCACGATGTCCGCATGACGCGCGGTGGCTGTCCACTGGAAGTCCTGCACGATGAACGTATCGAGCTTGCGCCACGCCTTGATCATCCGGTTGCGATCCTGATGATGCATGAACGGATTGCCACCGACCCAGTAGGCCAACCGGATGTCAGGGTACTTCGAGCGCTTGCCGTTGAAGTCGTACGGCTTGCCGGGATTCTCGAGCATCTCGACGATGCGCGAGACCGGTATCGTCTCCGTCCCGCCCGCTTCGAGCCACTCCGATCCCGGCGGCGGCTTCGCACCGCCGACGATACCCGGCAGCACTGGCCCGGTAGCCGTGGGGCTGCCGCCATTGGCATAGTGATAGGTGAAGCCATAGCCCCCACCGGGCAATCCGATCTGCCCCAGCATCGACGCCAGCGTCACCAGCATCCAGTGTGACTGCTCGCCATGATGCTGGCGCTGAATGGACCACCCTGCCGCCAGCATCGTGCGCTTCGAAGCGAATCGACGCGCGAGATCGCGGATCGTCTCCGCAGGTATCTCGCAGATGCTCGCCGCCCACTCCGCATTCTTGGCCACGCCATCGGACTCCCCCGTCAGATAGGGAACGAATCGATCGAAGCCGGTGGTATAGCGGGCCAGGAACTTCGCATCGTGCAGCTTTTCCGTGTACAGCGTATGCGCGATCCCGAGCATCATCGCGACATCGGTATGCGGGCGCGGCGCCAGCCATTCGGCATCGAAATAGCGACAGGTGTCCGTTCGCACCGGATCAATGCAGATCACCTTTACGCCCTTGCTCTTCAATGCTTCCATGCCAGGATAGGCGCCATGGTCAGGCACCTGCCAGCCGATCTGGTTCGTGACCATCGGATCGGCCGCCCAGAAGACCATCAGTTCCGTATGCTCGGCCAGCACCGGCCACGCGGTAGGTTGCTCGTAGACGTCGATCGATCCCACCACGTAAGGCAGGATCACCTGTGCCGCGCCGGTCGAGTAGTCCCCGCTGCGACTGACGAATCCGCCGTTGACGGTCAGCGCGCGTGCCAGCAACGTCTGGCAATTGTGCAGTTTGCCGGGACTCTTCCAGCCATAGGAGCCACCGAAGATCGAGGTCGGGCCGTGTTTCTTTCGCACACGCACCAGCTCCGCAGCCACGAGATCGAGCGCCTTCTCCCAACTGACCCGAACGAAATCGCCCTTGCCGCGCCCTTCGGGATCGGCGCCGGGCCCCCGTTCAAGCCAGGCCCGGCGCACCATCGGATGGCGGATGCGCGTCGGTGAGTACATCGAGTCCAGCACACCGGGCAGTTGATGCGATGGCTTCGGGTCCTTCTCCCACGGCCGGACGCCCGTTACCCGGCCATCGTCCACACGCATGTAGAACGCCCCCCAGTGCGATCCAGTCAGGACCTCGCGACTGCCCGCCGTCGCCGCCCGCGCACCCGACGCCAGTAGCGTGGCCCCAGTGGAACCTAACGCACCCGCGGCCAGCGCGCCCTGGATAAAGCGCCGGCGAGACATGTTCGTGTCCGACTTCCCAAATTCATTCGACATGGTGACTCCCGTCTTGTCCATCGATCACGGAGACGAGGTGGGGCTGACCATCGGGCCCCGGCGCCTCCAGCAGATTCAGATTGCCCAGCAGCCGCGCCAGCCCGCCATAGAAACCGTCCGGGTCCAGCGCGATACATTCGTCGATCAATGCCGGCATCCAGCCTGCCAGCCGCGCCCGCATCAAACCCTCGCCGGTGAGGTGACCCTTGCGCAACAGCGCCGCAAGGAGCGCGAGTTCGATCGATATATGGTCAGAGGCTTCGCGCGTGGCGCCGAGGCCCATCCTGAATTGCCGCAGCAGCGCATCCATCTCGCCTGCGGCGCGGCCGTACAGCCTCGGCTGCACCGGCACCTCGCAGTCGGCAACTGCATAGGTACTCTCATAAAGTGATACGGCAGGATTGCCGCAAACGCCTTCGAACAACCGCGTGTAGCTGACGGACAAATCCGCAGCCACGGTGTCCGCTGGCTTGCAAGGGTCCAGCGCCCTGCGAATCTGGAGCATGGCGGCATGACTCGACCATTCCGCCGCAATGGCGCCGAGAACCGCGCAACCCTCCGGCGAGCGCAATCGCGCGATCTGGTTCCCGGTCGGTGGCGCCACCAGCAAGCCCGCAATCCATTCGAGCACCAGCGTCACCGTCACGTCCGGGATTCCGCTCTCTTCCGTGGCACTCGTCATGGATGGCTACCCTTCGACGACGTACCGACGTCCTTCGAGTGATACTGCAGCCACGACAGCAGCAACCGGTACTCGGCATCGTCCAGCGACGTGTAGCGCTTCATGGCGCCGAGCGTCCCGATCCATTGGTTCGCGAGGAAATCCTCGCTGTGCGGCAGTGCGTGGCACGTGGCGCAAGACGCGCGATACGTTTCATCGCTGTGATGCCAGAGTTGTGCGAGATCCGCCGACAATCCCTTCTGAGCGATCCATACCTCCAGACTGACCTGATGCCACTGCTGGCCCGTATGCTCGTCCTCGATCGACGACAAACGCTTCACCCTGGCAATCGCCTCGGGCGACAGCACGGCCTGCAGGATCCGTTGCCCCTGGAGCGCGTAGACCGCGCTGTCCGAGCCATCGAGTTGCCAGCCGTCGACGCGTACCCGCATCCGGCCCCCGTCTCTCGACAGGACGGCAACCTTTGTGGCGCCAAGCAGCTTGCCATCCTCGGCCGTGCCGCTCGCCTCCAGCGTGAACGGCGCGGGAGAAACGACGTAGAGCGCATCGCTCTTGCCGATCACATCGGGCGATGCCAACAGCGCAGCCAGTTTCGAGGGCCCCGCCGCCGCATGGGCAGCCGGGAGCATGATCACCTCTGCCGTGCGGTTCGGCTTCGGCGCACCAGCGTTCGGTGCTTCGACGGCCGGCACAGACTTCAGGTACTCGGCCATCGCCAGTCGATCCTCGTGCGAAAGCCGCGCGGTGTTCTCGATGACCTCTTTCATGTCGCCGCCAGCCTTCATGCCGATCGGGCCGACACCGTCTTCAAGATAGCGCGCGATATCGTGCACGGACCAGTACCCGATGCCCGTCTCATCGGGCGTGATATTTGGGATGTATCCAGTGCCTTCGGGATTGGGACCCCCGGAGAAACGTTTCGAGAATGGCACGGCACCCGCCACGTTGCGCGGAGAGTGGCATTCCACGCAATGGCCCACGCCTTCCACCAGATACCTGCCGCGCCGCCAGAGTTCACTCTTGTCCGCCGCAACCTCCGGCAACGGTTTGCCATCGAGGAAAGCCAGCCGCCACAGGCCGACGCCGCGCCGCATCGAAAACGGGAATCTGAGTTCGTGATCGGGTATCGTGCCGGCCACCGGCTGCAGCGACTGCATGTAGGCGAACAGGTCGCGCAGGTCATTGGCCGTCATGCGTTGGTACGACGTATAGGGGAAGGCCGGATAGGCATTGCCCTTGCCAGGGATGACCCCCTCCCGCATGGCCATGATGAACTGCTCCAGCTTCCATTGGCCGATACCGTCGTTCGGATGCGACGAGATATTCGGCATGTGGAACGTGCCGAACGCGGTCTCGAGCGAACGTCCGCCGCCGAGCAGCGTATCGTCGCCCTTGCCTACCGACGCGTGGCATGTCGCGCAGTCGCCAGCGACGAACATGACACGTCCGTTTTTCAAGTCGGGGGGAGATGCGTCAGGCAGGTCACGTGACGCGTGCAGCAATCTCCAGGTGGTGGGAGCGGTAAGCGCGAGGAAGACAACGATGCCAATCGCCACGATTGCCGTGACGACGCGCAGGGACCATTTGCTTTTCATGTTTGACGACCTCTGTTGGGGAAACCCAAGTCGTCCATCACGCTACGCTTGCGAAAACGTGCGTGAATTGATGCTCGACAATCGAGCGTTAACGATGGCAGTTTGGTACAGACTCGATTCGCGATCCGCTAACAGGCCGCACTGTCGAGCGGCGCCCGGACAGCGTTATGGTTTGTTCGGCGGTCGATTCCACGGTGCCGCCTTAACAACGCCGACTACCTGAAGTCGAACCCCACGCTCAAGAATGCATGGAGGCCGACGGCACCTGATGTGCCTTGTGCCCATGCCACGGGCTGCCATATCGAAGTCGTTGGTACTACGCCGCGCCCGCTTGTTCAAGGCCTGTTCAAGGCCAGGTCGGGTCCAGGCGGGATGTCGACGCCCACCAGTGACGGCAATGCGCCGACACCAGCCCACAGTCTCGGCCGATGACGCGGATGGCACGGCGACGGCTACCGCCACGTCGCCATCCATCGTGCCATGCACCGGCGGCTGCAGGGTTCACTAGCCAAAGTACGCGCGTGCATTGCAGCGCGTCTCGATTCAGAACCGCGTCAAACCGGCATGCAGGTGGTGGCCAGCAACTGCTCGTAGATGAAGCATTGCAGCAGCGTCAACTCGCGCTCCCCCAGCGCATCGAATGCCACGCCGAAGGCCGGGAATTCGTCATCGTCCTGCGAAGCCGCGCTGCGCACCGTGCCGTCGATGATCACTTCGGCATCGAGCGAAGCCGTCTTCAGACGAAAGCGCAGACGCACCTTCTGACCCACGGCAGGGGCCAGGGAGGATGTCTGCACAAGTGCCCCGCCGGTGCTGAGATCGGACAGCACGCCCAGCCGCGCCATCCCTTGGCTCATACGATCATCCATGCCGGCATTGGACGGCTGACCATCCTCGTCCGCGCCTTCGGTCAGATACGCCGCCAATCGCGTAGGCACACGCGCCGCACGCCGCACGGGCATCTGCTCGGTCTGCGCCGGCGCCGACAGCACCAGATACCGGAACGGGCTGCGGCAGACCGCCGTGATCGTCGAGGTGAAGCTGTGGATGGCCTGGCCCGAGAAGCCGCGTAGCAGCAAGGGCTCGCCGGCCTGCAGCATCAGGTCCCGCCCCCCGAGTGTTGGCCACGTGATGAACAATCCCTGATCGACAAACCCGATCAGGCGGCTGGCGGCGGCGCGCGACTTCTCGCCTGGCGTCTTCACGTGCAGCAGCGTGCCAACCTGCAAGCCGAGCGGGCCAGCGGAGAGGCGCGAAGCGGTTTGCACCTCGGGTTCGTTGCCGGCTTCGGGTATGTCATCTGGCCGGCAGACCTGTCCGTGGCGGAAGACCAGGGCCAGGTCGCGGGCGTCGGGAATGATGCTGCCGCTGTCGAGCATCAGGTTGCCCTGCTCGTCGAGCAGCGACCAGGGTAATGGCTGCCCCACTGGCAGGTCCTGGGGAGATAGCAGAATCATGGTGTGAACGCGGCTCCATGAGATGCGCCGGGACCGGACGAGCGGAAATGCGGCGCGATGCATGTATGAAAGGCGGCCGTGCCAAACCGATGGACTCCCGGCCCTTGAAGGCTGCTATCGGCCAATGTGACGAAACCTTGACCCTTCTGGGAGCAGGTCCCCGGCAGACAGCACACCTCAGATAGCGGGCGATCATCGGCCACCTGTAGCGCTCGGGCAGATTGCCGCTTGACGCGGCTCAATCATCACCGCAAAATCAGCCACTTGCGCAAAGCTGTCTGACAGCCTGACATGTCAAACCCAATGAATCGCCTCTCCCGCCCCGCCTCCCTTGCCAGCCGCATCGCCCAGGCCCTGCGCGACGATATCGCCGCCGGACGCTTTGCCGCCGGCGCCCGGTTGCCGGCCGAGGCCACGCTGGCAGAGACGTTCGATGTAAGCCGGCCGATTGTGCGCGAAGCCATCGCCCTGCTGAAGGCCGACGGGATACTGGTCACCCGCAAGGGGTCCGGCGCCTATGTCTCCGAGACACCGGGCGGGCAAGTCTGGCGCGTAGCCAGCGCCCCGGACGGTGGCCCGACGCTGGCCCAGCTATTCGAATTACGGCGCGTCGTGGAAACCGCGTGCGCCGAAATGGCGGCCGCACGCCGCACCGATGCCGATCTGGTCGCGATCCGTGCCGCACTGGCCACGATGCAGACCCACGCCACAGACTTCCCGAGCGCGGCCGCCGCCGACATTGCGTTCCACCACGCAATTGCCCAAGCCGCCCACAACCCCTGCTTTACCGGGCTAACGGATTTCGTCAGCCAGCAATTGCTCGTGGCGCGCCAGCACGCCTGGGAGAACAGCGCCCGCCTCGGCGCATTGCATGGCACACCACGCGCTGCCGACGCCGAACATGCGGCCCTGGTCGAGGCCATCGCGGCCGGCGACCCCTCGGCAGCCCGCGCGGCGGCCACCGCCCACCTGTCCGCCGCCGCTGCGCGGATGGGCCTCGACTGAACAACAGATATCAGAGCAACAAGGAGCAGAGAGATGGAACAAGTAGATTGCGTCGTGATCGGCGCTGGCGTGGTCGGTCTGGCCGTTGCGCGCGCGCTGGCGCTGCAGGGCCGCGAGGTCATCATTCTCGAGGCCGAGAACGCGTTCGGCACGATTACGAGCGCGCGCAACAGCGAGGTGATCCACGCCGGCATCTACTATCCCGCGGGGTCGCTCAAGGCCGAACTGTGTGTGCGCGGCAAGGCGATGCTCTACGACTACTGCGCCAGCCACCATGTCGCCCATCAGCGCTGCGGCAAGCTGATCGTCGCCACCAGCACCGCCCAGGTGGCCACGCTGGAAGGCATTCGCGCCAAGGCCGCCGCCAACGGCGTGCATGACATGCAACTGCTGACGCGCGATGAAGCGCGGGCGATGGAACCCCAGCTCGAATGCGAAGCCGCCCTGCTCTCACCTTCCACCGGCATCATCGACAGCCACGGCCTGATGACCGCGCTGCTTGGCGATGCCGAGCGGGCCGGCGCGATGCTGGCCGTGCAGTCGCCGGTGCTGTCGGGCGCGGTGACGCCGGACGGCATCCGGCTCGAGGTCGGTAGCGATGATGGATCGACCGTGCTGCTCGCCCGTACGGTCGTCAATTCGGCGGGGCTGACCGCGCCGGACCTGGCGCGCCGCATCGACGGCATTCCGCCGGAACATATCCCACCGCAGTACTACGCCAAGGGCTGCTATTTCACGCTCGCCGGCCGCGCCCCGTTCTCGCGGCTGATCTATCCGGTGCCCGAAGCAGCCGGGCTGGGCGTGCATCTGACGCTAGACATGGGTGGTCAGGCACGCTTCGGCCCCAACGTGCGCTGGATCGACGAGATCGAATACAGCGTGCCGCCGCACGATGCCGACAGTTTCTACGACGAAGTCCGCCGCTACTGGCCCGGCCTGGCCGACGGCGCACTGCAGCCGGGTTATGCCGGCATCCGGCCGAAGGTCAGTGGCCCGACGGAGGTTGCGGCCGATTTCCGGATCGACGGGCCTCGGACGCATGGCGTGCCGGGGCTGGTGAACCTGTTCGGCATCGAGTCGCCCGGGCTGACTTCGTCGCTGGCGATCGCGGAACGCGTGGCGGGGTTGCTGGAGAACTGATGGTTTGCACCCCTCTTCCGCGCGCGGTGTATAGACCGAAGAGGGGTGCGCGTAGCGCCGGACATCCGTCAGATCGACGATCTCAGGCCCGTTCGGCCTCCCCACGAAAACTCATCACGGCGCATCCCGCGCCAATCAGTGCCGCCAGCGCCGCCAGCCCGAACGTGTGCATCGGCGCGAGCGTCTTCCACGTCCAGCCCATCGCCAGGCCGCCGAGCGTGCCGCCCACGCCGTAGGAAATCCCTGTGTACAGCGCCTGCCCCCGCCCCTGCAGCGGGCCGGCGAACCAGCGTTGCAGGCGCTTGAGGCTGGCACTGTGGTGCGCGCCAAAGGTGGCTGCGTGCAGGATCTGCACTAGCGCCATCAGCCAGGCGTACTGCGCGAAGTAGCCGGTCAGGCCGAAACGCAGCGCGGCCAGCACGAATGTGCCAGCCAGAATCGTGCGCAGCGCCAGCGCGCCGAACAGCTTGCCCTGATAGAAGAAGAACACGATCTCGGCCACCACGCCGATGGTCCACATCACGCCAATCGCGAACTTGCTGTAGCCAAGCTGTTCCAGATAGAGCGAGTAGAAGACGTAAAGCGCCGCGTGAGCGAACATCATCAGGAAGGCCGATGCCAGGAACCAGGCCACATCGGGCCGCCGCAGCAGAGGCAGCGCCGGTGGGGGTGTCGCGCGCGGGCCCTCGTCGGGCGCGTCGCGCATGCCGAAGACCACCAGCGCGAACAGCGCCAGCATCGTGCTGGCCAGCCACGGAAACGCCGGCATGCCGAAGCGCTCAAACAGCGCGCCGCCCGTCAGCACCGCGGCGATAAAGCCGATCGAGCCGAACATCCGCACACGCCCATAGCGATGGTCGAACGCACCGTGCCGGCGCAGCGTCGAGATCGTCAGCGCGTCGCCCAGCGGCGACATGGCGCTCGTGATCAGGTTGAGCCCGATCATCATCGCCATCATGCCGCCGTAGCTCTGGATACCGGGCACGGTCAGGAACGCCAGCAATGCCGTGACCGCGGCCAGCCGCAACAGCTTCACGCGTGTGTGCATCACGTCCGAGAGCCAGCCCCACAGATACGGGCCCACGATGCGGGATAGCTGAAAACAGGCCATCAGCACGCCGATTTGCACCGGCGAATAGCCCCGGTCGGCGAAAAACAGACTGACATACGGCGATATCACGCCGACGTAGCCGTAATAGCCGAGATAGAAGAGTCCGAAACGGAAATAGGTCCCCGGGTCGATCGACCCGGAAACGCGGGTGCTCAGGATTTGCCCGGTGCTTGCGCCGGGATGCGCGGGGTGTCGACGCGGACGTCACCGCATTGGGCGCGATGCCGCAATGCGTGGTCCATCAGCACCAGCGCGAGCATGGCTTCGGCGATCGGCGTGGCGCGGATGCCGACGCACGGGTCGTGGCGGCCGAACGTTTCCACGCTGGCCGGGCTGCCAGCCTTGTCGATCGATTCGCGCGCGGTACGGATGCTCGACGTCGGCTTGATCGCCAGCGATACCTTGATGTCCTGCCCCGTGGAGATCCCGCCGAGCACGCCACCCGAGTTATTCGTGCGGAACCCCTCCGGCGTCAGTTCGTCGCCATGCACGGTGCCGCGCTGGGACACGCTGTCGAAGCCAGCGCCGATCTCGACGCCCTTGACCGCGTTGATGCCCATCATTGCGTGCGCGATATCGGCGTCGAGCTTGTCGAACAGCGGCTCGCCCAGACCCACCGGCACATGGCTGGCCACCACTTCGATACGCGCGCCGACGGAGTCGCCGTCGCGGCGCAACGCATCCATGTAGGTTTCCAATTCGGGAACGATATCGGCGTTCGCGGCGAAGAACGGGTTCTCCGGCACGTGTTTCCAGTCAGAGAACGGCACTTCGACCTCACCGAGCTGCGACATGTAGCCACGAATCTCGGTGCCGTACTGCTCATTCAGCCATTTCTTAGCGATTGCCGCGGCGGCCACCACGGGCGCGGTCAGGCGCGCCGACGAGCGGCCACCACCGCGATAGTCGCGGATACCGTACTTGTGCCAGTAGGTGTAGTCGGCATGGCCGGGGCGGAACGTCTCGACGATGTTGCCGTAGTCCTTGCTGCGCTGGTCGGTGTTACGGATCAGCAGGCAGATTGGCGTGCCCGTGGTCTTGCCTTCGAATACGCCGGACAGGATCTCCACCTGGTCTGCTTCCTGGCGCTGCGTCACGTGACGCGACGTGCCGGGCTTGCGGCGGTCCAGGTCGATCTGGATATCGGCTTCGGTCAGCGACATCCCCGGCGGGCAGCCATCCACTACCGCGCCGATGGCCGGCCCGTGCGATTCGCCGAACGTGGTAACTGTGAAAAGCAGGCCGAGAGTATTGCCAGACATGATCGAAACCGCACAGAAATTGGGGACGGCCTACATTGTACGGCTATTTTGCAGGGCTATTGCTGCCCGAAAGCCGCCTCGGGCCGGCCTGCCGTTGCGGCGGAGGCTGACGCGAAGACCCCACTGCCCTGGAAATCGGGGTAGTACCGGGCCCGCATCCGGGCCATATAGGCAATCAGGTTCGGATGTGACTCGGCCGCGGCGCGAATCGGCGTCTCGAATACCGGGGACAGCAGGCTGGCCGCGAATGCGAACAGCGTGGCGTCCGCGCCGCATGGGTTGTTTCCCATCAGGTAGGGCTTGTCACCAAGGATGTCGGTGATCGCCTTGATGCCCTGCACCGCCATCGCCGTCATGTCCTGCTCGCTATGCCGACCAAGGCCCTGCGCCCAGAGCATCTGCCGCACCTTGCGGCGTACCAGCACCTTGACCAGGCCACGCAACGGCCCCGGCACGACGTTGAAGAACTGCGCTGGACCGCGCTCGAAGTTGTCACGCTCCAGCCAGCGCACACGCGCCACCGCCCAATAGAGGTTGTCCTCCATGAGCTTTTCCACGGCCCAGGCGGTGCCCCGCTCGGCCGGGCTCAGTCCTTCGTCGAAATCGACGTGATATGTCTTCGCGATATGCCAGCGGATCAGCGTCGAGTCCGCGACGATCCGGCCCATGTCGTCCAGGTACGGCAGCTTGCCCTTGGGCGCGCGCCGCAGGTTGCCACGCGCGGTCTGGTACGGCAGGCCGGCCATCTTCAGCAGCAACTCGGCCTTCATGACGAACGGGCTCGCATCGGGCAGGCCGAACGACGGGCCGAACGTGAAGAGCGTGATCATGGCTATTTCCAGTCGCCGCGCAGCGCGAGCACCATTTGTTGAAGACTCTCCGGCGTGGCCGCTTCGGGCGGCACCGGCTCACCAACCACCAGTTCCAGCTTGCTCAGGATGCCGCGCCGGAACGGACGGGTCATCGCCGGCGCGCCTTTGCGCGAGAAGAAGCTTCCCCAGAGCCCGCGCAACGCCATCGGCACCACCGGCACCGGCGTTCGCTCAATAATCTGGCGCACACCGCTCTTGAACGGATTGACGTCGCCAGTGGCTGTGATCTTGCCTTCGGGGAAGATGCAGACGAGGTCGCCATCAGCCAGCGCGGCCGCCACGGTGTCGTAGGCGCGCGCCAGCATCTCCGGATTTTCGTGCGCGGGTGCGATCGGAATCGCCTTGGCCTGCCGGAAGAACCACGACAGCAACGGCACCTTGAAGATGTTGTGGTCCATCACGAAGCGCACCGGCCGGGGGCTGGCCGCCATCAGCACCACCGCATCGGCAAAGCTGACATGGTTGCAGACCAGCACCGCCGGCCCCTCCTCCGGGATGCGTTCGGCGTTGATGCGGCGCAGGCGGTAGATCGTATGCACCAGCACCCAGGCGATAAAACGCAGCAGGAACTCGGGCACCAGCGTGTAGATGTAGATCGCCACCACGGCGTTGAGCAGCCCCACCACCAGGAACAGTTGCGGAATGGTGTAGCCGGCCTGGGTCATGTACACGCCCAGCAGCGAGGCGCCGATCATGAAGAAGCTGTTCAGGATGTTGTTGGCCGCGATGATCCGTGCGCGGTGCGTGGGTGCGGACCGGCTCTGGATCAGCGCATAGAGCGGCACGCTGTAGAAGCCGCCGAACATCGCCACGCCGAACAGATCCACCAGCACACGCCAGGTGCCCGGCTGAGCCAGGAATCCGGGGATGCCGTTCAGCGAGGCGCCGGCGCCGAGCCCGTGCGAAGCCAGGTACAGATCGACGGCGAACACCGTCATGCCGATCGAGCCGAACGGCACCAGGCCGATTTCCACGTGACGCCCGGACAGCCGCTCGCACAGCAGCGACCCGGTGCCGATGCCGATCGAGAATACGGCCAGCAGCAGCGTCACCACGTTCTGATCGCCGCCCAGCACGTCCTTGGCGAAGCTGAAGAACGAGGTCAGGAATGTCGCCCCGAGAAACCAGAGCCACGAAATACCGAGCAGGCTCAGGAACACCACGCGGCGCTCGCGCGCAAGCATGAGGTTGCGCCAGGTCTCGGTGAACGGGTTCCAGTTGATGCGGAGGTCCGGCTGCGGGGCGGGCGACAGGGGGATACCCTGCGACACCGCCCGCCCCGCCACGGCGATAGCCACACAGGCGATACCGACGTACAGCGGACCGATCACGGTGCCATCGCCGCGCGCGATGCCGGCCATCTCGCCGCCAAGCAGCGTGCCGAACAGAATGGCCACGAACGTGCCCATTTCCACCAGACCGTTGCCGCCAACCAGTTCGGTCTGGTCCAGATGCTGCGGCAGATAGGCGAATTTGACCGGGCCGAACAGGGTCGAATGCAGCCCCATCAGGAAAGTGCCGAGGTATAGCAGTGTGGCGCTGTGCAGATAGAAGCCGGCCAGCCCGACCAGCATGATCGCGATCTCCAGCGACTTGACCAGCCGGATCAGCTTCGATTTTTCGATCTTGTCGGCAATCTGGCCGCTCGTGGCGGAGAACAGCACGAACGGCGCGATGAAGATCGCTGAAATCAGGAATGCCGCGCTGTGGGGGTCGACACCCTCGAACAGCGTGGCATGGTAGGTAACCAGGGAAGTGAAGGCGACCTTGAAGACGTTGTCGTTCATCGCCCCAAGGAACTGCGTCCAGAAGAACGGCGCAAACCGGCGCGCGCCAAGCAGGCGAAACTGGCTTTGTTGGCTCATGAGCAGCGTTTCTTATTGACCCCGGTTACCCGCCGGGGCATCAGGCCGCCGCCATCATACCTGCAAGGGGCGCCAGGACTGCCGAGGGGATCAGCCGGCGCGCTCTTCCTTCTCTTCGGGCCAGTCGCGGATATAGGCCTTGAGCATCTTGTTCTCGAAGCTCTGCTCTTCCACCACGGATTTGGCTACGTCGTAGAACGAGATCACGCCCATCAGTGTGCGATTGTCGAGTACTGGCAGGTAACGGGTGTGGCGCTCCAGCATCATGCGGCGCACTTCGTTGACGTCGGTCTCGGGGGTGCAGGTCAGCGGCGCGTCGTCCATGAGCTTGCGGATGCTGTGGGTGCCCAGCGTGCCGTTGTTGGCGGCCATTGTCTCGATGATCTCGCGGAAGGTCAGCATCCCGACGAGATCGCCGTATTCCATCACCACCAGCGAGCCAATGTCGTGCTCGGCCATCGCCTGGACGGCCTGCATCAGTGGCGTATCCGGCGTGACGGTAAAGAGCGTGTTGCCCTTGAGTTGCAGGATATCGCTGACTTTCATGATGGTGTCTCCGCTGCTTTGCGTATTGCTGTGCCTGATGGTATTCAGGCTGGTTTCGTGAGGGGCGCGCCCGATGGTCGATCCTAGCCCAAACCGCCGTCTCAAGTAAAGCGAGCGCGGCTTCCAGCGCCCGTCCCGCCGTGGATTCCCGGGTTACGCATGTGGCGTATGGTGCTACGATGCCGGACGGAGACAACTACCCATGGCTCGGCAAACCGAGCCCTTTCACCATGTCCGGTACCCGCTTTGACACGCTGGCCCTGCACGCCGGCGCCGCGCCCGACCCCACCACCGGGGCCCGCGCCACACCGATCCATCTGACCACATCCTTCGTATTCCGCGACAGCGAGCACGCCGCATCGCTGTTCAATATGGAACGCGCCGGACACGTCTATTCGCGCATCAGCAACCCCACGGTCGCCGTGTTCGAGGAGCGCGTGGCCGCGCTGGAAAACGGCGCGGGCGCCATTGCCACGGCCTCGGGCCAGGCCGCCCTGCACCTGGCCGTAGCCACGCTGATGGGCGCGGGCGCCCATATCGTGGCGTCCACCGCGCTCTATGGCGGGTCCCACAACCTGCTGCACTACACGCTGCGCCGCTTCGGCATCGAGACCACCTTCGTCAATCCGCGCGACATCGACGCCTGGCGCGCCGCGATCCGCCCCGAGACGAAGCTGCTCTTCGGTGAAACACTGGGCAACCCCGGCCTGGACGTGCTCGACATCGCCACCGTGGCCCAGATCGGCCAGGAACACGGCATTCCGCTGCTGGTGGACTCGACGTTCACCACGCCCTACCTGCTGCGCCCGTTCGACCACGGCGCCGGGCTGCTCTACCACTCGGCCACCAAGTTCCTGGGCGGCCATGGCACGACGATCGGCGGTGTGCTCTCGGAAGGCGGCACGTTTGATTTCGAAGCCTCGGGCCGCTTCCCGGAACTGTCCGAGCCGTACGAGGGCTTCCACAACATGGTGTTCACCGAGGAAAGCACGGTTGCGCCGTTTCTGCTGCGCGCGCGGCGCGAGGGCCTGCGCGACTTCGGCGCCTGCATGAATCCGATGGCTGCCTGGCAGCTCCTGCAGGGCATCGAGACGTTGCCGCTGCGCATGAGCCGCCACGTCGACAACACGCGGCGCGTGGTGCAGTTCCTGGCCAGCCACCCGATGGTCGAGTCGGTAGCCTATCCTGAGCTCGAATCGCACCCGGACTACGAACTGGCCAAGCGCCTGCTGCCGCGCGGCTGCGGCGCGGTGTTCAGCTTCAACCTCAAGGCCGACCGCACCGCCGGCCAGCGCTTCATCGAAAGCCTGTCGCTGTTCTCGCACCTGGCCAACGTGGGCGATGCACGCTCACTGGTGATCCATCCGGCGTCCACCACCCACTTCCGCATGGACGCCGCAGCGCTGCGCGCGGCCGGCATCGGCGAAGGCACAATCCGCCTGTCGATCGGCCTGGAGGATCCGGACGACCTGATCGACGACCTGAAACGCGGCCTCAAGGCCGCCGAGAAGGCCATGGGAGGGAAAGCCTGATGGAACTGAACCTCTCCGGCCACAAGGCCTACGCCTACACCGGCGGCAAGCCGTTCGACCCCGCCCTGCCCTGCGCCGTCTTCGTGCACGGCGCGCAGAACGATCACAGCGTCTGGGGGCTGCAGACGCGCTGGTTCGCCAATCACGGTTTCTCGGTGCTGGCCGTCGACCTGCCCGGCCACAATCGCAGCGAAGGCGCGCCGCTGACGTCGGTCGAGGAATTGGCCGACTGGGTGATGGCGCTGGTCGCGGCAGCCGGCGTGAAGGCGCCGGCACTGGTGTTCGGCCACAGCATGGGCTCCCTGATCGCGCTCGAATGCGCGGCGCGGCACCCCCAGGCGGTGCGCGCGATCGGCCTGCTGGCCACCGCCTATCCGATGAAGGTGTCCGACGCCCTGCTCGACGCCGCCCTGAACCGCGAAGGCGATGCCATCGCGATGGTCAACCAGTGGTCGATCTCGAGCCTTGCGAACAAACCCTCCTCCCCCGGCCCGGGCGCGTGGATGCACGGCGGCAGCCAGCGCCTGATGGAGCGGATCTCGGCGCGCAATCCCGGGGCGCATGTGTTCCATACCGACTTCTCGGCGTGCAACGGCTACGCGCATGGCGAGGAAGCCGCAGCGGCGGTGGCATGTCCCGCCCTGTTCGTGGTGGGCACCAAGGACATGATGACGTCGCCCAAGGCGGCCCAGGCCCTGGCCAGCAAGATGAAGAACGCCAGGATCGTCACGGTGCCGAGCGGACACGCCATGATGGGAGAAAAGCCCGACGAGGTGCTGGACGCCCTGGCGGGATTCGCGAAGACCGCCCGCTAGGAAACACCAAAAAGAAGAAAACAGGAGACTGCCATGGCCCAGGCCCACACCAAGGAGTTCGCCAGCTTTGCCGATTTCTACCCGTTCTACCTGAACGAGCACCGGAACCGCACCTGCCGCCGCCTGCATTTCGTCGGGTCGACGGTCGCGCTGGCCTGCCTGGTGACGCTACTGGTCACCGGCAATGCGTGGTGGCTACTGGCGGCCCTGGTGTCAGGCTATGCGTTTGCCTGGGTCGGGCACTTCGGCTTCGAGAAGAACCGCCCGGCCACGTTCAAGCATCCGTTCTACAGCCTGATGGGCGACTGGGTCATGTACGCGGACATCCTGCGCGGCAAGATCAGGTTCTGAACGGCTGTCCTGCCACCCAAAAACGGAAGCCGTATAGGGATGAAGCGCAGCCGTTCTGGCTTGACGCGGGGCGCAAACAGTACCGGTGGTACGGCAAGGCCCCGCAACGACGCCAGAAACAATCTGAAACGGTTTCCTAGACCTGCCCGTGCCAGCCCGGCGGGACAACTTCCACCACCTTGCGATCGCGGCGGCCCGTTTCCTCGTTCGCGGCCGCCCCGGCCGTCTGCTGGCGGAACACCGCGTCCAGCGTCTGCTCGAGTTGCGGATTCTCCAGGATCGACCGCAATGCCTCCGCCCCCTGCATCTGTTGGGCCAGCGCGGTGCGCGGCAGGCGCGCCATGTTCAGCACCAGCCTGTCGTGCAGCGTGCGTAGCGTGACCTGCGACGGATCGCAGAGCAACGCCCAGTGTGCCTGACCCCGATCCTGCTGAAGCTTGCCCACCAGATGCATGGCCTTGAGCTTGGTCAGCAGGCCGGAGAGATAGTCGGCCTCCATCCGCAGCTTGCGACCCATATCCAGTTCGCCGACGGTACGCGGCACCTCGTCCCGCGCGCGGTACAGCAGATACAGGATGCCAAGGGCATCGAAGAACTCACTGCCCGCGAACGTCCGCCGACGCCAGTGTCCCTCGCGGATCACCGGCAGATTGGCCGCGATCGTCGCGCCGAGCAGCGTCACCAGCCAGCTCACGTACATCCACAGCAGGAACAGCGGCAGCACGGCGAAGGTGCCATATACGGCTGTGTAGGTGGGGATATGGGTGATGAAGTAGCCAAAGCCGCGCTTGGCGACTTCAAAGGCGACAGCCGCCACGATGCCGGCGACGATCGCATCGCGCCACTCCACGTAGGCATAGGGCACCGCCATGTAAAGGAAGGCAAAGGCGAGCGCGGAGAGCAGCACCGGCACCAGGCTGATCACGACCCCGACGCCGAACGGCAGGTTGCCGACGTAGCCCATCGAGACCGACATCAGGTACGAGCTGACGGACAGGCTCGCGCCGATCAGCACCGGCCCGAGCGTCAGCACGGCCCAGAACACCAGCACCCGTTGCGCGAATGGCCGGCGCCGCCTGACGCGCCAGATCGCATTGAGCGCGTCCTCGACGGTCAGCATCGTCAGCACGGACGTCACCATCAGCCCAGCCAGGCCCAATGCCGTCAGGCCACGCGCGCTGCGGGAGAACTGTCCGATATAACGCGACACCGAGTCGCTGACATTGCCGCCCGGAATCAGGTTCTGGAACAGGAACATCTCGATCTGGCCACGGAAATCCCGGAACACCGGAAACGCGGCCAGCAGCGCGAAGGCAACGGTCAGCACCGGCACCACCGCCAGCACGGTCGTGAACGTCAGGCTGGCCGATACCTGGGGCAGGCGGTCCTCGCCGGCGCGGCGCAACGCATAGCGGGCAAGTGCACGCACTTTCTGCAGGTTCCACTCCCTGCGCAGGCGGGCGATGCGTACAGCGGTCATGCGGGGGCTTTCTCCTCGATCGGATGATCCTCAATGGGATGATGGCAAACTCACGCAAATATAATACGCGCAATGCACTTGCGCCGACCGCGCCCTGCCAAACCATCCATGACCGACATTCTCGTCCTTTACTACAGCCGTCACGGCGCCACCCGCAAGCTCGCCGAACTGATCGCCCGCGGTATCGACAGCGTGCCCGGCGCCCAATCCCGCCTGCGCACCGTCCCGCCGGTTTCCACGGTCTGCGAGGCCACCGCGCCGGACATCCCGCCCGAAGGCGCCCCGTATGCCGAACTGCGCGACCTCGAGGAATGCGCCGGACTGGCGCTGGGCAGCCCGACGCGCTTCGGCAACATGGCCGCGCCGATGAAGTACTTTCTCGACGGCACCGTCGCCCAGTGGCTCTCCGGCGCGCTGACTGGCAAGCCGGCCTGCGTGTTCACGTCGACGGGCAGCCTGCACGGCGGCCAGGAGACCACACTGCTCTCGATGATGCTGCCGCTGCTGCACCACGGCATGTTGATCGTCGGCCTGCCCTACGCCGAGTCCGGCCTGATGACGACCACGGCAGGCGGCACGCCGTATGGCCCGAGCCATTACGCCCACGTGGACAATCACGGCCCGATCACCGAGCAGGAAGCATCGCTCGCCACCGCGATGGGCCGCCGCCTGGCGGAAACCGCATTGAAGCTGGCGCGATGAACTCACCGGACATCCATCGGGACGGCTCGCCCGACGCCCTGCACAACCCGGCGCTCTGGCGCCTGAGCCTGGCCAGCCTGATCGCCCTGATGCTGCTCTGCATCGCATGGGAGTGGTTCCTGGCGCCGTTGCGTCCGGGCGGTTCCTGGCTGGTCTTGAAATTCGTGCTGCTGCTGCCGGTGCTGCGCGGTGTGCTCGCACGCAACCGCTATACGATGCAGTGGTCGTCGATGCTGATCCTGCTCTACTTCACCGAGGGCATCGTCCGCGCGACCAGCGACCGGGCCCCCTCTTCCTGGCTGGCCTGGGGCGAGGTAGCGCTGACGCTGCTGTTCTTCTCCAGCACGATCCTCTACCTGCGCCCCTTCAAACGGCGCGCCAAGGCATTGGCCAAAACAGCGACCAAGACGGCAACCAAAACGGCAACCAAAACGCAATCCAACCACTGACTGCCATGCACTCCGATTCCTTCCTCGATCTTTGCCGCGCAGCCATCGGTTCGCAGAACGTGCTGACCGACCCGGCCGACAAGGCCCCCTACCTGACCGACTGGCGCCACCGTTACACCGGCGACGCGCTGGCCGTGCTGCGTCCCGGCTCGACCGAGGAAGTCGCGGCGGTGATGCGTGCCTGCCATGCGCACAAGCTGGCCGTGGTGCCTCAGGGCGGCAACACGGGCCTGTGCGGCGGCGCCACCCCCGAGCCCGGCGATGCCGCCGCGCGTGGCACGGTGGTGCTGTCCCTGCAGCGCATGAACCGCGTGCGGCAGGTCGACCCGCTCAATAACACGATCACCGTCGAGGCCGGCGTGATCCTGCAGCAATTGCAGGAGGTCGCGCAGACACACGGCCGGCTGTTCCCGCTCTCGCTGGCGGCCGAAGGCAGCTGCACGATCGGCGGCAACCTGTCGACCAACGCGGGCGGCACGGCCGTGCTGCGCTACGGCAACACGCGCGAACTCTGTCTGGGGCTCGAGGTCGTGAACATCAAGGGCGAGGTCTGGGACGGCCTGCGCGGCCTGCGCAAGGACAATACCGGCTATGACCTGCGCGACCTGTTCATCGGCGCCGAAGGCACGCTCGGTATCATCACCGCGGCGGTCATGAAACTGTTTCCGGCGCCGCGCGCACGGGTCACCGCGCTGGCCGCCGTTGAAAGCCCACGCGCCGCGCTGGCGCTGCTGGCCATCGCGCAGTCGCACGCGGGCGCCATGCTGACCGGTTTCGAGCTGATGTCCGCGATGTGCATGGATCTGGTGACGAAGCACTACCCGCAGTTGCGCTACCCGTTCACCGCCCATCATCCGCAACTCGTTCTGCTGGAACTGTCCGACAGCGAGAGCGAGGAACACGCGCGGACGATCTTCGAAAAGATGATGGAGGTCGCGTTCGAAGCCGGCGTGGTCAAGGATGCCGTGGTGGCCGAATCGGTACAGCAGTCACGCGATTTCTGGAACCTGCGCGAACACATTCCGCTGGCGCAGGTCGAGGAAGGCAAGAACATCAAGCACGATATCGCCGTGCCGATCTCGCGCGTGGCGGACTTCATCGAGACCACCGACACGCTGCTGCAAGACGCCTTCCCCGGCGCGCGCATGGTCACGTTCGGCCATCTTGGCGATGGCAACCTGCACTACAACGTGTCACCGCCGGTCGGCGTGGATCATGACCAGTTCCTGTCGCATCAGGATGCGATCAACCTGATCGTCCACAACAGCGTGCACGTCCACAACGGCTCGATCTCGGCGGAACACGGTCTTGGCCAGCTCAAGCGCGAAGAGAACCGCCGCTACAAGAGCGAGGTGGAGCTGACGATGATGCGGGCCATCAAGCAGGCGCTGGATCCGCAAGGCTTGATGAACCCCGGAAAGGTGGTTTGAGAGTTCGGGCGGGGCATGGCAACCACATGCCCCACATGCCCCGTCAATGCGGCATCCGCCCGTCATCCCCCTCGAACAACTGCCCGCACAACGCCTCGCCCTCCTCCGTCAGCCGCGCCGAGCCCCGGCCATCCTCTTCCAGCGTCATCACCGCCAGTCCCGCGTCGGCCAGTTGCGTCAGCACCCGCCTCAGCACGCTCATCTGCGCCTCGGCCCGCTTGCTGAGTCGCGCCAGCGACAGGTCGCCGCCGGCTTCCCGTGCATGCTCCCAAAGCGCGCGGAGGATCGCCTCCAGCACCGGGTCGATGCCCTCCTGTTCGTTCACGTCATCGCTCATATTGCCTCCCGCGCCTGCAATGTCGCCACCAGCTTGCCGAGCGTAACGACGGCCGCCTCCATGTCTGGCGTCCATGCGCTGCTGTAGTTAAGTCGGATGCAGTTGGCATAGGTCGGCACCGGCGAGAAGATGTGGCCGGGCGCCACCGTGATGCGTCGCTCCAGCGCCGCGTGATAAAGGGCCATCGCGTCCACCTCCTCCGGCAACTCCACCCACAGCACATACCCGCCAGCGGGACGCGACACGCGCGTGCCCTGCGGAAAGAAGCGACGCACCGCCGCCGCCATGATGTTGGCCTGCTGCGCATAGGCTTTGCGCACGCGCCGCAGATGGAAGTCGTAGCCGTCCTTGCGCAGGAATTCGGCGATGGCCAATTGCGGAATCGTCGAGGTGGTCAGCGTGTTCAGGAACTTGAGCCGCTCCACCCTCTCCCGGTACCGTCCCGGCAGCGCCCAGCCGATGCGGTACGCATTGGTCAACGTCTTCGAGAACGACGAGCAATGCAGTACGATGCCGGCCCGATCGTAGGACTTGAGCGAGGTCGGATGCACGTCGCCGTAGAACAGCTCGCCATAGACGTCGTTCTCGATCACCGGGATATCGCGCGCCGTCAGCAATTCCACCAGCGCCTGCTTGCGATCGTCCGGCATCTGGAAGCCAAGCGGATTCTGGAAATTCGGCATCACCATGCACGCGGCCACGGGGCGTTCGTCGAGCAGCTTCGCCAGCGCCTGCACGTCGATGCCCTCCACGGGATCGGTCGCCACTTCCACGGCACGCATCCCCAGCCGCTCGATCGCGTGCAGCATCGCGTAGTACGTTGGCGATTCCACGGCAATGGTGTCGCCCGGCTTTGCCACGGCCTGCAGGCACAGGTTGATGGCCTCGGTGGCGCCGATCGTGACGATCACCTCGTTCGGATCGACGGCCAGCCCGTTCTCCAGGTAGCGGCGCGTGATCTGGCGAATCAGTGGTGGCGCGCCGGGCGGCAGGTCATCGAGCACGCTCCACGTGTCGTAGCGCTTGGCGATGGCATTGGCGTACTGCGTGATGCGCTGCCACGGATAGAGCCGGGGGTCGGGATATGGCGAGCCGAGCGGCACCGCGTCATCGACACGGATCGAGCGCAGCGTCGACAACACGAGCGCGCTCACATCCACCGCCGAAGGGCGTGCCGCGGGTCGGGTCGGCAGCAGGTCGATCGGTGGCTCGCCGGGCCGGGCACGCACGAAGTAGCCCGATTGCGGCCGGCTCTCCAGAATGCCGCGCGATTCCAGCAGCAGATACGCGCGCACGACCGTGGTGATGCTCAGGCGATGATGCTGCGCCGCCTGCCGCACCGAGGGGATTTTCTCGCCCGGGAGCAATACGCCTTGCTGGACCAGCGCCTCGATATCGGCCGCAAGTTTTTCGTAGAGAGTCACACCGCCAACCTTTCGCCAGTAATTTCCGATCTGGCTGGCGGTGCCCGGCCGGGCGTCAGCCCGGTACCGCCAGCGGCTCAGATCGTAATACGAAACCCGCGTTCTCTGCTGGCGCCGTGTACTCGACGAAACCGTCCTTGCGGCAGAAGCTCAGCAGGCGCAGGCCGGCCTGCGCGGCAATACGGATGGCCAGCGACGTCGGCGCGGAGATCGTGGCCAGCATCTGGATGCGCATTCGCGCGGCCTTGCGCACGAGTTCATAGCTGGCGCGGCTGGATAGCAGGACAAAGCCATCGCCGAACGTCGTGCGGGTGCGGGCCAGATGGCCGATCAGCTTGTCCAGCGCATTGTGGCGACCCACGTCCTCGAACACGGCAACGACGTTGCCCTGCGCGTCGCACCATGCAGCCGCGTGAACGCCTCCGGTCGCGGCCATCAACACCTGCCGCGCCTGCAATGCGTCGGTGGCGTGACGGAGCATCGCAGGCGTCGGTTCAATCCGTCGCGCAGGCACGCCAACCGGCGTCGGCTCCAGATCGAGCAGCGCCAGGCTTTCGGTTCCGCACACGCCACAGCCAGTACGTCCGGCCAGCGTGCGCCGGTGCGCGCGCAGCGCCATGAACGAACGCTGGCCGATCTCGATACGCACCTCGATGCCGTCGCAGCCCGGCGCGATCTCGATGTCGCGGATCTCGGCAACGCTGTCGACGATCCCCTCGGTCAGCGAGAAGCCAATCGCGAACGCTTCCAGATCGAGCGGTGTGGCCATCATCACGGCGTGCGAGATGCCGTTGTAGACCAGCGCGACCGGCACTTCTTCCGCCACGTCATCGATCTCGGGAACGGTGTGGCCCCCGGTGTGGCCCCCGGTGTGGCGCAGAATCTCGCGCTCGACGTAGCCGGCCTGCCCATACTCGTCTTCCACCATGCTCCTGCCTCCGGTCAGCCCGCGCGCCGCAGCCGCACGGGAATCGATTTCGACGTCGGGGTGCCGGATCGGTCGCCGATGCTCTCCAGCGGCACCAGTGGATTGGTCTCCGGATAGTACGCACCCAGGCAACCCTCGGGGATGTCGTAATCGACCAGACGGAAATCCTGCACATGGCGCGTCACGCCGTCTTCCCAGACGCTCGTGATATCGACGTGCTCGCCTTCCGCGAAGCCCAGCCGGGCGCGGTCCGCGGGATGGATGAACACCACGCGGCGCAGCCCGTACACGCCACGATAGCGATCGTCGAGTCCGTAGATGGTGGTGTTGTACTGGTCGTGCGAACGCGTGGTCATCATGACCATCATGTCGTCGCCGTAGCGGGCGCGGGCGCGCTTGATCGGCGTGTCCTTGTCGATGGCATGCACCAGGAACTGGGCCTTGCCCGACGCGGTCTTCCAGACCCGGTTGCGCGATGCCGGGGTCAGATGAAAGCCACCCGGATGCGCCACGCGCTCGTTGAAGCGCTCGAAGCCCGGAATCACCTTTTCAATCGCGTCGCGGATGCGTGCATAGTCCTGCGCGTACCAGCGCCAGTCGACCTTGTCCGAGCCGAGCGTGGCGTCGGCCATGCGCGCCACGATGGCGGTCTCCGACAGCAGGTGCGGCGATGCCGGCTTGTTCATGCCGTACGAGAGATGGACCATGCACACCGAGTCCTCGACCGTCACACCCTGCGGCACGCCGTTCTGCTCGTCGATCTCGGTGCGGCCCAGCGTCGGCAGCAACAGCGAATCCTTCCCGATCACCAGATGGCTGCGGTTGAGCTTGGTGGCAATATTGACCGTGAGATCGCACTGGCGCAGCGCCTCCCACGTGCGCGGCGTATCGGGTGTGGCGATCGAGAAATTCCCGCCCAGACCCACGAACACCTTGACCTTGCCGGCCAGCATCGCGTTGATCGCGGCCACCACGTCCTGCCCGTGGGCGCGCGGCGGCTTGAAATCGAACGTGGCGCCAAGGCGGTCCAGGAAGGCGTCGTCAGGCTGCTCCTCGATGCCCATCGTGCGGTCGCCCTGCACGTTCGAGTGGCCGCGTACCGGCATCAGGCCTGCGCCGGGCCGGCCGATGTTCCCACGCAACATCATCACGTTCGACAGCAACTGGATCGTGCGCACTGAATCCTTGTGCTGCGTCAGTCCCATGCCCCAGCAGGCAATCGTGCGTTCGCTGTGGACATAGACGTCGGCCAACGCATCGATGTCCGCGCGCGTCACGCCGGACTCCGCGACGATATCGGCCCAGCTCTCGGCGCGCAGATCCGTAGCGAAGGCATCGAAATCGGCGGTGTGCTCGCGGATGAAATCCACGTCCACCACACGCTTGCCGCCCGTGGCAACGGCCGCGTCGTCGAGTTCGATCACACGCTTGCCCAGGCCCTTGAGCAGCGCGAAGTCACCGGCCAGCTTCGGACGAACGAACATCGTGGCGATCTTCGTGCTGCCGCCGGTAAGCATCTCGCTGACGTGCTGCGGACTCGTGAAGCGCTGCAGGCCGCGCTCCTTGAGCGGGTTGATCGAAACGATCGTGGCGCCGCGCTTCGCCGCATCGCGCAACTCGTTGAGCATGCGCGGATGGTTGGTGGCGGGATTCTGGCCGAACACCATGATCGTGTCGGCAAGCTGGAAGTCGTCGAGCACCACCGTGGCCTTGCCCACGCCCACCGTCACCGGCAGGCCACGGCTGGTGGCCTCGTGGCACATGTTCGAGCAATCCGGGAAGTTGTTCGTCCCGTACATCCGCACGAACAGCTGGAACAGGAAGGCCGCCTCGTTGCTGGCACGGCCCGAGGTGTAGAACGTGGCGCGGTCGGGGTCGTCCAGCCGGCGCAGATGATCGGCGATCAGGCGGAATGCCTCGTCCCAGTCCACCGGCACGTACTTGTCGGTGGCGGCGTCATAGCGCACCGGGTGCGTCAGGCGACCATGCTGCTCGAGCTCGTAGTCGGACTGCCGCATCAGCTCGGTGACCGTGTACTGCGCAAAGAACGCGTTGGTCACGCGCTTGCTGGTGGCCTCGGCCGCCACGGCCTTGACGCCGTTCTCGCAGAATTCGAAGGTCGACGCGTGCTGGCGGTCCGGCCAGGCGCAGCCTGGACAGTCGAAGCCGTCCGGCTGGTTCTGCTTGAACAGCGTCTTGTACTTGCCGCCAGCAACCTTCTCCTTGACGAGGTTGATGGCGACCTGCTTGAGCGCGCCCCAGCCGGCGGCCGGGTGCGTATAGGGGGCAACATGGCCCTTTTCGGGCGTCGGGGTAGTCATCGGGGGGCGACTTTTGCTGCAATGCACGAGAGACTAGGCCCTCGATGTGACGCCCGTGACGTACAGAATTACCCCGCCGGAAAGAGTACAGTTTGCGCCATCGCGGCGCACCAATCCGGAACTGTGCTTGTCAAAACCGCATAAGTGCGCAAATGCGCATATCTATTCTGGCCGTTCCGGCGTGGCGTCGATGATGCCCTCCAGCTCCGCGCTCATCGGAATCCCCAGCCGCTCGCCGGTCGGCAACTTGTTCATGAACCATTGCTTGTAGAGCCGCTCCATGTCGCCCGAGGTGATCACGTCGCGCACGGCCTTGCCGACCAGCGCCGCGAACTGCGGATCGTCCTTGCGCAGCATGATCCCGTACGGGTCATACGAAATGAAATCGCGCGTGATGATGAACTTCTTGCCGGCGCCGTAATGGGCCAGAAAGCCATACAGCAGCACATCGTCGCCGGCGTAGGCATCGGCGCCGCCCCGGCTCAGCACCGCGAATGCGTCGGCATGGTCGCGCACGCGGATCAGGTTGATGTTCAGGTCAAAGCGCTTCGACAACTGCGCGACGGCCTGCTCGTTGGTCGTGCCTGCCGTGACCACCACGGTCTTGCCCTTCAGGTCGCGGAACGACTTGATCGGTGATGCGCGCGGCACCATCAGCTTGGTGCCAGCGATAAAGATCACCGGGGAGAACGCGACGGTCTGCATGCGCTCGGCATTGCGCGTGGTCGATCCGCATTCGAGATCGATCCTGCCCGAGGTAATCGCCTCGAAACGGTTCTCCGACGTCACCGGCACCCACTTCACGGCCAGCTCGCGGCCCACCTCCTCGCTAGCGGCCTGCACGATGTCCGTGCAGATGTCGATCGAGTAGCCGATAGGCCGGCTGGCCTGGTTCAGGTACGAAAACGGCAGCGACGACTCGCGATAGCCGATCACCAGCGTGCCGGTGTCCCTGGCTTTCTTGAGCGTGCCGCTCAACACGGTGGCGTCCTGGGCCACGGCCAGCGTCGCGCCAAACGTCGCGACCAGCCCCAGCCACAGTGCGGCCAGCATTCCCGGCAAGCGCGCCGCCATGATGTCAGGCCTCCGCCGTGCTCGCATCGTCCGCAGCGATCGCGCTCTCGGTCTCGGCAACCGGCCCGGACGACAACTGCCCTTCCCACTTGGCCACCACGGCGGCGGCGATCGAATTGCCGACCGCGTTGGTCGCCGACCGGCCCATGTCGAGGAACTGGTCCACGCCCATGATCAGCAGCAAACCCGCCTCCGGAATGCCGAACTGGTTCAGCGTGGCGGCGATCACCACCAGCGAGGCGCGCGGCACGCCGGCCATTCCCTTCGAAGTCAGCATCAGCAGCAGCAGCATCGTGATCTGCGTGCCCAGCGGCAGGTGGATGTCATACGCCTGCGCAATGAACAGCACCGCGAACGTGCAGTACATCATCGAGCCGTCAAGGTTGAACGAATAGCCGAGCGGCAGCACGAAGCTCGAAATCTTGCGATCGACGCCGAAACGGTCGAGCGAATCGAGCAGCTTCGGATAGGCCGCTTCGGAGCTCGCCGTCGAAAACGAAATCAGGAACGGCTCGCGGATGAGCCGGATCAGTGTGAAGACGCGGCTACCGAGGAAAATGTAGCCGGCCAGCGCCAGCAGCGCCCAGAGCACAAACAGCGACAGGTAGAAGCTGCCCATGAACTTGGCGAAGGTCACCAGGATGCCGAGCCCCTGCGTGGTCACCGTCGACGCAATCGCCGCGAACACGGCGATCGGTGCCAGCCACATCACCGCGCCGGTGATCTTGAGCATGATCTGCGCGAGGTCGTCGATCACGCCGGCCATGCGCGCGCCACGTTCGCCGAGCATCGAGATTGCGGTGCCGAAGAAGATCGAGAACACCACGATCTGCAGGATCTCGTTGTTCGCCATCGCCTCGCCCACCGATCTGGGCACCAGATGGGTGACGAAGTCCTTCAGCGTGAAGGCGTTGGTCTTGAGGTTGGTCGCAGAGCCCACGTCGGGCAACGGCAGGCCGATGTTGTGGCCCGGCGCCAGCATCGTCGCCATGATCAGGCCAAGGGTCAGCGACACCAGCGACGCGGTAATGAACCACGCCATCGCCTTGCCGCCCACCCGTCCCACGGTGCCCGCATCCCCCATATGGGCGATGCCGATCACCAGGGTAGAGAACACGAGTGGCGCGATGATCATCTTGATCAGCCGCAGGAACACATCCGTGATGAGCGAGATGTACCCGGCCACTTCCTTGGCCACCTTCGGGTCGGGAAACGCGATGTAGCACGCATAGCCAACGGCGGCACCCAGGATCATCGCAATCAGAATCCAGGTCGTGATATGGGACTTCGTGCTCATGACATCTCCTTTGGGGGGGGCGGCCATCCGGATGTCCTGCGTGTCCTGCGTGTCCTGCGTGTCATACGTGCCGTGCCAGCCTGCATGTCCTGCGTCTGCGCCAGCACTCTAGGTAACGATAGGACGTGCTGGTGCAATTCCGCAAACCCGGAAAACACCTGCGCGTCCCGATGACCCATCGCGCGTCATGGCTCGATTGCGACGCCCATGCGCCATGTATATAATCCGCCACACTCGCCCCCGCATCCATCTTTGCCGGAGCGTCATACCGACAAGCGCGCGCAGCGCCACCCGGCTGAGCCACCGGGCCGCGCGGACCGTGCCCCCGGGCCTTGCCGGCCCGCGTGCCGCCTATTTCTTCCGGCGGCCGATTTACATACCTACCTAACCCACGCCGAACCTCGGTGCGCCGCCGCATAGGCGGAGCAATGACCAGGCGTCAGCAGTCGCACGTCATACATGGCGCAATTCTTTCTTCGCCGACCCGCCTTCGCGTGGGTGCTGGCAATCCTGACCATGATTGCAGGGCTCGTTGCCCTGAAGAACATTCCGGTGGCCCAGTACCCGGCGGTGGCCCCACCGACGGTCATCCTCTACGCCGACTACCCGGGCGCCACCGCGCGCACCGTGGAAGACCGCGTCACGGCCGTGCTCGAACAGCAGATGCATGGGATACCTGGGCTGCTCTATATCGATTCGAGCAGCGAGGCCGGCACGGCCACGGTCACCATCGGCTTCCGGCAAGGCACCGATCCGCAACTCGCGCAGGTGAACGTGCGCAACCGCGTGTCCCAGGCCGAGCCGCTGCTGCCCGAGGTGGTGCGGCGCGGCGGGGTCTATGTCGATCAGGCCAGCGCCAGCCCGTTCATGTACGTGTCGCTGATCTCGAAGACCGGCACGATGTCCGAGACCGCGCTGGCCGACTATGCCGCCGGCACGGTCCTGCCCATGCTGCGGCGACTGCCCGGCATCGGCAAGGTGGAGGCATACAGCGCCGAGTACGCGCTGCGCGTCTGGTTCAATCCCGACCAGCTCAATGCCTATGGCCTGACCACGGCCGACGTGGAAGCCGCGATTCGCGCGCGCAATGGCAGCGTCACGCCGGGCCAGCTTGGCGGCGCGCCATCGAAGCCCGGGCAGTCCTACCAGGCGGTCGTGCGCCCGCCTGCGCCGCTGGCCAACCCCGAAGCGTTCGGTCGCATCGTGCTGCGCTCGGCCGCCGATGGCTCCGCTGTCTTGCTGCGCGACGTGGCGCGCGTGGAGATGGCCGCCGCCGACTATCGCTACAGCTCCACGCTCAATGGCCGCGAGGCCGCCTCGATGGGCCTGAAGCTCGCGGACGGCGCCAACGTACTGGCCACTTCGCGCACGGTCCGGGACGCGCTCGACGAGGCCGCCAAGGCCTTTCCGGCTGGCGTGGCGTATGACATCTCGTACGACACCGCGCACTTCGTGCAAAGCTCGATTTCGCGCGTGCTGATGACGCTGGCCGAGGCCACGGTGCTGGTGTTCCTGATCCTGTACCTGTTCCTCGGCAACCTGCGGGCCACGCTGATCCCGTGCATCGTCGTGCCGGTTTCGCTGCTCGGCACGGTGGCATGTCTCTACGCGTTCGGGCTGTCGCTGAACGTGATCACGCTGTTCGGCGTGGTGCTGGCCATCGGCATCCTGGTGGACGATGCGATCGTTGTGGTCGAGAACGTCGAGCGGATCATGCGCGAGGAAGGCGTCGATGCCTTTACCGCCGCGTCGCGTTCGATGCGCGAGGTCTCGGGCGCGCTGCTGGCGGTGACGCTGGTGCTCTGCGCCGTGTTCGTGCCGATGGCTTTCCTGGGCAGCGCCGTGGGGGTGATCTATCGCCACTTCGCCATGACGCTGGCCATCTCGATCGCGTTCTCGCTGTTCTTCGCGCTGTCGCTGGCGCCCGCGATGTGCGCCTCGCTGCTGCGCCACGGCGCCCAGCCCGCGCGCGGTCCACTAGCGTGGTTCGAGCATCGCTTCGCCGCGTTCACCACGCGCTATGCCGGTTGGGTGCAGCGGCTTCAGCAACGCCGCCTGCGGTGGCTGGCGGTCTATCTGGCCATGGCCGCGGTCTGCGCGATCGGGCTCTGGCAACTGCCTAGCGGCTTTCTGCCCGAGGAGGACACTGGTGAACTCGTGATCGACGTGGAACTGCCGCCGGGCAGCACCCAGGCGCAGACTCGGGAGACCATCGCGCAACTGGAACAGTGGATGAAACAGCAGCGCTTTCCGGTCAAGACGTCGTTCGCGCTGTTCGGCTGGAACAGCGGCGGCTCTGGCGAGCAACGCGCCAGCGTGTTTCTGTCGCTCGACGACTGGAAGCTGCGTGGGCGCGAGAACGCGGCGGACGTCGTGCTGGCACGGCTGACCAAGGGCCTCGAGGAATGGCCCGGACGCGGCGATGCCCAGCTCTACCCGTACAACGGCACGGCGCTGCCGGAACTGGGCAGCACCAGCGGGCTGGACATGCGGCTCGTCACGCGACTGGAAGGCGGACGTCCGAGCCTCTATGCCGCGCGCGACAAACTGATCGAACGTGCCAAGGCCGACCCGGTGTTCGCCGAAGTCCGCGCCACGGCGGGCCAGCCCGTGCCCGCGCTCGACCTGGCGATCGACTACCGCAAGGCCGAGAGCTTCGGCGTCGATACCGAGGCGATCCACCACGCGCTGGCGGCCACGCTCGGCTCCCGCTACATCGACGAACTGGCCCGCGACGGTCGCGTGCGGCGCGTGATCCTGCAGGCGGATGCGCCGTTCCGAATGCAGCCGGAGGATCTGGCACGCCTGCACGTGCGCAACGCGCAGGGCCAGATGGTGTCGCTCGGCGCGTTCGCCACGCTGGAATGGGGCAACGGCGAGGCCACGCTCGAACGCTACAACGGCTTGATCTCGGTACGCATCAATGCCGACGTGGCGCCGGGCACCAGTACCGGAACCGCGATGACGCGGCTCGAATCGCTGGTGCGCGAACTCGGCCCCGACTACGAGGTGCGCTGGAGCGGCCGCGCGTTCGAGCAGCAGCAAAGCGGCACGCAGGCGCCGTGGCTGTTCGCGCTGTCGATGCTGTTCATCTTCCTGTGCCTGGTGGCGTTGTACGAAAGCTGGACGCTGCCGCTGGCGGTGCTGGCGATCGTGCCGGCCGGCCTGGTCGGCGCCGCGTCGGCCGTCTGGCTGCGGGGGCTGCCCAACGATGTCTACTTCAAGGTCGGCGTGATCGTGATCATGGGGCTCGCGGCCAAGAACGCGATTCTCGTGGTCGAGTACGCCGAGCAACTGCGGCGCGATGGACTGGAGCGCGTGCAGGCCGCCACCCAGGCGGCACGCCAGCGGCTGCGCCCGGTGGTGATGACCTCGCTCGCGTTCATTCTGGGCGTGGTGCCACTGGCGATCAGCACCGGCCCCGGCGCCGGCGCCCAACGCGCAGTGGGCACGGGCGTGCTGGGCGGCATGCTCGGCGCGACGATCCTCGGCACGCTGGTCATCCCGCTGCTCTATGCCTGGATCGCCCGCTGGTCGAAAGTGCGCGCCACCACCGAACCCGACAAGGCGCCGGCCTCTGAACCCGGCGCCTGAAAGCGCCGCACAAGCCACAGCCGCCACACCCGCGACGTGCAGCCACACATTGCATGTCGCGGTTGACGCCTTCATCACCTACAAATGATAATAGGTCGCATTTGCATCAAAACGCTTACTCTTAGCTGACACTCCATCCATGGCCTCGACGCGCCTGCGTGCCCTCGGTCTGTACGTGCACTACCAGGAGCTGGTCGGTACCTGGACGCGCAGGCTCAGCAATCGGCACGAGGCCGAGGACCTGTCGCAAGAAGCCATGCTGCGCGTGCTGGAGGCCCGGGTGACGCCCGAGCAGCCGCGCGCCTATCTGCACCAGACCGCCCGTAATATCGCGATCGACACCTTCCGCAAACGAGACGGGCACGAGCACCTGCCGCTTGACAGCATCGAGTCGATTCACGCACCCTCCGGGAATCCCGAGGCAGACCTGCATGCCGTGCAGGTGGTCGCGGGGCTGGAGCGCGCGCTGGCCGAACTGCCCTTGAAGTGCCGCCAGGTCTTTATCTGGCAACGACTGGATGGGTGCTCCCAGCAGGAAATCGCCGAGCGGCTGAATATCTCGAAGAACATGGTCGAGAAATACATGATTCGCGCGATGCGACACCTGCGCGACCAACTGGGCCAACTCTCACCTCAATAGAACGATCTTGTCGATGCCTGCCCCCTATCCGTCTGGCGGCGTCTGCTCCCCCCCAAGCAGCCCATGCAGCGGTCTTGCGCCCCGGTCGAGAATCCGATGAGCCAATCCGTCGACGTCCGCGAAGCCGCGGCGCGCTGGTTCTCGCGCAATCAGGCCCCGGCGCTCAGCCCGGCCGAGCAACAGGCATTTGCCGCCTGGCTGGCGGCCAGCGCCGACCATCGCGCCGAATACGCGGCGCTCGAACGCGTCTGGCAAGCCGCGGCAGCCATCGATCCGGACAGGCTGCGCAGGCTGGCCGTGGATGAAAGCACCTGCCCGACACCCCCACTATCGCCTCCGCTATCGCCCCCACCCTCGCGCCGGGCATCGCCCGGCTGGCGCCCCGCCCTGCTCGGGCTGTGCGCGGCACTGGCCATCGGCATTGGCTGGATCGGCTGGCAGCATGACGCGGCGGTTGCCACCAACGGTGAATACCAGACCGCACCGGGCGAACGCAGGACGCTGACGCTCGACGACGGATCGCGCATCGAACTCAATACCCGCTCGCGCCTGGAAATTCACTACAGCGCCGGCACCCGTCGCGTGACCTTGCGCGAAGGTGAGGCGATGTTCGAGGTGTCGCACGACGCCGCGCGCCCGTTCGTGGTTGATGCGGGCATGGGCACCGTTACCGTGACCGGCACCCGTTTCGACGTCCGGCGTGACACATCGGGCGTGGACGTATCGGTCGAATCCGGCTCGGTAAACGTCAGAGGCAGCGCGAAAGACGGCATGAAAGGCAACGCCAGCCGGACACCCGACACGCGCCTGTCCGCAGGGCTCGGCGCGCGCATCGCCAGCGACGGTACCGTGACCGGCGCGGCCTCGATCGACGTGCCTGGCGTCCTGGCCTGGCGCGAAGGCAAGCTCGTCTTCAACGACGCGCCGCTTTCGGCCGTGGCGGCCGAAGTCTCCCGTTATCGGCAGCAGCCGGTGCGTGTGGCAGATGCCGCGACGGGCAGCCTGCGCGTCAGCAGCGTGTTCAGTGCCGACGACACGTCGGGCCTGCTGGCCGCGTTGCCGCAGATGCTGCCGGTGGGCGTGCGTAACCTGCCAGACGGCAGCACCGAAATTTTTTCGCACTAGGCATTCAGGTTTTTCTTCCGGATTTCGTCTTCCTACCGATAGCCAGCAAAGCCGCGGCTGTCGTGTTCTGAAGTAATCCAAGAAAACCTGACGTGACACATTCAAATTCGACTACGGGGAACCGGGCCGGCGCCGCCGCCCGAGATTTGGGACGGCGTGGGTCCATGGCCGCGCTTGCGGCCGCCGTCCTGATGAGCATGGCCGTGGCACCCGCCGCTGCCCAGACGCCGCGCGGTGACGTGCCAATCTACATCGAGGCACAGCCGCTGGCCGATGCCCTGCTGCAACTCGGCCGCCAGACATCGCTGCAACTGTACTTCCCGCCCGAACTGGTGGCGGGCAAACGGGCGCCGGCCGTGAACGGCACGATGCGTCCAGAAGCCGCGCTGGACTCGCTGCTCAAGGGCAGCGGCATCCAGTACCAGCGCAGCGGCAACCAGGGCTTCGTGCTGCGGCCGGTTTCCGCGGCACCGGCCGCAGCACCGGCGGTGGCATCCGACACGCTCCACGCCACGGCCCAGCCCACCACCGTGCTGGCCGCGGTGGAGGTCACCGCGTCGCGGACATCGAGCGATCTGGTCCGCCCGACGCGTCAATCGACGGTGCTGGAACGCACCGAACTCGAGGAACTGAAAACGGGCTCGGACAGCCTGGCCACGGTGCTGTCCAAGGTGATCCCCGGCATGGCCGACTCCAGCCACACGGTGACAGACTTCGGCCAGACACTGCGCGGGCGCGGCATGCTGGTGCTGCTCGACGGCATTCCGCTGAACACCAATCGCGACTCCGCACGCAACCTGGCCAATATCGATCCGGCGCTGGTGGAACGCGTGGAGGTGCTGCGAGGCAGTAGCGCAATCTACGGCGGCGGCGCCACGGGCGGTATCGTCTCGATCACCACCCGGCCGGCTGGCGGCGAGCCCAAGGCCGATACCACGGTGACGATGTCCACCCCGCTCTCCCGACTGCGCGCGGACGGCCTGAGCGCCAACGTGCAGCAGCACTTCTCGGGCAGCAGCGGGATGCTCGACTATGCGTTCGACCTTGGCGCGCGCCATATCGGCAATTCGTATGACGCAAAGGGCCAGCGCATTGCGCCAGAGCCGAGCCAGGGCGATCTGTTCGACTCGAACAACTACAACGTCGGCGGCAAGCTCGGCCTGCGCTTCGCGCCCGACCAGCGCATCCAGCTAGCCTTCAGCCATTTTGACGCCAAGCAGGACACGCGCTGGGCATCGGATCCGAGCGTGGCCAAACTGCCGCCGGGCAGCGTGCCCGCACGCGCGCTCGATGGGCTGCAACTTGCCGACCAGAACCAGATCCGCAACACGCTCGTCAATCTCGAATACGAACACCGCGACCTGCTCGGCAGCCAGTTGTCGGCGCAGTTCTACTACCGGAACTACTACAGCCGCTTCACGCCGTTCGACGCCCGCGCCGTGCCCGTGCGCGGCGCCAACGTCGACCAGGCAATGCAGGATTCCGAGGTCTTCGGCAGCCGCCTGACCATCAAGACGCCGCTCGGCGCGGACAAGCGCACCCGCGTGATCTGGGGCATGGACTTCGAGCAGGAGACCAGCGACATGCCCATCGACATCTTCGACCCGAAGGCGTATGACGCCAGCGGCGGCCGGATCTTCAACAAGATCGGCACGCTGACCTACATGCCGCCGATCACCACGCGCAGCATCGGCGGCTTTGCCCAGTTGCAGCACAAGTTCAACGAGCAGTGGTCGACCGAGGGCGGCCTGCGCTACCAGTACGCGCGGGCGAGCTTCAGCGACTTCGTGCCGCTTTCGCAATCGCGGGTGACCAATCCCGCCACCGTCAGCGGCGGCGCGGTCGACTACAGCGCCGTGCTCGGCAATATCGGCGTGGCCTACAAGCCGGTGAAGGACCACGAGTTCTATGCCGCGTTCAGTCAGGGTTTCAACCTGCCCGATATCGGCCTGCAGGTGCGCAATGCGCGCGCGGGTTTCGATATCGGCTCGTCCGACCTGCAGCCGGTCAAGACCAACAACTACGAACTGGGCTGGCGTGGCGCGTTCGGCAACACGCTCGGCTCGCTGGCGATCTTCTACACCACGTCGGACCTCGGCGACGTGCAGAGCTTCAACAACGGCCTGATCCTGACGCGCACCGCGGAAAAGATCTATGGCGTGGAAGCATCGGCCGACTATCTGTCCACCGACGAACGCTGGGGCGCGGGTGGCACCTTCACCTGGATGCAGGGCCGCGAAACCCCGCAAGGCCGCGATAGCCAACAGATGACCGGATACCGCATCCCGCCGCTCAAGCTGACCGGCTACGTGCAATTCCGCCCCGTGCCGCGATGGAACAACCGGCTTCAAGCCACATTCTTCGCCGGGTACGACTACCGACTGAACGGCGTGACGAGCTTCGGCCGCCGCGACGTGAGCAGCTACACCACGCTCGATCTGATCAGCAGCTACCAGGTCACGAAGAAGGACACGGTCACTGTTGGCATCCAGAACCTGTTGAACCGCTACTACTACCCGCTCTACAGCCAGCTTCTGCGCAACAGCAACAACACAAGCCATCTCCCGGCGGCCGGCATCACGCTTACCGCCACCTACCAGCACCGCTGGTAACGGCGTGACAAGGCTTTTCGGGCCTTGTCACGGCCGAAATTAGTAACGATTCTCATTGCCATGTACTACAGCGCCCTATCAGCAAGGAGATTTGCACCATGGTCTGCAACAGCATCATCGAGAGTATCGGCAACACGCCACTGGTCCAGCTACGCCGCCTCTTCGGCCGCGCGGACGCGGAGGTCTTCGCCAAGCTGGAACTGCTCAATCCGGCCGGCAGCGTCAAGGACCGGCCCGCGCGCTACATCGTGGAGAAAGGCCTGGCCGAAGGGACGATCGGGCCGCACTCTCATATCATCGAAAGCTCGTCGGGCAACCTCGCCATCGCCCTGGCGATGATCTGCGGCCTCAAGGGGCTGCGCTTCACGGCGGTGGTTGATCCCAAGATCTCGCCCACCAACCTGAAGATCCTGCGTTGCTACGGCGCGGGCATCGAGCAGGTGACCGCGAAGGACAGCCAGGGCGGATACCTGGAAACGCGTATCGAGCGGGTGCGTCAGATGCTGCGCGAACAGCGCGATGCGATCTGGATCAACCAGTACGCCAATCCGCTCAACTGGGAAAGCCACTACTACGGCGAGGCCGCCGAGATATTGGCGCAGCTTGCCCAGCCGGCCGATGTGCTGGTGCTGGGCGTCAGCACGTCCGGCACCGTGCATGGTATTGCGCGACGGCTGCGCAAGGCGTGGCCGTCGATGCGCGTGGTAGGCGTCGACGCAGTCGGTTCCGTGCTGTTCGGCCAGCCCTCGCAAGCGCGCGAACTGCCGGGCATTGGCGCCAGCCGCGTGCCGGAATTGCTGTGCCGGGACGAGATCGACGAAGTGATCCATATCGACGACTACACCGCCGCCACGGCGTGCCGGCGCCTGCTGGCGCGCGAAGGCATCTTCGCGGGGGGATCTTCCGGCGCGGTCGTCGCTGCCATCGAGCAGGTCCTGCATGCCACGCCGGTCAGCCATCGACCGCTGCGCATTCTCACCCTGTTCCCAGATCGCGGCGAACGCTATCTGGACACCGTTTATGACGACGCCTGGCTCGCACGCATCGCCGCGCGTCGCGCCGTGCCGAACCTCGCCGCCCTTCCCACCGTTGCCTCATTGATCCCCGCCGGAGTGTCCGCATGACCAACTCGCCCACGCTCTCATCCACCGCCTCTCCCTCTGCATCGGCCCCCTCCCAGACCAAGCCCGAAATACGCTACCTGAGCCGCGACGACCTGATCGCGCTGGGCGCGGACCACTCCGACGCCTTCGTACAAGCCATTGCCGAAGGCCTCGCCATCCACGCGCGCGGCGAGCATGTGCAGCCGCTCAAGCCCTATCTGCGCTGGTCCGGCGCCGACCATATCGCCGACCGCATCATCGCGATGCCCTGCTACATCGGCGGCGACGACCCGATCGCCGGCATCAAATGGATCGGCAGCCGCCAGCACAACCCCGCGCGATTCGGTCTGGAGCGCGCCAGCGCGGTGATCGTGCTCAACGACGCCACCACCAACTACCCCGTGGCGATCATGGAAGGCGGCCTGATCAGCGGCATGCGCACCGCCGCCATCACGGCGGTGGCCACGCGGCATCTGGCGCGTAGCGGCTTCACCGATGTCGCCTGCATCGGCTGCGGCCCGATCGCCCAGATGCAGATGCAGACGCTCCTCGAGCAATTCCCGCAAATCCGCGCCGTGCACCTGTTCGATCTCTCGCGCGACGCCATGCACGTGATGCGGTCGATGCTCGGCAGCCGCTTTCCCGCCGTGGGCTGGGAACTGTGCGGCAGCGCCGAACTGGCCGTACGCGCCGCCGACGTGGTGGTGACCTGCACGGTCACCGCTACGCCGTACCTCGAACACGCCTGGCTCAAGACCGGCGCCTTCGTCTGCAACGTATCGATCATGGACGTGCACAAGGATGTCTACGAGAAGGTCGACAAGGTAATCGTCGACGACTGGGACCAATCCAACCGCGAAAAGAAGATCATCAACCAGCTCGTGCTCGAAGGCCGCTTCAGCCGCGAGCAGTTGCACGCGGAACTGGGCGAGATCGTGATCGGCAGGAAGCCCGGCCGCGAGCGCGACGACGAGATCATCCTGCTCAATCCGATGGGCATGGCGCTCGACGACATGGTCTGCGCGCGCCACTTCTACCACCTGGCGCTGGAACGAAACGCCGGCACGCGCCTGCCGCTGCTATGAGTGGCGGCTTCCATGAACGCCTGCTGGTGCAGGACCTGATCGACGCGCTGTGGCTGGAGGACCTCCACGGATTCCGCAACCACGCGCGTATCGTGGATCACGACGCAGGCGAAGGCGCGTCGCTCGTCATCGCCCTTGGTCGGGCGGGAGAGCTTCATGCATGCGGGCGACGCCTGCTCGGCATTCGCCCGTTGGCCGTGCAGGATGCCACGTTGACGCTGCGGCGCGATGGCGCCGAGACCACGGTCGATGGTACGGACGCATTGGCGGCACTACAGGGCGCCGACTGGTGGCCGCACTGCAGCGAGCGTTTGCGCGCGCTGTTCGAACTGGCTCGCGCCCAATCCGCCCACACATTCGACCACGAGGACGCCATCGTGGAGAAAGCGCGCGCCGCCCCCGATGTGCTGATGCATTGGGAAGCACTGACTTGCCTCCGTGACCGGCCCTTCCACCCCCTCGCACGCGCCAAGGGTTGGGGGAACAAGGCGCGCCCCGACACGCCCGGTTATCACACCGAAACGGGCCAACCGCTGCAGTTGCGATGGGTGGCCCTACCGCGCAATCAGGTGCGCGGCAGCGCACGCGTGCCGGAGACCGGACAACCCATCGCCAAAGCCTTGTTGAACCCTCACGCCTTCGAGCGGCTGCACACTTGGGCGGAGACTGCCCGGACCGATGCCTCGCACCTCTGGTTCCCGATGCATCCGTGGCAGCGGCATCATCTGTCCGGCATGTCGTGGATTGATCTGGGCAGCCACGGCGATGCGTGGCCCACGGCTTCGCTTCGTTCGATGGCCGTCCCGGACTCATCGGAGCCATATCCGCTGCACGTAAAGCTTTCGCTCAGCGTGCAAGCCCTGGGCGCAACGCGAACACTGCCACCCCGGTATCTCCACAACGGCGTGCAGGCACAGACATGCCTCGCCCGGCTACAGGCACGTGATGCGTGGCTGGACCAGTACCTGTTCCTGTGCGACGAGCAGGACTGGTGGTCCTTGCGTCAGCACGACGTCCTGACGCGCGAGCCCGGCGAACTGGCTTGCCTGTTGCGCCGCTATCCCGCGCCAGAGCAACTGCCACCCGGTAGCTGGCTGATGCCGATGGCAGCCTGCGCCGCTGTCACCAGCGGCGGCGAACTCCCCGCGTTGCGTGCGCTGGGTGCCAGCGATTCTCAACAGGCATGGGACTGGTTCCGGCGCATCTCCCACCTGTTGCTGGAAGCTGGCCTGCGTTGCTTCGCGCACGGCGTCATGCCCGAGTTGCATGGCCAGAACGTGCTGCTGGTGATCGCCCCGACGGAAAGCGGTCCTGGCCTGCACGGTCTCGTGCTGCGCGATCACGACACGTTGCGCATCTGCCCGGCGTTGATGGCCGACGCTGGTGTGCCGGCACCCGACTATGCCATTGATCGCTCCACGCCCAACACGCTGATCCTGGACGCGCCCGATGCCTTGCTTGCTTACCTGCAGACGCTAGGCATTTGCGTGAACCTGTTCGCAATGGCGGTGGCCATTGCCGACGCGTACGAGGCAGACGAGAACACCGGCTGGCGCATCGTGCGTGAACGGATCGACGCACTGCTACGCGAAGGCGTCATCGCCAGACCTCACGTTGCGGCCATCGTCCGGAATGCCCTGCTGGAAGCCGACACGTGGCCGTTCAAGCAAGTGCTCGCGCCATTGCTCGCCCGGGAAACGATCGGCACGGGAATGCCCAGCGCGATGGGCCGCCTGCCGAATCCGCTGCGCCAGCCAGAGCCATAGTCATGCGTCCCAATCGCCCCCAAACGCTGACGGTACTGCTGGCCACACAGGTGGTGGTCACCACGGGATTAATGACGCTCGTGCCGATTCTGCCGCTCTACCTGCACGCCATGCCGGGCGCCCATGGCACCGACTGGAGCAGCGTCGCGCTGGCCGCGCCTGCGGTCGGGGCGCTCGCGGTGGCGCCGTTCACCGGTATCTGGTGCGATCGCGTCGGTCATCGCCCGGTCTTGCTGGTGTCACTGGTCGTCTTCACGGTCAGCGTGCTGATCCTGGCCACTTCGCAGCATGTCACCGGATTCATCGTCGGCCGGGTGCTGCAAGGCGCCAGCGCCATCGGCGTGATGCTGACCGCATGCATCGGACACGTAAGCGCACCCGCCTCGCGCAACCGGGCGTTTGGCCTTCAGGAGTCGGCGGTGGCGGCCGGCGCATTGCTGGGCCCGGTGCTCGGCGGCGTGCTGCAGGATGTCTGGTCACCACGCCCGATGCTGTTTGCGGTGGCAGCGCTCAATGCCCTGCTGACGTTGGCGCTGTCGACCCTGTTGCGCGACATGCCGACTCACACCGCGCCAGCACTTTCCACCGGCAAGCGCAAGCCCATCCGCGATGTGCTGATGCTGCGCCGCTGGCTGGCCGCCGCCTGTCTGTCGCAGGCGGGTGCATTCGCGCTCGTCAACGTGTTCGTGCTCTATCTGCAGCAGCGCGCGCCGCACGATGCGCTGCTAGCCAGCAAAGCGGGCACGCTCCACGCGCTCGGCTGGCTAGCGGCGATGCTCGCCAGCCCCTGGTGGGGCGCGCGCAATGATCGCGTGGCGTCCGGGCGGCATTTTCTCCTTGCCGCGTCCGGATGCGCGGCGGCCATTGCACTGCTGCCGCTGGCCACCGCGCTCTGGCAGATCGCGCTGCTCCGCGTGATTCACGGCGCGCTGTTTGCCGCACTGGCGCTGTCCGTGCTCGCACATTGCCATCGGGTGCTTCCCGCAGCGCTGCACGGCACCGCGACGGGCGTGGCGCGTAGCGCAATGACGGCCGGCCAACTCGTCGGACCGCTGGCCGTGATGATCAGTCTGCCGCTCGGTGGCCCGAACGCCGCGCTCTGGGTGACGGCCGCCATGTTCGTCGTATCTGCCCTGCTGGTCCTGCCAGGCCGTTCTCCTTCATTCGCCCCTGTCCATGATGCGAGGTGACACCGTGTCAATACTCTCAGTCGAACCTGCAGTCTCCGTGCTGCACGCCAAACGTGTTTTCTCCGCGACAACCCCTTCGGTCGAACCGGTGGAGCGGCGCCTGATCGAGCAGTTTTTCAACACCTACTGCCGCGAAAGCGGCATCCACGATCCCTGCGGCCACGCTCACCTGCCAGCCGATCATTCTGTTCCCGCCGCGCTCGACCCAACATTGTCGATATGGCAGGCGTCAGGCCTCCGTACTGCCGTGATCGCACTACCCCACGCCGATGGCAACCACCGATGGCTCGCGGCCGCGCTCGACTACGTATCGCCGATCGGATACCACCGGGTCGCACACGCCGCAATGCTCGACCCCGAGGATGGCCAGCCCACGCCACTGGTCCAGGCGGAGCCCCTCGTCGACGCCATCGTCGATGCGCTGGCCGCCAGCTTCCCTGCTGCCGCCACGGACGAATGGCCCGTGCGTTTTGCCGCGCTGATGCGCAACGGTGCGCAGAAGGCCCGGCTCTATCACGCCGATGCGCCCGCACCTTCCGCGCCGTCGACCTTCATCGCCGCCGAGCAGCGGTTGCGCTTCGGCCATGTCTTCCATGGAACATCGAAGGCATCCGAAGGATTCACGCACGATGACCTGCGCCGATACGCGCCCGAGTTCGGCACCGCGTTTCCGCTGCACTACCTGGCGGTCGCCAACGAACACTTCGCATCCCACAGCTCCAATAACGGACCGTTGCCGATCGACCCGGAGGTCATGACGTTCGCTGCGCCCTTGCTGCGCGACGGCGAGTATCGGCTGCTGCCCTGCCACCCCTGGCAAGCTCGACACTTGCTGCAGCAACCCGCCATCCGCGCGCTGATCGCGCGTGGCGCGCTGCTGTCGCTCGGACAACGGGGTGAACTCGCCTGGCCAACGTCCTCGGTACGTACCGTATGGCTGCCACGCCAGCGCCTGTTCCTGAAGCTCGCGATCGATGTGCGGATCACCAATTTCGTCCGCAACAATCCTCCCGAGCACGTGCTGCGTGCGCTCGATGCGAGTCGCGCCATCGCGCGAGTACCGGCATCGGTCCGGGTCAACGATCGCTTCACGGTACTGACCGAGCTTGGTGGCGCGGTGCTGGACATCGATGACCCCGGACTCCGTGCCAGTACCGCGGTGATCTATCGTCAGGGCCTGCCCGAGCGACATGGCGATACCGCCCAGGTGCTGGCGACCGTGCTCGAAGACCCACCACACGGCACGAGTCTGCTTGCGGCCCACTTGCGCCAGGCGCTAGGCGCATCACCAGCCGTGAAAGACGTCAGCCGCTGGTGGGCGCGCTATCTGGAAGTCACCCTGCTGCCGCTGACGCGCCTGTTCGGCGACTATGGCATCAGCCTCGAAGCGCATCTGCAGAACAGCATGGTTGCCTTCCACGAAGGCTGGCCCGCGCACGGCTATGTGCGTGACATGGAGGGCGTCAGCATCAGCCGGGACCGGTATCCCTGGGCGGGCGACCTCGACGGCAGCCCGGCGCTCTACGACGACGCCGCGGCGTTGCACCGCTTTGCCTATTACGTGATGGTGAACCACATCGGCCATTGCATCGCGTGCATCGCCCGTACCGGCCATTGCAGCGAGGAAACGCTGTGGCAACAGACTGCCCGCGCCCTGCATGACGACGGCCCCACTGCCCGAACGGTACTGGCACAGCTCGCAGCCATGCCCACGCTGCCCGCCAAGGCCAATCTGCTGAGCTGCTTCGGACGGCATGGCGAAACGCCGGCCTGGGTAGCCATCGCCAACCCACTTCATCACCCGCACGCGTAACCGCCATGCAGATCGACGATTATCAAGCCCTGATCCAGAGCGATCACTATCGCTGTGCCACGCAACGCGTAATCCGCCAACTCATGGAGGCGCTGCTGTTCGAGGACGTGTTTCGCGACGTCCACTGGACCACCGAGTCCGTCACGCTCCCAGCCGTTGCAGCCGATGGCCAACCGGTGCGGTACCGCTGCGCGGTCAGGCGCATCGATGCGTTCGGCCGCATCCGCCTGGGCAACGTGATACGCGCGCACGGTGGCGACGAGACGGCGGCGGACGATGTATCGCGCCTGCTGCACGAACTCGCCGGCCAGTTCGACGCCGATCCCCAGCGCATTCAGCAGTTCGCGATGGAACTGCTATCCACGCAAATCAAGGATGCGCACTCGCACCATGCAAACGGTGCCAGCGGCCAGTTGCTGCGCGACGCCGACTACGACACCGTCGAGGCACGCCTGACTGGCGCGCATCCCTACCACCCGTCCTACAAGTCGCGTCTTGGTTTCACGATGATCGACAACGCACGTTTCGGCCCGGAATGTGCCTCGGCGGTACATCCCGTGCTGCTGGCCGTGCGACGGGATCGTTGCCGCGCGTCGGCCAGCGCCACCGTGCCCGGGCAGAACGCTGGCGCCCTGCTGAGTGATGCCGCGCGTCAGCGCTTTGACACAGCGCTGGCCCGATACGGCGTGGACCCGGCGGACTACCTGCCACTACCAATCCACCCGTGGCAATGGGAGGAGGTTGCCGCGCCGACGTTCCACGCCGCCTTCGCGCAAGGCGATCTGATCGCCATCGGCACACTGCCCGAGCGCTACCTGCCCCAGCAATCGATTCGTACGCTGGCCAGTCTGGATCACCCCGGAGCGCCATCGCTGAAACTGGCCATGAACATGGTGAACACGTCGACGTCGCGCGTGCTGGCGCCGCATACCGTCTGCAACGCCGCGCCGCTGAGCGACTGGCTGGCCTGCCTGGTGGCAAGCACGACGTGGACACCCCCGATTGCCGCGCCGATCCTGTTGCGCGAGGTGGCGGGCGTCAGCTACATGCCGGCGGCACCCGCTCAGGGACAGTACGGCGCGTTGTCGTGCATCTGGCGCGAGAGCATCCACGGCCATCTCACCCCAGACGAGCGCGCGCTACCGATGACCGCCCTGGCCCACCTCGACAGCGATGGCGAGCCCCTGCTTGCGCCTTGGCTCGATCGGTATGGTGCCGCCATATGGGTGCGCCGGCTGATCGAACGCGCATGGCTGCCGGTGCTGCACCTGCTGTGGGTTCATGGAATCGCCCTGGAATCCCACGCGCAGAACATGCTGCTGATCCACGTGGATGGCCTGCCCGAGCGCGTCGCGCTCAAGGACTTCCACGACGGCGTGCGTTTTTCGCGCCAATGGCTGTCGACGGAGCCGCCCGCGCTGACAGTACCGCCGCCCGAACACGCGCTGGTCAATCCGAACTCATTCATCGAGACCGACGATGCCGACGAACTGCGCGACTTCACCTGCGACGCCCTGTTCTTCGTCAATCTGGCCGAGTTCGGCGCGATGCTGGCCGACCACGGCTATCTGGAAGAACCCGCGTTCTGGCGCATCGTCGCCGGCGTGATCCGCGACTACCAGGCCGATCATCCGGATCTGGCCGAACAGTTCGCGCGCTTCGACTGCTTTGCGCCGACCATGGCCATCGAGCTACTGGCAAGCCGCCGCTTTCTGCCAGAAGTCCGCCTGCGCACACGCGACGCGCCGAACCCGCTCGCGAGCGCGCTCGCATCGACGCGCGCAACCAGCCTTACAACGGACCACGCACCGACGGAGGCATCGTGCAATCGTTGAAGGAGCGCTTGCTCACGCCAGGCAGAGAACCGATCGTCGGCCTGTTCTGCTCGACGCCGACGCCGCTCACAGTGGAACTGATCGCCGCCGCTGGCTACGACTTCGCAGTGATCGATCTGGAGCACACGCTAATCGATGGCGCATTGCTTGGCGCGATGCTGCTGGCGGCGCGTGCCAGTGGCATCGCTCCGCTGGTGCGCGTGGCAGCGTTGCATCAGGTGGCACCGGCGCTGGACGCTGGCGCGCAAGGGATCGTCTTCCCGCGCATCACCAGTGCGGCGCAGGCAAACGAAGCGGTGGCATGCTGCCATCACACCTGCGGCATCCCGACAGGCAAGCGCGGTCTCAATGCCACCTGGCACAGCGGCTACGGCCGGGACGATCTGCGCGAAGCCACCGAGGACGCCGCACGGCACACGCTCGTGGTGGCAATGATCGAAGACGCCGCGGGCTTGCGCAACGCCGATGACATCGCGGCGCAACGGGGCGTCGACGTGCTGCTCGAAGGTGCGGCCGATCTCTCCCAGTCGCTGGGCGTGCCGTGGCAAACCCGCCATCCGCACGTGCGCGACGCCGTGGAAACGATCGCCGCCGCCGCGCAGCGTCATGACAAACACTTCTGCGCCCTGCCCCGCACACCCGATGACGCCGCCGCATGGCGTGCACGGGGCACGCGGATGATGGTGCTTGGCGACGATCGCGGCATCGCCCGCCGTGCGATGGCCGCCCACCGGCAGGCGTGCATCGTCTAGCAGCATGAGGACATAAGCTGCCTCGAACAGGAACAACCATGGATCTGACACACGTTACCCGCTACATCGCCGAGCGGGATACTCGCGAGCCGGTCTGCGCCTATCTCTACGATCTCGACGATCTGCGCCTGCGCACGACACGCTTGCGGGCGGCGCTGCCGGAGCAATGCGCACTGTATTACGCCGTGAAGGCCAACAGCGACGCGCCTGTCCTTCGGACCCTGCTGGGTGTAGCCGATGGTTTCGAAGTGGCCTCGTTCGGCGAGATCGAGCGCGTGCGCAGCGTCAATGCCGAGGTACCCATTGCGTTCGGCGGCCCGGGCAAGACCGATGCCGAGCTCGAAGGCGCGCTGCGTCTTGGCGTCGGCCTGATTCACGTGGAAAGCGCGCTGCAGCTAAGTCGACTGGATGCCGTAGCAAGACGGCAAGGCCGCTGCGCCGATGTGCTGCTTCGCGCGAACCCCGCCTACGGTCTGCCCGGCGCCACGCTCCAGATGGGCGGCAGTGCCACGCAGTTCGGCATCGACGAGGCCCTGCTACCCGATGTGCTGGCGCTATCCCGCACGATGCCCAATGTGCGCGTGGTTGGCCTGCATGTGCACGCCGGGTCCAACAGTCTCGATGCCGACACCCATTTGGCCCTGATCGGCCGCCATATCGCGCTGGCCAAGCGCCTGCGCGACTTGCACGGCCTGACGCTCGAATGGCTGAACGTCGGTGGTGGCATTGGTATCGACTATCAGAACCCGGAGCGCCACTTCGACTGGGACCGCTTCTGCCATGGGCTGGCCGCCCTGCTGCGGGAGACTGCGCCGACCACGCGCATCGTCTTCGAGTGCGGCCGGTTCATCAGCGCGGGCTGTGGCTGCTATGTCGCCGAAGTCATCGACCTGAAGCGGAACCACGACAAATGGTTCGCCGTGCTGCGGGGTGGCACGCACCACTTCCGGCTGCCCGTGTCATGGCAGCACAGCCATCCGTTCCAGGTGCTGCCGAATGACCAATGGGACTATCCGTTTCCGAGGCCCGTGGTTGAGCGGCTGCCGGTGACGCTGTGTGGCGAACTCTGTACACCAAAGGATGTGCTGGCGCGCGAGGTGCCGGTGGAACGGCTGCGGGTCGGGGATCGCATCGCGTTCACGATGGCGGGCGCGTACGGCTGGCATATCTCGCACCACGACTTCCTGAGCCATCCGCACCCCGAGCGCGTGTTCATCGGCGGTCAACCTTGATCCTACCGGGACGAATCGAAAGGAATGCTTGCCCCGGGGGCTAGCCCGATATACGGTGAAACCGGACGGTCCGGTGGTGTGTCGTGCTCACCGGCCGGTCCGGTAACGATCGGGAGCGCGTGCCACGGCGCGCCGTTCCGCAAGGAGAACAACCATGATGGAAATTCTGGACGGCTTTCCCGCCAACGTCGTCGCAGTGCACGGCAACGGCAAGCTGACGCGGGATGACTACGAGAAGGTGCTGATTCCCGCCATCGATGCCGTGCTGACCGGCCGCGAGAAGGTGCGCCTCTACTACGAGCTGGGGCCCGACTTCACGATAACGAGCATGGAGCCCGGCGCCCTGTGGGACGATTTCAAGCTCGGCGTGTCGCACTACCTGAAATGGGAATCCGTTGCGCTGGTCACCGACCATGACTGGGTCCGGCACTCGATCAATGTGTTCCGGTTCCTGGTGCCCGGGAAGATCCGCACGTTCACGATGAGCCAGTCCCGCGAAGCCCGCGAGTGGATCGTCGGGTAGATGCCCCGGCCGTTGTCATGCCGGGTGGCACATCGCCGCCCGGCATGACGAGGCACGCTTAGTAGTCCACGGTCATGGACAGCTTGAACGTGCGAGGTTGGCCAACCACCAGATAGCCGCCATACGACGAGGCCCAGTAATCCTTGTCAGCAAGATTCTCCACCGACGCGCGCATCGTGTAGCGCATCTGCGCGGCCTTGAACGTGTATCGCGCGCCCAGATCGAAACGGTTCCAGGACGGCAGGCTGATCGTGTTGGTCGCATTGGCTTGCTGGCTGCCGGTCTGGATGTATCGACCCGAGACGGTCAGCCCCGGCACGAAGGGCAGGTCGTATTCGGCACTCGCCGTCAGCGTGTAGTTCGGCACGCCGATCGCCTCCTTGCCCTCGGTCGCGGCATTGCCGGTGTTCGACATCTTCGTATCGATATAGCCGATGCCGCCCAGCAGACGGAGTCCGCGCACCGGCTCGCCAAACACGCTCCACTCGACGCCACGGTTGCGCTGCTCGCCAGCCACCGAGAATATGTTCCCTTGCGTAATGCCGTTGGGTTGCTTGATCTGGAAGAACGCAAGCGTTGTGCCGTACTTGCCTGCATCGTATTTGACGCCGGCCTCATCCTGCTTCGACTTGATCGGCGGGAATACGTCGTTCCGGTTCGTGGCGCTCGACGGCGGCGTCGGCCCGGCGGCCAGTCCCTCGATATGGTTGTAGTACACCGACAGGTTCTGGAGCGGCTTGATCACGATGCCGAACATCGGCGACGTTGCCGAGTCGCCATAAGGGGTGACCACATTGGTGCCGTAGGCGTAGCCGCGCGTGTTGATCACTTGATGCCGGACGCCTGCGGTAAGCAGCACGCGGTCGTCCAGGAACGACATCGTGTCAGCCACCGACACGCCGTTCAGGTTCGTACGGCCAGTCACCTGCGGATCGGTCATGCTGCTGCCCGAATATGCCGTGGCTGGACGCGCAACGACAGGGGCATCGTAAAGGTTGGTCGCGTACGTGCGGGACATCTCGTAGGCCGACCGTTTTTCCTGCTCCAATCCCGACCACCCCAGATTTACGCTGTGCTTGACGGGACCCGTCACGAAGCGACCCCGAATCCCAACCTCTCCGGTGGTTGTGTCCTGCTTGAACGGCACGCTGAGCCGCTGCGAGGTGCCGAAACCGTCGTTGCCGACGGTGGCGCCGCCGTAGTTGCCGATCTCGTTGCTGTGGTGCATGCCGAAGGCCGCATACGCCGTCCAGTCCTTAGCAAAGTCGTACTCGGCGCGAATCGTCCCCCACGTATCCTCGAGCATCGAGTTCGTCCAGGGTTGCGCGAAGTTCGAACTCGCCGACGGCACGGGCGGCAGGGCCGTCGTTCCCGAAGCCAGCTGGATCGTGCTTCTTCCCTGATTCACCGTCTGCTTCTGATAGCCAAAATCGGCATTGACGCGAAACGCCTCGCCCTGGTAATCGAGTCCGAGCGTCAGCAAGCGCTGCTGGCGGTTCTCGGAATCGACCGGCGTATCACCTCCACGCGCCATCGCGTTGATCCGCGCCCCAAACTCCTTGGCGCTGCCAAAGCGGCGGCCGACATCGACTGCGCCACCCACTTGGGCATCACTGGTGTAGTCGATCGTTGCCTGCGTAATCGGTGCCACCGTGGCGTACTTCGGGACGAGGTTGATGCCCCCGCCAATGCCGGTACCGGTTGGCGATACACCGTTGAGGAACGCGCTGGCACCGCGGAAGGTTTCCACCCGATCGACCGCCTCCGCAGCCACGAGCTGACGCGGCGCGATGCCGAACAGGCCGTTCCAGCCCAGGTCGTCGCCTGTCAGCTGGAAACCGCGCACCATGTACGTCTCGGAGAAATTGCCGAAGCCATAGCTGGTGCGGATGAACGGATCGTCAGCCAGCACGCCGGCAATACTGCGTGCCTGCTGATTCTGGATGGCCTGCGACGTGTACGTCGTCATGCTGAACGGCACATCCATGAAGTCCTGATTGCCAAGCACGCCAAGCCGGCCACCGCGTGCGACCTGCCCGCCCGCATAGGACGGCGGCAACTGATCGGGAGTTGCGTCGCCGTGCACGGTCACGGCGGGCAACGTCGCCGCGGCTTGCGGCGCGCCCGACGATTGGGATGGCTGCGCATCTGCCTGTGCCAGCGCCACGGACGGCAATACGCCGGCTGCCGCCAGCGCCACGACCAGATGGCGCAGGTAAATCGGGGATGGCCGCAAGGCACGCGGTTGAACACTACGCTCTACAGCAAGAGACAAGATAAGACTCCAAAAGGAAATAACCCCCTTGCGCCACGGCCCGATCCAGAAGCCATGAGGGCAAGGCATAACCCGTGTCCGCGAATGTTTTTTCCCACCCGTTCGCTACTGAGAGCAGATCAATGCGAGGGCAGTGGTAACGCCAATGCCGATCGCCACGTGTGCAAGACGTGGCGTGGCACGAGGCGCCCAGGTGAATGCGCTGATCGCAGTCAGCGCACCGATTGTCAGAAGGCCAGTCCAGTAGATGACGCCGAAAGCCCAGCCCTCGGCGAGCACACATGCAGCCAGCGCCGCCAGTAGCGCCAGCGTGCCGAGCACGCGCAGCCGCGCGACACGTGCGGGGGACGGCGCGCTGCCACGCCCGAACATGTCGGCGTGATGGCGCTCGATGGCCTGGGCTAGCCACGTAAAGCCGCCCACGGCAAAGGCAAGGCCGACGACGCTCGCGGCTGGCTCGACGCTCATGGCGACACCTCCGCCGCGCCGTGCCTGGCGGCAGGGACTGCGCGTTTTCCGGGGCGCCGTTTGCCAAGCATCCATGCGGCGGCACCGATACCAATGCCGATGGCAAGCACGGTCAGATCGAAGCCGGCGACGGCAATCGGGCCGTGGCGCAGCGTCACCCCGAGGTGCGAGGTAGTGGTGAAGGCGTTGAGCACAGGGAGTCCCGCAAACAACCCCGCTCCGGTCCACAGCAGCACGCGCCACATCTCCCGCGTGGGTTTCCATTGCGCCAGCAGCGCCGCCACCGCCCAGGCGCCGAAGAAGGCCTGGACCTCCATGCCGGAACGCTGGGACATGTCGGCCGGAAGCAGCCGATTCGCCCAGAAGTAGGCAGTGAAGGCAATCGGCAAACCCGCGATGACACCGAGATTGAGGGCCTCGACGAGCCGCAGCCCGAACGGCACGCGCCCGGTGGCGGCGATATGCTTTGCATGGCTCTGGCGCGTCTTGACCGCCCATAGCAACGCGCCAGTGGCCACCATCAGCGCGCCGGCCAGCCCGGAGACAAAGAACAGCGCACGCAGTAATGGCGGCGCGAAATGCGCCACGTGCAAGCCGACCATCGTGCTGCGTGTGGCGCTGGCCGCGGCCACGCTTTCGCCAAGCGCGGACTGAACGGCACCAGTGGTGCCCGAAAACACCATGACCGGCAGCGTGGTGCCGATATCGCGGCTCTCCGCACGCGTCAGGGAGACGGTGGCATTGGCATTGTTGGGCTGCTCCACCGCTATCCGCTGCGGCGGCGTGCCATGCCAGCGCGCCATGGCCTGCTCCACCATCGGCGCGATCGGCGCCAGTGCCGCTGCTTCGTTCGCCGCTTTGACGCGCGGCGCGCGTGCCGCGAGTTCGGCGGTGAATGCCTTCTCGTCGCCCTTGTAGACAGCCTGGATGCCCCACGGCATGTACATGAACAGGAGCGTCACCAGGCCCGTATAGGTGATCATCAGGTGGAATGGCAGCGCCAGTACCGCCAGGGCGTTGTGCGCATCGAGCCAGGAGCGCGGCCCCTTGCGCGGACGGAACGTGAAGAAATCCGTGAAGATGCGCCGATGCGTGATTACGCCGCTGATGATTGCCACGAGCATGAACATCGCGCAGATGCCCACGATCCAGCGTGCCTGCACCGCGGGCATGTAGTGCAAGTCGAAATGCAGCCGATAGAGGAATTCGCCACCACGCGTATCGCGCGCGCCGGGAATCGGCATACCCGTGCGGGCATCGAGCGTGCGTGATTCGAGGCGCGCGCGATTGCCCTTGCCGGCATCAGCCGGGCCGGGCTTGCGCAACCAGAATACGGAGATCGCGGGACGCCGGGCGTCCGGCAGATTGATGAACCAGCGCTCGGCGCCAGGCGCCTCGCGTTGCAGGTATGCGTAGGCACGCTGCGCGACATCAGCGGCGGATACGTCTCCATCCGACGACGCGTGCAGCTCCGGCTTCATCCATAGCGAGATCTCGTCCTTGACGTAGCTTGCCGTGCCGCCGCAGAACACCAGGAACAGGACCCAGCACACCAACAGCCCCGACCACGTATGCAGCCAGGCCATCGACTGCCTCAACCCCTGCCCCTTCTTCAGTTCAGCCATCACGCACCGCGCAAGATCAACCACCCGGCGGCCATCAACACGCCAGGCACACACAACCCGACCCAGGCGCGCCAGGCGGTACTGGCCACGAACACCCAGATGACGGCCAACGCAAACCAGAGGAACGACATCAACGTGGCCGTCATCACGGCTTCCGACCGGGTGACATTCGTCCACCGCACCAGTGCCAGCGACAGGCAGCCAGTACAAAGTGCCGCCACCGCATAACCACCAACAACGGCGGCAATCACCCGCGAGCCGATTGCCACGCGATATCCAACCGACACACGCTGTTTCATGATTCGACGACTTCCACTCAGGCCCGACAAACACAAACGCATATGATAATGGTTTGCATTACGGATTTGAGCAGGAAGCGATGAACGACGGCTGTACGTCGGATAAGACATTGGCAGACATGTTGCTTTCTCGACGAATCGGTGCCGCGTATGGGGCAAAAAGATAGCTACAGCGCTCTTTTGTGGCCGATCGGATGCCTCTCTCCTGGCAACGACCCGAACATCGCCCCTCGTTTGACCCTCATCTGAACATCGTAATAAATGCAAATCATTTGCATTCGTATTAGTATTCCGGTCAAATTCAGCCGCATCCGGGTGCGGAGCCACGCACCAGAACAACAACAATCCAGGAAGTCTGTATGTCCATGCTTGATTCACTCGACAGGCACGCGAGCTTGCGCGCGCGTAATTCGACGCGCTCGGCGCGCCCGCTGCCGATCCTGTCGCCGGTAGCCATTGCCGCGCTGAGCTTCAGCCTTTCGCAGCCAGCGCAGGCACAGTCGCAGGACACAGCCGACGCGACCATGTTGCCGGCGGCTACCGTGGTGGCGGACCGCTCCGGGGAGGCCGTCAAAGTGGAACGGGTCAATAGCGGCGCGCTGGGCGACCGCAAGCCCGTGGATACGCCCTTCTCCGTGGTGGCCGTATCGGGCGACGAGATCCAGCAACGCCTGGCGCAGACGGCCAACGACGTGTTCAAGTACGACCCGGCCGTGTCGGTGCTGGGCGATAACGCGCGGACCGAGAACTCCTACTTCGCCGTGCGCGGCATGCGCGTGGACATGCTCAATGGCACCAAGGTGGATGGGCAGAACTTCGTCACGTGGGATGCCGACATGCCACTCGAACCATTCGAACAGGTGGAACTGCTCAAGGGGCTGTCAGGCTTCATGTACGGCTTCGGCTCACCCGGCGGCATCATCAACTATGTGGTGAAACGTCCGACGGACAAGCCATTGCGAGAAGTCACGGTCGGCTACCAGGCCAACAGCGTCTGGAGCGAGAAGGTCGACCTCGGCGGTCGCTTCGGCGTGGATGACCGCTTCGGCTATCGGATCAATGCGGTCAACGAGGATGGCAACACCAACGAGCCAAACGTGCATGTGCGGCGCCAGGCCTTCTCGCTGGCCACGGATTTCCGCATCACCCCGGACCTCACATGGAATGCCGACGTCATGTACTGGAAGCGCAAGTCGCAGGGCACGATCTTCGGCCTGTCGTTCGCGTCGGACCTGTCCATTCCGCCCGCCAGCAGCGTGGCCCGGAATCTGGCACAGCCGTGGTCGTCGCACGAGACCGACACGCTTACCGTAGGCACCGGCGTGGACTACCGCATCAACGATGCCTGGCAGGCCAGCTTCAAGTATCGATTTGCGCGCCAGAACCGGCTTAACGCCGACAGCTTCCTGTACGTTACCAATAGTGCCGGGGATTTCTCCGACACTAACTACCGCTGGAAGACCGCCTACTACTACCAGGCGTACGACGCAATGGTGCAGGGCAAGTTCGAGACGGGTGCGATCAAGCACGATATCGTTGCCGGCATTGGCTACCTCTCGCAGGTGCGCGAACTCGACAACGGTCTTGGCGGCAATGGCATCCCCATGGGCACCAGCAATCTGTATAACCCGGTGCCGCTGCCCGAGCAGCCGGGCGTGGGCAAGGACTACATCCCGTACCGCGACTACAGGATTCAGCAGAAATCGGTCTACCTGAGCGACACAATCCAGTTCACGCCACGTTTTTCGGTACTGGCCGGCGTGCGCTACAACGACTTCACGCAGGACAACTACGATCCGTCGCAAGTCAAAACCTCGCACTACAGCGCCAATCCGTTCACCCCGACCGTTGCGCTGATGTACAAAACCGACGACTTCTCCACGGCGTATTTCAGCTACGTGGAGTCGCTGGAGCAGGGAGGATCGGCGGGCGTCACCAATGTCAACGCCGGGCAGACCTTTGGTCCACTCAAGAGCCGGCAATATGAACTGGGATTCAAGACCGACCGCGACAAGTGGGGGGCCAACGTCGCGCTGTTCCGCGTTGAAAAGGGCTACGAGTACACCAACTCGGCCAACTACTTCGTGCAGGACGGCAGCCAGCGTTTCACCGGCCTGGACACAAGCGGCTGGTTACGCGTAGCACGCGATGTACGGCTGATGGGTGGTGTGTTGTGGCTCGACACGAAGACCTCTGGCGTCGACGACCCCCTGGTCAATGGCAAGCGCGTGTTCGCCACGCCGAACTACATCGTGACGGGCCGCATCGAGTACGACACCCCGTTCGCCCCCGGCCTGACGCTGTGGACCGGCGCCAAGGTAACCGGCGATATGTATGTCAATTCGGCCAACACGCAGCACATACCTTCATACACCACCGCCGATGTCGGCGCGCGCTACACCACGCGCATGGCTGGCAAGACGCTGACGGTGCGCGCTGTGGTCAACAATGTGTTTGGACGCCGATACTGGACGACCACGTATGACGGCTTTGTCCTGCCAGCGTCAACACGCACGTTCCTGGCGAACGTATCGCTGCAGTTCTGACGGACACGCGCACCATCAGCAGGCATTGGCTGCCCCGACCCGACCTGGCCCCCTGCCACCTGATCTCAGATGTCGCCTGGCACTCGTGGTGGCGCTTCAAGGAAGCGCAACGGTCGACCCAGAGGTGTCGTCCCGACGAGCGCTTCGTCCCGCACGACGATGTGGCCACGCACCACGGTATGGATCGGCCAGCCCGTAACGCCGATGCCGTCATAGGGCGTCCATCCGCTGACACTCGCGATCCAGTCGTTGCGGATGGTCCTGCGAGCCTCCAGATCGACCAGCGTCAAGTCGGCGTCGTAGCCAAGCGCGATACGGCCCTTCCCTTCGACACCGAAGATCCGGGCCGGTCCGGCGCTTGTCAGGTCGACGAATCGCTGAAGGCTCAATTGACCACGATGCACATGATTCAGCATCACCGGCACCAGTGTCTGCACACCGGTCATGCCGCTGGGCGAAGCTGGATATGGACGACTCTTTTCCTCAAGCGTGTGAGGCGCATGGTCACTACCGATGACATCGACGACGCCCTCGCGAATCGCTTGCCATAGGGCGTCCCGGTGGCGACGTTCACGCACCGGAGGATTCATTTGTGCCAGCGTCCCCAGGCGCTCGTAGCATTCTGGCGCCTCCAGGGTCAGGTGGTGCGGCGTCACTTCAACTGTCACGCGATCCTTCCGATCCGATAGGAAGGCAATCTCTTCGGCAGTCGAAACATGCAGGATATGAAGGCGCCGCCCAGTATCCCCGGCAAGCGTCACGATGCGCTGCGTGGCCAGCAATGCGCTGCTGGCGTCGCGCCAGACCGGGTGCTGGCGCACGTCGCCGCTCGACTCGGCGATGACCTTGCGGTCGCGCAGGCGGGCCTCATCCTCAGCATGCACGGCCATCCTGCGGCGGCCGTGCGCCAGGATCCGACATAGCACCTCGTTTTCATCCGCCAGCAGGTCGCCAAACGAGCTGCCCATGAAGACCTTCACGCCAGCACAGCCAGGCAGACTCTCCAGGTACTCCAGATGCTCGGCATTTACGGACGACCCGCCGATGTAGAACGCGTGGTCGCACCACGCTCGTCCCCGTGCCGCATCAAGCTTCGCCTGGAGATCCTCTGCACGCAATGTGAGCGGTTGCGTGTTCGGCATCTCGAATACCGCCGTGACGCCGCCTAGCACCGCACCGCGCGTGCCGGCCTCCAACGTTTCCTTGTGCGTCAAGCCGGGCTCGCGGAAATGCACCTGACTATCGATAACGCCCGGCAGTACGTGCAGACCCTTCGCGTCGAGCGTGGCATCGGCCGTCCATGAGTGCTGCAGGTCTCCAAGCGCCACGATGCGACCGGCCGCACATGCGACATCGGCGCGCTCGACACCGTTGGGGGTGGCGAGGGTGCCGCCAATCACCAGCAGGTCCGCATGGCGGCGTGCCGATGACCGCCCAACATCGGTGAATGTTCCATCCATCATGCTGCGCCCTCCATGATTGTGCGTGGCAGCGTAGGAGCAACCGACATGTTTCAGAACTCGTTCTGGATGGCTTTGTATCCGCGCACCAACGCGTTGTTGGTCAGCGCGACATCTTCGGAAAACTCGCTGGCGTCGACGGACACCTTGGGGAGTGTGGCAAGGTCGGTGGATCGTCCAATGCGCATCGTCGACGGAACATGGAAGCCGGCCGGCAGATGGCAGCCATCGACCACGGCGTTGAATCGCACCACGCAGCCGTCTTCCACGACGCAGTCGAATAGCACGCTATTGAATCCGATGAACACCCCATTACCGACCCGGCACGGACCGTGAACGATGGCACGATGCGCGATCGAGGTGCGTTCCCCGATCGATACCCGCGCGCCAGACTTGGAATGGACGACGACGCCGTCTTGTATGTTGGAATGCGCGCCAATCAGGATCGGCTCAAGCTGGCCATTGGCATCTACCTCGTCGGCACGAATCACCGCGTAGGGACCGATAAATACGTTCTCCGCAACAACCACCTTGCCGCACAGGACGGCCGTCGGGTCAACGAAGGCGCTCGGGTGAATCTGCGGCAGATCGCCGCTCGGGTTCTTTCTGATCATGTAGCGGATTCCTGGCGTGCTAATCCGCACGCGCGTTTTAACCGTTCGAACAACGCCGCGTCGCACCATTGCGCCGTGATGGCGGGCGCGAAGACGATGGATTCAAGCTCGATGCGCCCCATGCGGGGATTCTCGGCGTCCTCACGGAAACACTGCGCATAGCCGGTCTCCGTTTCATGGACGATGACGGAGTGCAATCGCACGTCTCCCTCGCCATTGCGCAAGGCGGTCGTGGCTAGCACCGCATCCACCAGCCGGAAGAACAACCTTGAGAATTGTTCGGCGCTTGGCGACACCGGTATCAACACCCAACGCTCTGAATGCTGGCGCATGGATGCCAGATACGCTGGGTCGTCGCCGGTCCATAGCGTGACCGCATGGTCGAAGGCGTCGATCAGCGTAAACGCGCCGCCCTTGAGCAGGCCGAAGTCATAGACCATCTGTCCATGGTCGAGTGAGTGTGCCTCCAGCAGTAACTCGATCTTGTACGAATGCCCGTGGATGGAATGCGAGCAGCGCCTCGTGCTGCATCCGCGCACGATATGGGCGTTCTCGAAGCGGAAGAGCTTGCGAATCAGCATGCCGTCGTCACGTGCGCCCGCCGCCCTTATGCTGGAGTTCCATCGACAAGGGTCCAGGTACTCCCATTGGCCGTGTCGTGAACCAGGACACCGGCCGCGCCAAGTTCCTCACGCAGTGCGTCTGCCCGTGCGAAGTCGCGGCGCTTGCGGGCCTGCTCGCGCTCCGCGACCAAATGGTCGATCCGTGCCGCGTCCGCAGCAGTGGCGAGACCATGGATGTCTGCTGGCCCGGCCAGTGCCTGGAGCGCGGAGTTTGGATCCTGCTGGAACAATCCGAGCAACCGTCCCGACGCCGTCACCCGCGCCTTGGCCACGGATCGGCCGGCATCGGTACCTGCCTTTTCCAGCTCGGCGAGCAACACGTGGAGTCGCGCCAGCGCACCCGGAATGTTCAGGTCATTGTTGAGGGCCGCGATTACCTCCTCGTCAGGCTCTTCGCCGGGCGAGATCTCGATGTGTTCAACTGTCTTCAGCCCCCGGTAGAAGCGCGACAGGGTCTGGCGCGCCGTCAGCAGGCGCTGCGCGTTCCAGTCGAGCGGATGCCGGTAATGCGCCGAAAGCAACGCCAGTCGTATCGCCTCCCCCGGCGCCTGCCCCAGCAGATCGCGCAGCAGCAGAACGTTGCCGAGCGACTTGGACATTTTCTGGCCGTCCACGGTAACGAAGCTGTTGTGAACCCAGGTGCGGCAGTACATCTCGCCATTCGCGCAAGTGCCCTGGGCAATCTCATTCTCGTGATGCGGGAATATCAGATCCTGGCCGCCCCCGTGGATGTCGATCGTGCTTCCCAGGTGTTGCCCGATCATGGCTGAGCATTCGATATGCCAACCTGGTCGCCCGCGTCCCCACGGACTCGGCCAACCCGGAAGCTCGGCAGTGGACGGCTTCCAGAGGACAAAGTCCAGCGGATCGCGCTTGTATGGTGCGACCTCGACGCGTGCGCCGGCGAGCATGTCCTCAGGTCGGCGACCCGAAAGCTGGCCATACGCGGGAAAGGACGGCACGTGAAACAGGACATGATCCTGTTCGACATAGGCATTCCCGTTTGCGATCAGCCGCCGTATCAAGGCAATGATCGCGGGGATGTGCTCGGTGACGCGCGGCTCCAGGTCAGGAATCAACACGCCCAGCGCCCGCATGTCCTCGTGGTAGGCATCGATGTAGCGCGCAGTAATGGTGCCGATAGGCACGCCCTCCGCCGCCGCGCTCGCGTTGATCTTGTCGTCCACATCGGTGAAGTTGCGGGCGTAGACCACTTCTGCGTATTGCTCGCGCAGTAGCCGCGCCAGCACGTCGAAGACAACGGCCGGCCTGGCATTGCCGATATGCGCGAAGTTGTAGACCGTTGGCCCGCAGACATACATCGCGACGCGGCCCGGCTGCCCGGTCCGCAAGGGCTCCTTCTTGCGGGTCAGCGAGTTGTAGAGGCTGAGCGCGGAAGTCATGCGGCCACCTCCCGTGCATGCTTCATCTGCAACGGCGCTGCCCAAGCCACCGCATCATGAGGATGGAGACTTTCAAGGTGCCGAACGTGAACCCTGGGATTCGCGAAACGTCCGTCCAGCGCAACCTGAATGCGGCGCGCCGCGTCTTCAACGAACATGAGATTCTGGCCATTCAGCGCGGCGAATGCCTGCTCATCGGCACGCTTGACGGCAGTCTGTAGTGGCGTGCCAAGCGCGCGCTCGATGTGGTCGATCAGGTCGAGAAGCTCCAGGTTTGGCGAATCGACGGCAATATCCACAGTGATCGACGCCTCGCTACGCTGGCTGTGTGGCGTCGCCAGCGTGCCGTGTTGCCGCAACCAGGCCGAGACTTCGGCGACGTCGACATGACGCTTATGTGCGAACGCCTTCGCAAACCCTCGCTCTACCAGTTGCCGGGTCAATGCCGCGGAGCACGGACAAGTCGACGAGTAGCCTGCCGTTACCCGAGCCGTCAGCGCAAAGACATTGCCAACCAGCGATGCGTCCAGCCGTACCGGATACGACTTCCATCCTGCAATGCCTTCCGTGACCAATGCGGGGCGACGGACTAGCAGATCAAAACGCAGGCGTAGCCGCGCGCCGCCTGTCTCGCAATCGCGATGACTGTCCACCACCGCTTCAAGCAATTGCCGTATGCGGATGGGCGAAAGACCCGCGCCATCGTCCGGCGCATCCAGCAGCGCGTACAGGCGAGACATATGGATCCCCTTGACCCTGGGCGCGGGCAGGTCGACATGAATGTCCGCGCGGGCGTGCAACTGACGCCGATAGCCAGGCTCGACAAGCCTGATTGGCAGGTCGATGCCCTGCATGCCGACCCACTCCAGCGGGGTGAAGGTCGGGGAGACTTCGGTCAAGGAAACGTCGGGAAGGGCTGCGCTCATGCTTTCGTTCGGATTGGGAAGGCATCCCCAATGTCCTAGGCGCATGGGGAGCCCCAAGTGTCAGGGCCAGTCAGGAAAGGGGTTGTGCCAGGTGGTCCACGCATCAGGACCCTGCGCCATCTCGTCGTCCGTCAACAGGCAGGCGTCCAGACATCTACGAAGTTCGAACTCGTCCATGTCGACACCAATCAACACGATCTCCTGACGCGCATCGCCGACGCTGTCGTCCCATTTGGCGCGAATCAAGGCAACGGACTCCGGGTCGTCCGGCCAGCGCTCGGGCGGCACCGCGGCCCACCAGTAACCGGCCGGACCGTGCCTGGCAACGGCGCCAGCCTGAGACCAGGTTCCCGCGAGCGTCGGATGGCTTGCCAGCCAGAAGAACCCCTTTGACCGCACCACACCCGGCCATTCGGCCGCGACAAACGCGTGGAAGCGTTGAGGATGAAATGGTCGACGGGCGCCGTAGACGAAGCTGCGAATGCCGTATTCCTCGGTCTCAGGCACGTGCTTGCCGCGCATTTCCTGTATCCAGCCGGGCGCTTTCGATGCTTCCTCGAAATCGAACAAACCTGTGTCGAGCACCCGATCGAGAGGCACCCGGCCAAACTCGGCGATCTCGATACGTGCCCTGGGGTTGAGCGCGCGCAGAATGGCCAGGAGGCGCTCGCGGTCCGCGTCGACGATCAGATCGACCTTGTTCAAGACCAGCACATCGCAGAATTCGACCTGATCGATCAGGAGGTCCACGACGGTGCGCGCATCCTTCTCGCCCAGTGACTCGCCGCGCGATTGCAGACTGTCGCGCGAACCGTAGTCGCGGAGGAAATTGAAGGCGTCGACCACCGTGACCATGGTGTCCAGATGGGCAACCTCATTGAGACTACGGCCATCTTCGCCTTCGAACGTAAAGGTCTCCGCCACCGGCAAGGGCTCCGAGATCCCGGTCGATTCGATAACCAGTTGGTCGAATCGCCCTTCCCTCGCCAGCCGGTCGACTTCCAGCAGCAGATCTTCGCGCAGCGTGCAGCAGATGCACCCATTGCTCATCTCGACCAATGTCTCTTCCGTCCGCGAAAGATTGGCGCCGCCATCCCGGACAAGCGCGGCATCGATGTTGACGTCGGACATGTCGTTGACGATCACCGCGACGCGACGACCCTCACGGTTATGGAGGATGTGATTAAGCAAGGTGGTCTTGCCCGCGCCGAGGAAGCCCGAGAGCACGGTGACAGGAAGCTTGGCTGGAAGCATGAGGATTTGGTTTGCCCGCAAGGCATCCTGCCAAATGCGGGCGATCTGTTAATGCAACATTGTTGCAAACAGATCTTAAATGCAACCTTGTTGCATTTCAAGCCAAATTTTCAAAGCCCCCAAAGCGACGAGTGCGGCAACACCAACAGCGCCGTCGGCGGGGCCAGCTTGTAGCGATCGAAGTCGACATGCGGGCCCTGCTGTCTCCCTCTATCTGCCGCCTCCATCTATCTGCGTTGCCTGAATGCAACTTGGGCTGATGTCCCGTACTGCCAGGCGATCTGCCACGGCATCGTGGCACGAAATGCGAAGACCGAGGCATCAGATGTCAACTGCATGGGGAAAAAGGACTGCAGCATGGATCCTCCCGTCATCGCTCAAGTATCCGAAGTGGGTAACTCCATTCTTCAGCGCAGAATCATTGGTCTGATGGCAGCGGGCCATCGCCTCGTTACGGTGCGATCACCGATTACCCTGCATGTTGTGCACGTTGCCGTGATGACCCCAGAGAACGCCTCCATCATCGATCGCATCCCACTCTGGCGAGCCAAGCGGCTCATCCACGCAGGCGCGATCGTTCCAGACACCGGCAACCTCGATTCAGCAAATGAGTTGCTGCTGTCGAGAACCGCAAATCGAGATCGATTTGGCTAGTTCGGGTGCTGCCTGGCCCCTCGCTCGGCCAAGAGGCGACACGCGGCGGTGTGGCCCGCGAAGGCCGGTTCCAACTGCGAACGGACATTGCGCCGGAAATCTGCACTGATGGAAGCACAGACTCCCGGCAAGGACCCAGGCATTGACCTGGCTCATCGCCAAAAATGCCTAAAAGACATGCCGCATGCCCATTGACACGCCAAGCTGTCCACTTGAGCTTGGCGTCTTGTAGTAGACCTGAGAGGTAGCGGGTGAATAGCCGATGGATTGGCCATTCGGCAAGTAGGTGATGTTGTCCCAGTTCAGCGAGGCATTGCGGGCGTACATGACACCAAGGAAGACGTCGGTGCGCTTTGAGAGGTTGTAATCCGCCAGCGCCAGATATTGCTGCAGGTTCTTCGGATTAGTATGCACACCGCCGATGGTGGCATCCTTGATATCGTCGTAGTAGTACGCCAGCGTCAGCTTGAGTGCGCCAGTCGCATACCAGTTGATACCAGCCCAGTACATGTTGTCCCGATGTGGCAGCAGCGATGGTGTGCCGGTCGACGGCGCCACTGAGTTCCCCCAGCGATATCCCGCGACCAGCTTCACTGGCCCGAGCATGTAGCTAGCTGCCACCGTGGCGCGCATGTCACGGCCGTAGTCGTTCGACGTCGAGTTGCCAGCGACTTGTGCCGTATTCAGTGTTTTCACTTCGTCGTACCCAAGCGCGACGCCGAATACATCGTTCAGATACGAAACACCCACACCGTAGGCCGACCCGGCCGAGAAGGTACCCGCGCGCTCTCCGAACGACCAATGCGCCGTGGCGGTGACCGGGCCGAACACCCCCTGATACTGCGCCATGTTGCTTTCCCGGAAATTTGGCCCAGAGATGCCTACCACCGGCTCGAACTCTGGCGCATAGGCCACCGGGGTGAAGCTGCCCATCGTCAGGAAGCTTGACGTGTACTGACGCCCGAACGTCAGCCTGCCATAGGTATTCTGCAACCCGACGAAGGCTTGGCGGCCGAACATCAGCCCGCCGCCAAGCTGGCCATTGTCGGTGTTGAACTGGTTCTCCAGGACGAACAGACTCTTGAAGCCACCGCCCAGGTCCTCCACCCCGCGCAGCCCAAACCGCGACTGTGCGATGCCGGAAGAATTCATCTGGAAGGTCGAACCACTACCCGGCGCGAGCACGCCACCAGAGGTGTTCTGCATCCGGTTCACGTACTGCAGACTCGTTGTCACCACGCCATACAACGTCACCGATGACTGTGCGTGCGCGAACGGGGCCATCGTTGCGGTGGCAAGCGTGGCAACCATCATCTTCTTCATAAGGTCTCTCCTCCTCTATTGTGGTTCTGGCTGTGCGTTGCTCGTGTCGTGCGGTTCGCAGACGAGCCTCGGCTCTTGCGGCCGATAGCTTGCGGACGAGCGATGCCCTCCGCCTACGGATCGTCGGCGGATGGACACGTGTATCGATGGGAATGTGATGCGCTATTGCTGGACGATGGTCCTTGCCACCGACTCCTCCGCGCGAACGGCGTCATTCAGTTCCGCGCGGAACTGGTCCGGGGAGCTACTGACGTCCGTCACCGACCCCAGGTTCTCCTGGATCGACTGAAATCCGGGGTCATGTGCCGCAGCCTGTATCGCAGCGAACAGTTTCCGTGTAATGGCCGGCGACGTGCCCGCGGGCAGCGCGAAGCCCCCCCACGAGGAGAAGCCATAGCGCGGCACACCAGCTTCGACGAAGGTCGGCGTACCGGCGAGTTGCGGCACTCGGGCGGGCGTGGTCACGGCGAGTGCCTTCAGGCTACCGGCCTTGATCTGCGGCAGCGCCGAGGAAAGCACCATGATGGAGAAGTCGATCTGCCCGCTACGCATCGCATTGATCGACTCCACGGCCCCCTTGTAAGGGACATGCAGGAACTCCAGCCCCGACACGCTCCGCTTCATGTACTCGACTGCCATGTGCGCAGGCGATCCGACACCGGCCGAGCCGTAACTCAGTGACCCAGGGTGTGCCTTGGCGGCACCGATCAGCTCCTGCAGGGTGTGGTACTTCGAGTTGGAGGGCACTACCGCAACAAATGCCGAGGTATTGACCTTGGCCACCGGCTGCAAAGCCTTGGACAGGTCAATCTTGTGGGTCATGGCCTCGACGGTCACCAGGCCCGACGTGATGTAAGCAACCGTGTAGCCATCGGGCGCGGCCGCGGCCGCAACCTGAGTGCCGAGCAAGGCGGAAGCTCCGGGCTTGTTATCGACGATTACCGGAACGCCCAGGTGCCTGCCCATGATCTCGGCAAGCTTGCGGACCGAGATGTCCGGACCGCCTCCGGCCGGGTACGGAACGATGATGCGAATGGCCTTGGTCGGCCAGTTTTCAGTTGCCCGTGCGCCAAACGGCAGCGTCAGCGCGGACAGGGCCAGCGCGAACATCACGCGGCGGCGGTGCGTCATAGGCATGTTGGTCTCCATTCTTGTTTTGGGCTTGCAGCGCGGAAGCATGGCTCGCTAGTCGATCTGTGCGAGGCGTTCGGGACGGTTCGCCAGACTGTCTACCGCCTGCTGTCCTGGTGTGAGCCGAACGAAGCGGATGCTTCCCGCATAGGGGAATGCACCGCGCGTGCCATAGCGGTCACTGACTTTCAGCCGACGATCGCAGCCCACGTCCAGGCCCTCACCCGTGAGTCTCACGATGGTTGGCGACATATCCAGATCACCGACCGGCGCACCGTCCAGGCTGATGACGCCGACACCTCGCCGCCCGCCCGTGGCCCGATGCGCCAGGGCCAGCACGTGGTCACCGGCGGACAGTTGCTGCCCGGCAAGTTCGGCCTGTCGTTGACCACCGTTGTAAACGATGTGAAGTTGGCCCTGCTGCACGAAGATGGTCAAACCGCCAAAGGAGTTCCCGAACGCAAGCAGCACCCCCTCCTGCCCGCTCTCATACGAGAAATTGCATTCGAGATCGTAGTCCCGGTCCGCAATCAGCGGCGACACGATAGCGGTCGGCACCGTCGATGTCCCGGAATAGAACATCCTGGCACTCGCGTTTGCCTTCTCCAGGAACGGTGGCACAGAGAGCGCCCGACGGTTGTCCCGGTTGTCGAGCGGGTAGATGTAGTTGGCCTCGGCATCCGCTTCGAACTCCGCGATCAGCGCCGCCAGCAGTTCAGGATGCCCCTTGGCAACGTCTTCGCACTCGGTCGGATCGGCGGCAAGGTCGAACAGCATCCAGTTGTCCAGTTCGATGGCCGCACCTGGAGGCTGCAACGAAACAATCTTCCATTGCCCCCGGATATAGCCCCGATTGCCCTCCAGTTCATAGTGCTGGCGATCCCGCGCGGCGGGGTGTCCGGCCTCCGCCAGCATCTTGCGGAACGATCTCCCATTCATGCCGCCGGTGGGCAGACTGTTGAAGACCTCCGGGTAGCGGACGCCGGCCAGTTCGAGCAACGTCGGCAAGGTGTCGGTCACGTGAATCCATTGCCGGCGGATGGCGCCTGCGTCCGCAATGCCCCGTGGCCAGTGCATGACATATGGCACACGGATGCCGCCATTCATCGGTGTGCGCTTGTAAAAGCGAAATGGCGTGTTCGACGCGTTGCCCCAACCGACCGGATAGGCCGCGTATGAATGCGCGCCACCGAGCTTGCCGTCTTGCATCATCGACTCTGCCAGCCCCTTAGGCTCGGCTCCCGAGACGCGCTTCTCGAAGATATTTGCCGCGCCTTGCGGCCCTCCGATTGACGAAGCGCCGTTGTCCGAGGTGATGATGAAGATGGTGTTATCGAGCATGCCCGCATCGCGCAGGAAGTCCGCCAGCCGCCCGACGTTCTGGTCGATGTTGTCAACCATCGCGGCATAAACTTCCATGTAGTGGGCATAGAGCCGGCGTGTGTCGGCATCCAGCGTCTCCCAGGCGGGGATGTTGGGGCTTCGCTCGGATAGCTGCCAGTCTGCCGGGATCAGCCCGTCGGCGACCTGGCGCGCATGGCGTTCCTTCCGGGTCTGGTCCCAGCCCTGGTGATAGGCTCCCGCATAGCGTTGGATGTCCTCCGGCTTGGCCTGCAAGGGCACATGCGGGGCGTTGTGGGCAAGGTACAGGAAGAACGGCTTGTCCGGACTGGCACCCTGATGGTCCTTGAGCCAGTGGATTGCCTTGTCGGTCCAATCGTCGCTGCAGTAGTAACCCTCCGGATACTCTTCAACGTCGATGAAGCTATTGCCCTCGATCAGTTGCCCGGGAGCGAAATAGTTAGTCTCCGCCGCGAGGAAGCCATAGAAGCGATCGAAACCCCGCTGCAGCGGCCACGCATCGCGCGATCCCGACGGTGTCACGTTGTAGTCAGCGGTGTTGTGCCATTTGCCTACCGCATAGGTCGAGAAGCCGCGTTCCCGCAGCAACTCGGCCATGGTGGGCGCCTCCTTCGCAATCTCGCCGGCCTGATAGCCCGGATACCCGGGATTGTTGTGCGTCAGCCAGCCGCATCCCACCGCGTGCGGGTTCTTGCCTGTCATCAGGGCCGCCCGCGCCGGCGTGCACATCGGCACCGTCGTGTAGTTGACGAAACGCAGCCCCGCCTGTGCGAGCCCGTCGATGTTGGGCGTCCGAATCTCGCTTCCATAGCAACCGAAATCCGAGAACCCAAGATCGTCGAGCAGCACCACCACGACGTTGGGCGTGCCCGGCAGCGCCTCACGCCGGGCTGGCCACCACGGCTCGGAGTCCTTCAGCGTCTTGCCGATCCGGCCCTTGAATGTTTGTCCCTGCATGGTCGTGCCCATTGATTGCTCGCCATGCGAGCGCGATTGATTGGTAGTCATCTCACGTACTCCGTCGACGCCCTGAGTCAGGTCGTCTTGCCAAGGATGAGGTCTGCAGCCTTCTCTCCAATCATGATGGAGGCGGCGTTGGTGTTCGACGAGGGCATGGTCGGCATGATCGAGGAATCCACCACGCGCAGATTGGCGACACCGTGAACCTTCAGGTCGGCGCCCACCACTGCCATGGGATCGTTGCCCATCTTGCATGTCCCGATCGGATGCCATGAGGTCTGCCCCGCCTTCCTGATGTAGGCCAGCAGTTCGTCGTCCGAGCGAATATCCGCACCGGGGCGCGTTTCGCGCTTGATGTAGCAAGCGAGCGCCGGCTGGCTGGCAATGCGCCGGGCCAGGCGAATGCCTTCAAGCATCACCGCCTTGTCGCTCTCCGCCGAGAAGTACGCGGGATCGATATGCGGCGCCGCGTGCGGGTCCACGCTGGCGATATGGAGACTGCCCCGGGATGCCGGCCGCAACTGGAAGAAGCCGATAGAGAAACCCGGATGCGCGTCCAGACCAAACCCCTTCGTGCGGGCATAGCGATCCATGCCACTCAGGTGGTGAAGCTGCACCTTGACCTGAGCACGCGTCTGCGCCGGTGCGGTCCGTGCCAGCGCGTGTACGGTGGCCGACGGTGTCGCCATCATGCCCTTGCGTGTAACCATGTAACGCGCGCCCATCCATAGCTGCCGGAGTGGGCTCGAAAGCGTATCGTTCAGCGTGATGCGCTTCGTGCATTCGTACGTGATCCGGCATTGCAGATGATCCGACAGATTTTCGCCGACGCCGGGCAGGTGATGCCGCGGTTGGATGCCATGCTCGCGCAGCAATTCCGCATTGCCGATCCCGGACAATTCGAGTATCTGCGGTGACTTGATCGGCCCGGCACTGAGGATGACCTCGCGGCTGGCATACGCCTTCCGGGTAACACCAGCCTGGACATACTCGACGCCGACAGCCTTCTTGCCATCGAAGAGAATGCGTGTCACCGTCGCCTCGACCTGCAGGTCGATCTTCGCATTCACCCGTCCATGCAGGTAGCCGATTGCGGTACTGCAACGTTGCCCATTGCGCGTGGAGAGTTGCAGATAGGAAACCCCCTCGTACTGCTCGCCGTTGTAGTCGGCATTTCGGGGGATGCCGCCGGCCTCGCACGCGTCGATGAAGCCCTCCGAAAGCTCATGACCCAGATGCGCCAGCGACGTCACGCCGATGGGTCCGCTACGCCCGCGATATGCGTCCGATCCAACCATGGTGGATTCCAGTCGCTTGAAATACGGCAGCAGTTCCGCGTGGCTCCATCCCGGATTGCCGAGCGCCGCCCAATGGTCGAACTCGGCAGGCTCCCCGCGGACGTAGATCATGCCGTTGACCGAACTCGAGCCGCCAGGCATGCGTCCGCGCGGCCAATAGATTTCCTGACCCTCCAGATGGCGTTGGCCCGCCGTTTTGAATGGCCATACGTAGCGCGGATTCAACAGTAACTTGGCGATACCGATGGGGACGCGCACCCAGAAGTCGCGCTCCCGGCTAGCACCCGCTTCGAGTAGCAGCACCTTGCCGGAGCCGCGCTCCGCGAGCCGGGTCGCAAGCGTCGCGCCTGAGGAACCGGCCCCGACGACGATGAAATCGAAGTTGCTCATCGCCTAGCGCTCCTGCAACCACGCCGCCAGCGCCACGGCTTCGGCACCCATTCTCGAGAACTGCCGGTCCGGCATCTCCGCCTGTGGATTCTCCGCGTCAAATCGTGGCGGCTCCTGCTCCACGCAGAGTTCATAGAATGCCGGCCCTTCCACGTCATGCATTTGGGCCACTACGTCCAGCAGGACAGCAACGCTATCGACGCGTACAACATGGCGATAGCCCGCCGCACGCGCCATGCCACAAAAATCCATGGTGTCTTCGCACGCAAGCTTCAGGTTCACACCGCCCGTGAACTGGCTGCCGTTGTGCACGACGAAGTGGGCAAACCGGCGCGGCTGCTGTCCTGCCACGGTCGCCAGGCTGCCAAGCTGCATCAGCAGACTCGCATCCCCATCCACCACGATCACCATGCGCTCGGGCTTCGCGAGGGCCAGGCCAAGGCCGAGACCAGACGCACCGCCCATCAACGGCACGGAGTTGATTCGCCCCGCGTTGACGCCCAGGGTATCGAACAAATACATCGACCCCATGGTCGTCACCAGAACCGCGCCATCGCGCGCCGCTTCAATTGCTTTGCAAGCTTCGAGAATTCGCATGACAGGTCTCAGTTCCATCCAATGGGTGCACCCACGATCAAGGCCGCAGCACCGCGCTGGCTATGCGCCTGTTCGTATGCGGTTTGCACGCACGCCAGGTCTTCCGGTCGTTCGAGTCGCCAATGCGGCACGGCCAGCGCGTCGAGCACCGGCTCCAGCAGCCGCACCATGTTGCGACGCGATTCCGCCGGGTTGGCGCCAAAGTTGGAGAACTCGCGGCCGAACTGGCCAACAAGGAAAACGGTGGGAATGCGTGCGTCGAGGGCTACCGCGCGAATGGTGTTGACGCAGGCATAGAGTCCCTGGTTCTGGACGGCGATGACCGGGCGTTTGCCACCGATGGTCAGTCCGGCGGCCGTGGTAACGGCCTGGTCCTCGTTGGCACAGATGACTTCCCGAATGCCATCGACTCCCGCACCGATACGGGCATGGAGCGCCCACTGAATCCAATCCGGCACGGTGACGAAGTGGTCGACGCCACTGCGTTCCAGCGCCGCAATAAACGCGGTAGCTGCAATGCTATGATTTTGTGTACTCACCTTTGCCTCGCTCTGTCGTTGTGATGCCCATTCTGGGTATGACGCGGCGCAGCAATCTGTCACGTTGACGACACAAAACCCATCCACCACATATCGGGCACTTGCCGAAGCTGTTTTGCGTCGTTCCGCGGTATTGGAGAGATGCTCAGCGCAGACCCTCGAGCGTTTTCTGGCAGCCGGCAGAATCGAGGTATGCCCTGATGGAGCGATGCTGACCACGCGCGGCAAGCCGATGGAGTCACTGATCGTCGTCTTGCGCGGCAGCCTGGAAGTTGGCGTGCAGACAAGCACAGGCAAGCGCTACGTAGTCCGCTTCATGGAACCGGGGCAGATACAAGGCGTGATCCCGATCCTGGATGGCAAGCACTCCATTCACGACACGCGGGCCCACGGCGAGAGCATTGTCCTGCTGGTACCAAAGAGCACGTTCGCCGAGGCGTTGGCGAATGACACGGGCCTGGGACAATCGCTGCTGCAATTGTTCTGTGCCCGCTCCCGCTCACTCTATGACGGCGTGGCCGCGCATGCGCTCTCGCCGGCAAAGGCCCGGCTTGCACGCGCCTTGCTCTCGCTACTGCCGGCCTACGGCCTGCCACGCGGCAACACCGTCGCGCTATCCATCAAGCTCTCGCAGGATGAACTCGCTACCCTGGTCGGCGTGTCGCGACAGCGCCTCAACAAGGAGTTGAAGGAGTTCGAGAACGACAGCATTGTCTCGATCGCCTACTCGCAAATCGAGATCCTGGATCGTGATGCGCTGGTATCCATCGCATCGATGGATATGTGATGTGGGGGCTCGGCTATTTCGATACCGTGTGATGCCGAAGAATGGCGTCGGGCTATCGTGTCGGCATCCGCCACGTAGATAAAGAATTGCAAATCCTCTCCCGACATTCGCCGCTAGAGGAGTTCTCACCCCGCTCGCGTTACCTCCCGAGTCGAGTGTCACCATGCAATGTGCCCGGCCCCGTGATCACTCTCAATGCCAGGCGGTCCCCACCTGAACATATATGGCGTTCTGATCCTTGCTGTGCGCGACATCGAGACCCATAGCAAGTCCGAGTCTGAGCTTGCCCCCGCAAAACGAA
>NZ_DDCI01000016.1:0-111224 GCF_002335265.1 Cupriavidus sp. UBA2010
GGCGGTCCGACGACATATCCATGCCGTAGCCCTCCCATGGCGTCGTTTCCAGGATGCGGTGCGTCAGATGGTGGCCGATGAAGCCATTGACGCCAAGAATCAGGACCTTTTTCATCGGTTTTCCTCTTAGGACTTCGCAGTAATGATGTTTTGGAATACTTGTACAGATACCGGGCTCGCGTTGTCGGCGTTCGGACCTTCGAGCAACTGCGTCACGCGGATGGCTCCGCCGTCTCCGCCGACCGCCACGATACGTCCATCCACGACATGCAGGCCAGGCTTCAGGCCCGCAGGCACGCTCGACGGCTCGATGCGGCGTGCCTGCGCGACGATGAAGCGGCGGCCGCCAATGTCGGTGAACGCGCCCGGGTAGGGCGGCGCGACCGCGCGGATCAAATTGTAGACCGCTGCTGCCGGTTGGCTGAAATCGATACGGCCGTCCTCGGGTTTGCGTCCCGAGAAATAGCTGCCCTCGGAGAGCACATTGGGCCGCTTGGGCGTCTGCCCGGCCATCATGGCGGGCAGCGCGCGCCACAGCGTTTGCTCGGCGGCGACGGTGACCTTCTCGAAGACCTCGCCGGCCGTGTCGTCCGGCAGGATTGGCACTGACGTCTGGTCGACGATATAGCCGGCGTCGGGCTTGGCTTCCATCGCGTGCAGCGTGGCGCCGGTTTCTTCCTCGCCGCGCAGCACGGCCCAGTTCACCGGCACGCGACCGCGATACTTCGGCAGCAGCGAACCATGCATGTTGAAGGCGCCCTGCGGCGCCACGGCCAGCAGGTCAGCCGGGATCATCGACCGGTAGTAGAACGAGAAGATGACATCGGGCTTCGCGGCGCGAACGGCTTCGGCCAATGCCGGATCGGTCGGGTCCTCGCCATAGATGAACGACAGGTTCAGTTCGGCGGCCGTGTCGGCCACGCGGCGGAACCAGATGTTCTCGTCGGGTCGGTCGCGGTGCGTGATGACCAGCGCCACGTCCACACCGCGCGCGTGCAGCACGCGCAGGCAGCGGTCGCCGACGTTATGGTAGGCAAAGACTACTGCGCGCACGAGGCCTCCGCTGTGTTGTCGGTCTTCGGGTCACGGGGGTCACGCTCGAGCACCGCCTGGATGCGGTAGCGCGGGCGGTCGCGCACTTCCTGATAGATCCGGCCGACGTACTCACCCAGCAGGCCGATGCCGAACAGCATGATGCCGACCAGGAAGAAGTTGAGTGCGAACAGCGTGAACACACCCTGGACTTCAGAGCCGAGCAGGAAGCGGCGAATCAGCAGGATCACGAAGAGGCCGGCCGAGGAGATCGACAGCACCGTGCCGATCGCCGAGAACCATTGCAGCGGCACGATCGAGAAGCCGGTGACCAGGTCGAAGTTCAGGCGGATCAGTTGGTAGAGCGAATACTTGGATTCGCCAGCGTGGCGCTGCTCGTGGCCGACTTCGATTTCCACCGGGTTCGACGAGAAGGTGTAGGCCAGCGCGGGAATGAACGTGTTGACTTCGCGGCACGCGTTGATCGTGTCAATGACGTTGCGATCGTAGGCGCGCAACATGCAGCCCTGGTCCGTCATCTTGATCTTCGTAATCTTCTCGCGCAGGCGGTTCATCGCGCGCGACGCGTAGCGGCGGAACGCGGAGTCGTTGCGCTGGCGGCGAATCGTGCCGACGTAGTCATGGCCCTTGCGCATCTCGGCCACCAGCCGGGGGATTTCCTCGGGCGGGTTCTGCAGGTCGGCGTCGAGCGTGATCACGATGCGTCCGCGCGTGTGCTCGAAGCCGGCCAGGATGGCCATGTGCTGACCGAAATTGCCGTTGAACAAGATGACCCGGGTCACGTCCGGGCGCTTGTGGAACTGCGCCGCCAGCATCTGCGGCGAGCGGTCGGCGCTGCCGTCATTGACGAAGATGATCTCGTAGGATTCGCCCAGGCTGTCCAGCGCCGGATAGACGCGGTCGAACAGCGCCTGCAGGCCACCCTCCTCGTTGTAGACGGGGATGACGACCGAGACCTCGACGGAGCTTAGAGAGAGAGGCGTTTGCATGTTTCGCTTAGAGTTGCGCAAACCCGCTCCACGTCGGCTGTCTGCATGGCGGGGAACATCGGCAGCGTGACGATGCCTCGGCCAATGCGCTCGGCATGCGGCAGCATGCCTTCGCGCCAGCCCAGGGAGCGGAAGTAAGTAAACAGGTGAACCGGTGGGTAATGCACGCCAGTGCCGATGCCTGACTCGCGCATCGACTCCATGACGTGCTTGCGCGCTTCAGCGGCGCCGCCACGCAGGCGGTCGGTCGGCAGCACCACCTGGAACATGTGCCAGTTGGTGGTAGCCACGTCCGGGTCGCGCGGCAGCGGCAGTTCGATACCGAGATCGGCCAGTCCGGCGTTGGCGGCGCAGCGGAAATAGGTCTCGGCCAGTTCGGCGCGGCGTGCGGTGATCGCGTCCAGATGCTGGAGCTGGGCCAGCCCAATGGCAGCGTTGACGTCGGTCAGGTTGAACTTGCCGCCCGGCTCCTCGACGTCCATGCCGTCCATGCCGGTGCGGATCACGCCTTGCAGCCGCAGGCGCTCCGCGCGCTGCGCTTCCTCCGGCGAGTTCATGACGAGGCAGCCGCCCTCGATCGTGGTGATGTTCTTGTTGGCCTGGAAGCTGAAACTGACCAGATCGCCAAATGCGCCGATGCGCTGGCCGCGCCAGCGCGAGTCGATGGCCTGCGCGGCATCTTCGATCACACGCAGGTTATGGCGCTTCGCGATGGCGTAGAGGCGGTCCATGTCGACCGGCAGACCGGACAGGTAGACCGGAATGATGGCTCGCGTACGCGGCGTGATGGCGGCCTCTACGGCATCCAGGTCGATATTGCGCGTGCGCGGATCGATATCGACGAAGACCGGTCGGGCGCCGACCGTCAGGACCACGTTCGCCGTGGCGACCCAGGTGATCGGCGTGGTGATGACTTCGTCGCCGGGGCCGATGTCGGCGATGCGCAGCGCGATTTCCATCGTTGCCGAGCCGTTGGAGAACGTTCGCACGGGGCGGCCGCCGAACAGATCGGACAGCGTGGCCTCGAACGCCTGCACCTTGGGTCCGGACGTGATCCAGCCGGATGCAAGCACCTTGCCGACTTCGGCAATGGTGGCATCGTCAATATTTGGGCGGACGAACGGCAGGAAATCCTGCGGAGCGGAAGCAGTCATGATCGTCAGGAGCGGGCAATCAGGAAAACGCCAGCCAGTATCAGCAGGATGCCGGCGACGCGCAAGGGGCCAATCATCTCACCAAACAGCCACCACGCCGCCAGGGCGTTGACCACGTAGCCGAGCGAGAGCATCGGGTAGGCAATCGACACGTCCACGCGGGACAGGCCGACGATCCAGACCGCCACGCTTACCACGTACAGGGTCAGGCCGCCGATGACTGGCCATTGGGTCAGCACGCGGAAAGCCGTGGTGAACAGCGTGGCGCGATCGATCGTGATCGCGCCCACGGCGTTGACACCGGCCTTGAGCAGAAGCTGCGCGCAGGCGTTGAGCAGCACGCCGGTAAAGATGAAGGCGAAGGTCGATAGCGTCATGGCGCGGTTCTGGAGTCCTTGGGCGACGGTGCCGGCGCGGCCGGCGGCGGGAAATTGCTGACTACCACTCGGCGCACGTCGCGGGCCACCACATACATCGGCAGGTGGCTGGCCGCCAGACTATCGTAGGTGTCCGGAGACATGATGCCGAGGGCCGGCTGGCCGTCACGCCACTTGGCGATGAAGCCGTCCATGGTGGGAATCCACTTGTCCGGCTCCTGCTGGGTGCCGAATTCGAGTTCATCCGGGGCCGCCACCATGACCAGCGTGTGGCCCAGGTAGAACGGCAGCGTGTGATCCAGAACACCCACCCCGTAGAGCGGCATGTCGTCCTTGAGCACGGCCTTGATGGCCGGCACCATGTCGACGCCCGATGCCCGGCGACCCATCACTTCATGGCCCATGAGGGCAATGGTGCAGGTCAGGAAGAAGGCGAGCGAGAACGCGGTGATGCTTGGCAGCAGGCCATAGGCGCGCAGCAGGCGGCGCGCCAGCACCATTCCGACCAGAAGTACGGCGAACGCCACGCCAACGTAGATGGCGAAGACGCGGAACACGGCATTGGGGTTGGTCTCGTTGCCGAGCGTGGCGACGAACGGCGAAGCGATGATGCCGGCCACCGACAGCACCGTGACCGCATTGATCTGCCGCAGCCACGACCGTTCGTTGATCTGTTCCAGCGCCACGGCGACCAGGATGGCCAGCGCCGGGAACACCGGCACGATATAGCCGGGCAGCTTCGAGCCGGACAGGCTGAAGAACACGAAGATCGCCGCGAACCAGATGAATGCCAGCAGGGCGGGCTGGAACGGCTTGGCGCCCACGCCGCGCACCGCGCCAGCGCGTTCGCGCACCGCGGTCCACATGCGCGGGGTCAGGCCCAGCCAGGGCAGCGTCCCGGCCAGCAGCAGCGGTACGAAATACCAGATCGATCCCTTGCGCGAATGCACGGTCGAGGTATAGCGGTCCCAGTGCTCATGGATAAAGAAGAAATGCGGAAACTCGGGGTTGCGCGAGGAAATCAGCCAGAACCAGGGCACAGTGACCACGAGCATGGCGACGATGCCGCTCACCAGGTGCAGGCGGCCCCACAGGGCAAGGTTGCGTGTCACGAGGGTGTAGACCACCAGCACCAGGCCGGGCAGGGCGATGCCCACCAGCCCCTTGGTCAGGATCGCCACGCCCATGGCCGCCCAGCAGGCCAGCATCCAGCCACGACGGGCAGCCGGGGACGCATCGGGGTGCTGGGCCAGCAGCATGAAGGCCAGTACACACGCCAGCGCGCCCGAGAGGGTCATGTCCAGCGAATTGAAATGGCCGGTGACGCTCCACATCGGCATGGCCAGCAACGCCAGCCCGGCCAGCAGCCCGGCACGCGCGCCATACCAGCGGATTACGGCCATCATGGTGACCACGAGACCAACAAGGCCGGACAGCGCCACGGCGAGCCTGGCTTGCCAGTCTCCGACGCCGAACAGCTCGTAGCCGATCGTCGTCACCCACATATGGAAGGGGGGCTTCTCGAAGTACTTGAGGGCGTTATAGCGAATCGTCACCCAGTCGCCCGTGGCGAACATTTCGCGCGAGATTTCTGCGTATCGGCCTTCGTCCGGGCGTAGCAGGTGGCGGGCATCGAGCGTGCCGAACCAGACCAGCAATACCGCGATGACGACCAGCACCACTGAGGCGATCATGCCCGGGGGCAGCCCGTCGTGACGCGAGGGCGAGGAACTACGCATAAATCTCCTGAAATGGCCGGAAGCCGGACGCGATACGACGGCCGGCATGTGGCGAACTCCCCACAACGCGACAAGACCCGACTTGGTGGACAACAGGCTTTGAATAAGCCCCAGGAACCGGCAATACCGATCGGGCTCCCGAGCGCCCGGCATCGCCTGGGCCCGGCCGCGAGGGGCACGGGCGCGCAATGGTAGCACGACAGCACACCGGGGTCGTGGTTTCGGCCGGATCGGCCATGTATCAGACATGAGTCCGGCCATTTCTTTCAAGGGCATTTCGCGCAATACTCATGACTCGTCGGCCGGTTGTGCGGGAGGATGCCGACGCTCGAACCCGGGTGACCTCGATGAAATCGGCCTTGCTATCGATCTTGCTGTTAGGAGTGCTTGGTAATGCACTGGCGGATTCGGCCGAGCCGGTGGCCGCACCCGTGACCGATGGCGCATCCGCCGCCGAGGCGGCGCCCGTCGGTCCCCAGCTCTGCGACGCGCCCTGGTTCCGGTCCGGCGCCCGCGTTCAGATGGAAGGCGATGGCACCATGCCGATGTCCATCACAATGACGCTGCGTGACGTCATGCGCACCGCGCGGGGCTGTAGTGCCCAGCTCGAAGTCAGGTCGAAGTCGGCGCTTTCCGCCCTCATGGGGCCGCCGGTGGTGATGGATCAGGTCCACGAGATCAATATCGACCGAAACTCCACCCGTACCCGGATCGACAGCCGGAACGCCACGATCAATGCCCAGGCCCGATACGCCCGGATGTTCGGCGGGGCATCGTTTACAGGCAGCGGGGTATTCAACTACGCCGGCATGACGATTCGCGAGAACACGACGCTGGAAGGCGAGACCTTCCAGTCCGCCGTCGACCTCAAGATCTACCCGCTCGGGTCCGATGACATGGTCGGCACCATGCAGGCGCAGCACGCCTCGATCATCGTTGGCTCGCGCCACGTGGGCCGCAAACAGATGATCGACACGGTGCTCGGCCGCAAGGAATGCATGCCGATTACCTATGAGAAGCGTACGTCGCTCGGGCCGTTGATGATTGGCGACGAACTGCTGCAACTCGAACCGAGCGTCCTGCACGTGACTGACTGGTACTGCCCGACCGAGGCGTTCGTGCTACGCACGGAGATCCGCCAGAACAACAAGGTGCAGAAGGTCAATGTCACGGCGCTGGAGCTGACCGGGGATGAGGACTCCCATTGACATCGACACGGTCATTGAAACGGTCATTGAAACGGTCGCGGGCGCTTCCGTGACCACTGACTGATTGCACTGGCAATGCTCGCCATCCTTGATGGTGGCGACGTCTTATCTGCCTGCCACCCAAGTCCGGCCTGACTGGACGCTCGTCCATTGATATTTTTTTCGACCTTGTTGTGGCGAAAAAATATATTGGACGTCTCACCGGTGCTCCCGCATTATTTCGCCTTTCCGCCATGCGCAAATGTGCGGCTGGCGGCCATGGCTTGCCCGGCCGCCGCATACCGGCGCCCTGGCTGGCCTGTGTCCAATTACAACCCCACAACTGCAAGATCCGAGGAAAGAGATGCCTGAGTACCGATCACGAACTTCGACGCACGGCCGGAACATGGCGGGTGCTCGCGCCTTGTGGCGCGCCACCGGGATGAAGGATGGCGATTTCGGCAAGCCCATCATCGCCGTGGTGAACTCGTTTACCCAGTTCGTGCCGGGCCATGTCCATTTGCGCGACCTCGGCGCGCTGGTTGCGAAGGAGATCGAAGCGGCCGGCGGCGTGGCCAAGGAATTCAACACGATCGCGGTGGACGATGGGATCGCCATGGGCCACGGCGGCATGCTCTATTCGCTGCCCTCGCGCGAGCTGATCGCCGACTCGGTGGAATACATGGTCAACGCGCATTGCGCCGACGCCATGGTCTGTATTTCCAATTGCGACAAGATCACCCCGGGCATGCTGATGGCCGCGATGCGGCTGAACATTCCCGTGGTGTTCGTCTCCGGCGGCCCGATGGAGGCCGGCAAGGTCAAGTCCCCAACGGACGGCCAGGTGATCGCCAAGATCGACCTGATCGACGCCATGATCAAGGCCGCGGACCCGAAGGTCAGCGACGCAGAAGTGGCCGAAGTGGAACGCAGCGCCTGCCCGACATGCGGTTCCTGCTCGGGGATGTTCACGGCGAACTCGATGAATTGCCTGACCGAGGCGATTGGTCTGGCGTTGCCGGGCAACGGCACGATCGTTGCCACCCATGCATGGCGCAAGGGCCTGTTCGAACAGGCGGGCCGCCTGGTCGTGGACCTGTGCCGCCGCTACTACCAGGAAGAGGACGCATCGGTCCTGCCGCGCAACATCGCCACCAAGTCGGCATTCGAGAATGCCATGGCGCTGGATGTGGCCATGGGCGGTTCGACCAATACCGTGCTGCACCTGCTGGCGGCAGCCCAGGAAGCCGGTGTCGATTTCACGATGTCCGACATCGATCGCATCTCGCGCAAGGTGCCGTGCCTGTGCAAGGCCGCACCGGCCACCGACAAGTACCACATCGAAGACGTGCATCGCGCGGGCGGCATCCTTGGCATTCTCGGCGAACTGGCGCGTGCCGAGTTGCTGGATCTGTCGTGCGGCAACGTGCATAGCGGCACGCTTGGCAATGCCATTTCCCAGTGGGATGTTGTGGGTGGTGCGGGCGAGGACGCGCAGAAGTTCTTCCGCGCAGCACCGGGTGGCATTCCGACGACCGTCGCGTTCAGCCAGGCGGCCACCTTCGAGTCACTGGATACCGACCGAAAGACCGGCTGCATCCGGAACAAGCAGAACGCGTATTCGAAGGACGGCGGTCTCGCCGTGCTCTACGGGAACCTCGCGGAGAAGGGCTGCATCGTCAAGACCGCTGGCGTGGACGAATCGCAATGGGTCTTCTCCGGGCGCGCCCGTGTCTTCGAAAGCCAGGACGAAGCCGTCGACGCCATTCTGGGCGACAAGGTCGTGGCTGGTGACGTTGTCGTGATTCGCTACGAAGGTCCCAAGGGTGGCCCGGGCATGCAGGAAATGCTCTATCCCACGTCGTACCTGAAGTCGAAGGGCCTGGGCAAGACCTGCGCGCTGTTTACCGACGGTCGGTTCTCCGGTGGGTCGTCCGGGCTGGTCATCGGACATGCCTCGCCGGAAGCCGCCGAAGGCGGCACGATCGGCCTGGTGGAGGACGGCGATCTCATCGAGATCGACATTCCGCAGCGCAAGATGCACCTGGCGGTGTCGGACGAAATCCTGGCGCGCCGTCGCGAAGCCATGGAGGCACGCGGTGACAAGGCGTGGGAGCCGGTGGATCGTGTGCGCGTAGTGTCCCAGGCATTGCAGGCGTACGCTGCGCTCGCTACTTCGGCGGATCGCGGCGCGGTGCGCGATATCTCCCAGCTCAAGCGCAAGTAAGGCGCGCGCGGCGCGAAGCAGGTCGTTTCGTCCTGCTTCGCCGTGCGCCGCTGAATGGTCGCTGAACGGTCGCCGAATGGCACAAAAAAAGCCTCGCATCTGCGAGGCTTTTTACTTGCGCGGACCCGATTCGGGCCCGTGCGCGGGGTGCTCAGTTGTTCGAGGCTGTCGGCTTCTTGGTCGCCTTCTTGCTGCTCTTGCTCGATTTCTTGGTCGTGTCGGTCGACTGGGTCGACTGATCGGTCAGGTCGGCACGCGTGCTCTTGTTCGCGCCCTGCGAATACGGGTCGAACTTGTCCCCTGACTTGGCGCCCTCGCTATAGGTATCGAACTTCTGCCCGGCCTTCGCGCCTTGCGAGTACGGGTCAAACTGCTTCTTGTCTTGCGCGACGGCAGCCACGGAGGCAGTGGCCAGACCCAGCGCGATAGCGGTGGCGATAAGCTTGTTCATGGAATTCTCCTGAGTGATGCCGCTTTCCGGCGGTTCGCGTTATTTCGCTCGATGCACGGGTTACCGGGAGGTAAAGACGCGCTCAAGCCAGTGTGTCCAAGGCCGGTTGGGCCGTCAACTCAGGGGTTTTCCGGGGGGAGCCCCCCGGAAAGCGCTTATTCCGTCACAACGTCGGAAGGGTGCTTCCACGCCTGCAGGACTTCCGTCGACGGGGCCAGCGCCAGGTTGGTACCGCGCGTACCGATCGGCTGCTGGAACCAGCGCTTCTGCATGGCTGCGACGTCCGGGCTGGCGAAGGTCTTGGCCAGCGTCTGGTCGACCAGGCGCTTCCATTCCGGATCGGCTTTCGACAGCATCAGCGCGTTCTGTTCGACCGACAGCGCCGGGCCGACGATCACATACTGCGACGGATCCTTGGACTTCGCGCGCAGGCCGGCCAGCAGCACGTCATCCATCACGAACGCTTGCGCGCGGCCGGTTTCCAGCAGCAGGAACGATTCGCCGTGGTCCTTCGCGTAGACGTCGCGGTAGCCGTACTCGGCCTTCAGGCGGCGCACATGGCGGTCACCGGTGGAGCCGGCGCTGGTCACCACGGTCTTGCCACGCAAGTCATCGAACGACTTGATACCCGAGTCGGCGCGCACGAGCATGCGGACGGTCGACACATAGTGCGACACGCTGAACGCCACCTGCTTCTGGCGCTCCAGCGTATTGGTATTCGGAGCGCAGTCGAGATCGACCAGACCGTTAACCACGGCCGGGACCCGGTTCTGCGGCGTCAGCGGCAGCCAGCGTACCTTGATGGTCTTGAGCCCGAGCTTCTCCTTGGCGGCTTCGGCCACGCGCAGGCAGAGGTCGACGGCATAGCCGGCCGGCTGTCCCTTGTCGTCGCCGAACGAGAACGGCAGCGCGGATTCGCGGTAGCCAAGCGTGATCGTTCCAGTGTCGCGAATGCGATCAAGGACCGGGCTCTGGGGATTCTGGGCCTGGGCGGCCGGCACCAGCGCGGCAGCCAGGGCGAGACCGGCCAGCAGGCGTTGAAGAGACGAAACAGACACAATCGACGGCATGTTCGGGGTCAGGCAATGAAAGAATGGGAGGGTATACCCGGGCCGTCCCCGTTAGAAGAATTTCTTTTTCATAAGCTAATGCCGCGCGCCGAAGCGAGAAGGGCGTTGCCTTCCGCCTCGGCGCTCAACACTGCCTAGCGCGCCGGATCGACCGGATTGACCGGATCGACCCAAATCGGCCGGATCAATCGAAGCTCTTGCCTGCCTCGGCCAGGCGCACCAGCAGCGGCGCAGGCTGCCAGGCCGGGTCGGCGCCCGGTTCGGCGGCGAAGCGGCGCAGGCTCCGCACGACGTTGGGCAGGCCCACCATGTCGGCGTACAGCATCGGGCCGCCGCGCAGTCGGGGGAAGCCGTAGCCGTTGAGATAGACCACGTCCAGATCGGAGGCGCGTGCGGCAATGCCTTCCTCCAGAATGCGCGCGCCTTCGTTGACGAGGGCGAAGATGCAGCGCTCCACCACCTCTTCATCGCTGATGGCGCGCGGCGTGATGCCCTGGGCGCTGCGGAATTCGGCGATCAGGGTTTCGGTGGCTGGGTCCGGGATCGGGTCACGATTGCCGGCTTCGTAGCGATACCAGCCGGCGCCGGTCTTCTGGCCCAGGCGGCCGGCCTCGGCCAGCTTGTCGGCCACCGACGGACGAAGCGGCACGCCGGCCTCGGCAGCCTTGCGCTTGCGCGTGGCATAGCCGATGTCCAGGCCCGCCAGGTCACCCATGCGGTATGGGCCCATGGCCATGCCAAACTTTTGCAGCGCCCCATCGATCTGCTGCGGTAGCGCGCCGGCGTTGATCAAGGCGCCGGCGGCGGCGCCGTAGCGCGCCAGCATGCGATTGCCGATAAAGCCGTCGCACACGCCGGAGACCACGGCGATCTTCTTGATCTTCTTTGCCAGCGCCATGCAGGTGGCCAGCACGTCGGGTGCGGTCTGCGCGCCGCGCACGATTTCCAGCAGGCGCATCACGTTGGCCGGGCTGAAGAAGTGCAGGCCGATCACGTCGGTCGGCCGCTTGGTGAACGAAGCGATGCGGTCGAGATTCAGGTACGACGTGTTCGACGCCAGGATGGCACCGGCCTTGCATGTCTTGTCCAGCGTTTCGAACACGGTCTTCTTGACGTCCATGTTCTCGAACACGGCCTCGATGACCAGGTCCACATCGGACAGGTCCGAATAGCTCAGCGTGCCGGTGATCAGCGCCATGCGCTGCTCGAGCTGCTCGGGCTTGAGCTTGCCCTTCTTCATCGAGTTTTCGTAGTTGCGGCGGATGGTTGCCAGACCCTTGTCCAGCGCTTCCTGCTTCATCTCCAGCAGTACGACGGGAATCCCGGCGTTGAGGAAGTTCATCGTGATGCCGCCGCCCATGGTGCCGGCGCCGATCACGCCAACCTTCCTGATCTCGCGCAGCGGCGTGCCGGCCGGCAGATCGGCGATCTTCGACGCAGCATGCTCGGCCTTGAAAATATGGCGCAGCGCGCGCGACTCCGGCGAGGCCATCAGGCTCATGAAGCCTTCGCGCTCCACGCGCATTCCTTCGTCGAAGGACTTGGTCAACGATGCGGCTACGGCTTCCAGCGCCTTCATTGGTGCGATCTGTCCCTTGGCTTGCTGCGCCACGCTGTTGCGGGCGAACTGCAGGAAGGACTCGCCTTGCGGGTGGCTGACGCTCAGTGCGCGGGTGCGGCGCGGCGGCGTCTTCGCTGCGATGAGCTCCTGGGCGAATGCCACCGCGGCGGCCACCACGTCACCATCGGCCACACGGTCGATCAGCGGCGTGCCCGCGAAATTCTTGGCCGGAGCCGGGTTGCCGAGCGTCACCATGTTGACGGCCTGCTCCAGGCCAATCAGGCGCGGCATGCGCTGCGTGCCGCCGCCACCGGGCAGCAGGCCAATCTTGACCTCCGGAAGGCCCAGTTGGGCGTCCGGCAGCGCGACGCGAAAGTGGCAACCCAGGGCCAGTTCCAGCCCACCGCCCAAGCACTGCCCGGCGATTGCGGCGACCACCGGCTTGGCGCCGCCCTCGATCTGGTCGATCACGACACGCAGATTGGGCTCGCGCGAGGCGTTGGGCGTTCCGAATTCGGTGATGTCGGCACCGGCCGAGAACGCGCGGGGTGTGCCGGTCAGCACGATGGCCTGCACGGCCGGGTCTGCGTTGGCCCGATCCATCGCATCGGCGATGGCCGTGCGCAGTGCCGCGCCAAGACCGTTGACCGGCCCCTTGTTCATCGAAAGCACGGCAACCGGGCCGCGAAGTTCGTAGTTGACAATGTCGCTCATGGGAAGTCTCTCTGCACGGGAGGTCGTGATGGGTGTGGGGCAAGGCGTCGCGCGATGCGCGCGACGCCTTGACGCCGGGGTCGGATGCGCCTCGGCAAGCGTAGCAGTACCACTGGCTTCCTGCAAACCACAGTTTCTAAAAATTCATCGCATATCAGAAAACTTAATGCTATCAATCAAGAGCGCACATACCGTGTGTTCGATAGCCAGGAGAAATATGCCGATCTTCGAGCAGCGCGGAACCGCGCTTCGCCTACGAGTCGCTCACATATAATCCGCAGCACCCAACCTGCGTGCCCAACCGCTCATGCTCACGGACCAATCGGAAGCTCGGCAGACCCGCCGTTACGTCGAAAAGCGCGAAGTCATTCTCGATACTGCTGCGGCACTGTTCAATCGCAAGGGGGTGCGCGGCACGACCCTGGCCGACGTCGGGCAACAGGTGGGGCTCAGCACCAACAGCATCACGTACTACTACCGAAAAAAAGAGGATCTGGTCCTGGCCTGCCTGATGCGCGCCATCGCGGAGACGTGCGGTCTCGTCGATGAGGCGGCGCAAGCGGGTAGCCCCAGCGAGCGCGCCCGGGCCTTCATCACGCTGTTCGTGGCACGACTGGCGCGGACGGCAGTCGGCGAGAAGCCCGAACTGATGAGCCTGCGCGAGATTCGCGCGTTGCCCGAGAGCCATGTGGAGGTTGCCTTCGCCGCCTTCAACGACATGTTCCGGCGCGTCCGTGGGTTGCTGTGCGACGCCTTGCCCAGCGATCCCTCCCAGCGCAGCGCGCTGGGTGCGCGCGCGCACCTGCTGTGGTCGCTGACCAGCGGAGCTGCCGGCTGGATCGACCGATATGAAACCGATGACTACCCAAAGGTCGCGCAGACGCTGGCGGACATCGTCCTCAATGGCATCGCGGGGCCAAAGTCGGCGTGGCAGACAGAGTGCGACGTGACGGCGCTGCTCCCGGCGCTTGCGCAGCCGGAGACGACGCAGCAGGCCTTCCTGCGAGCCGCCACGGAACTGCTGAACGAGCAGGGATACCGTGGGGCGTCTGCGGACCGGATCTCCGCAAGGCTGAACCTGACCAAGGGCGCGTTCTATCACCATAACGAGAACAAGGACGACCTGATTTCGGCGTGCTTCGACCGCATGTCCACGGTGATCCGGAACACCCAGACGCTGGTCGACGACCTGCCCGGCACGGGATGGGACAAGCTCTGCGCGGTATCGCGCGCGCTGGTGCATTACCAGTTCTCCAGCCAGGGACCTCTGCTGCGGCTGACGATCTATGGCGCCTTGCCAGAGGAGATGCGGATCGCGAAGATGCGTGACATGGCGCGACTGTCCACCCGTTTCGTCCGCCTCCTGGTGCAAGGGATGCAGGACGGCTCGGTGCGCCCACTGGACCAGGCGATTGCCGCGCTGCAAGTGCATGGCATGATCAATGCGGCCGTGGAACTCCGCCGCTGGGTGCGCGATGCCGACGCCGACAATGCCGCTGACCTGTTCGTGCGCCCGATGATGGTGGGGTTGTTACGCTGAAGCCCGGCCATGCGGGCCAATCACCCGACAGCCCACCCACCACCCCACCCACCTCCCACTTACTCGGCCAGGTGACAGGCAACCATCTGCCCGTCGCCTCGGTCGCGCAACGGCGGGTCGTCGCTGTGGCATTGCGGCATCGCCATCGGGCAGCGTGTGTGGAAGCGGCAGCCTGAGGGCGGATTCATCGGGCTCGGCACTTCGCCTTTCAGTACGATTCGCTGGCGCCGTCGCTCGGTCTCCACATCGGCGACTGGCACGGCCGACAACAGCGCCCGGGTGTACGGATGCAGCGGAGAGGCGTAGAGCTGGCGGCGCGTGGCGATCTCCACGATGCGGCCGAGGTACATCACGGCTACGCGATCGCTGATATGCCGTACCACCGCCAGATCGTGCGCGATAAACAGGTAGGACAGACCGAGCGTGCGCTGCAGTTCCATGAACACGTTGACCACCTGCGCCTGGATCGAGACGTCCAGGGCCGACACGGGTTCATCGCAGACAATCAGGCTCGGCTCCAGCGCCAACGCGCGCGCGATGCCGATGCGCTGACGCTGGCCGCCGGAGAACTCGTGCGGGTAGCGGTCCGCCATATAGGGCAGCAGGCCCACCATGTCCAGCAACTCGCTTACGCGCGTCTGCACGGCTTGCCGGTCGCCGGCCATGCCGTGTACCTCGAGCGGTTCCGCAATCAGGTCACGGACCTTCATGCGCGGATTCAGCGATGCGAACGGGTCCTGATAGACCATCTGCACGGTGCGCCGGAACTGCTTCTGCCGCTGACCCTTGAAGCCAGCCAGGTCCTCGCCATCGAACAGGATGCGGCCGTCACTGGCGGGCAGCATCTTCATGATGGCCAGACCGGTAGTGGATTTGCCGCAGCCGCTTTCGCCGACCAGCCCTAGCGTCTCGCCGCGATTGAGCGTGAACGAGACGCCGTCGACAGCCTTCACGGTGCCAACCTGGCGTTTGAACAGCACGCCTTGCGTGACCGGAAAGTGCACCTTCAGGTTTTCGACGCGAAGAATCGGATCCACGGCCGGAGCGACCGGGGACTGCGAAGCCGCGGGACCCGCAAGGTCTGGACGTGCGCTGCCGGGGCGGCTTGGGGGCGCGACGCTCTGCGAGGGGCACGCCGCAAGTGGCGTTTCAGTATGCGTCATGGAGGAAGCAGGCGTTGAGGTGTTGATGGGAGATCTCGCGCAGTGGGGGCGGCGCCTGATCGCATGTCTCATTGGCCAGCTTGCAGCGCGGGCGGAACGCGCAGCCCTGCCCGAGCGCGGTCAGATCTGGTGGCTGGCCGTCGATCGGCACCAGCGGCTGGCTGGTGTCGCCATCCAGACGGGGCACACAGGCGATCAACCCGCGCGTGTACGGGTGGGCAGGGTGGCGGTAAAGCGCTTCCGCCGAGGCCATCTCCACCAGGCGGCCGCCGTACATCACCGCGACACGGTCCGCGTATCGCGCCACCACACCCAGGTCATGCGTGATCAGGATCAGCGCCGTACCGGACTTTTGCGCGAGCGTCTTCAGCAGGTCCAGGATCTGCGCCTGCACGGTGACGTCTAGTGCGGTGGTCGGCTCGTCGGCGATGATCAGCTTCGGCTTGCAGGCCAATGCCATCGCGATCATCGCGCGCTGCCGCATCCCGCCCGAGAATTGATGCGGATATGCCTGCACGCGGCTGCGCGGCTCGGGGATCTGCACCTGGGCCAGTAGCGCGACGGCCTCATCATAGGCATCGCGCCAGGGGCGGTGCTCGTGGATGCGAATGGGCTCCGCGATCTGCTTGCCAACCGTAAGCGCCGGGTTCATCGACGACATCGGCTCCTGAAAGATCATCGCAATCCGGTTCCCCCGGATGGCGCGCATCTCGGCGGGCTTGAGACGGAGCAGATCCTTGCCTTCGAACCGGATCTCGCCGGACGCAATCTCGCCCGGCGGTTGCGGAATCAGGCCGAGAATCGACAACGCGGTCACGCTCTTTCCCGATCCCGATTCTCCGACGATCGCGAGGGTCTCCCCCGCGTTCACGTCGAAGGAGACCCGGTCCACGGCGGTGACCACGCCTCGGTCGGTACGAAAGCGCGTGGTCAGGTCTCTCACCTGCAGAATGGGCTCTGTCATGGTTACGCTCAGGTGGTTGGAGGGGCGGGTTTGCGGCGGATCAGAAGCCAAGCTTCTTCTTCATCTCCTGATCGATCCATGCGCGCGCGTAGATCGGGCCGCTACGCACGGCGCCGGCGCGCAGTTCGCCGTCGTAGTTCTTGACCCACGGCCACCAGGCGGTGAATACGTAGGGCGTCGGCAGCCAGATGTAGGGCGCTTGCGCGACGATGTCGCGCGTCATGGCGCGGATCGCCTCCTGGCGCTTGCCTTCGTCGCGGATCTGGAAGGCCTGGTCGACGCGGGCTGTGAAGGCCGGATCATTCCATTGCGAGGCGTTCCACACCTGTCCGGCCACGAAGCTCTTGCGCAACGTGGTGGTCGGATTCGTATGGCCATTCGCCATCATGTAGCCCGGCGCATTGGTCTTCGTGGTCATCGCGGACAGGTACGCGCCGTACTCCATCGGCTGGATCTCGATCTTCACGCCCACCTGTTCCAGGTAAGCGCCGATCAGCGGCAGCATCTCCATGTGATCCTGGTTGCAGGCGCACACCTGAACCTTGAACTTGAAGCCCTTCGGGTAGCCGGCCTCCGCCAGCAGTTTCTTCGCCTTCTCGGGGTTGTAGGTGAACAGCTCTTTCACCGAATCCGGCATTGTGCTCAGCGGCTCGAAGTAGCCACCGTAGTCGGGATGCTGCGGGTAGGCGAAAAGCTCCGCGTTGCCGCCGTAGTACTGCTTGACGATCTCCTGCTTGTTGACCGCCATATTGAGAGCGCGGCGCACGCGGATGTCGTTGAACGGCTTGGTATCGACGCGCAGCGCCAGGTACTGGCCGGTGTACGAGAGCCACTTCGACCATTTAAGCTGCGGCGCGCTCTTCTTGAGCTCGTCCACGGCAGTCCAGCGCACCAGTTCCAGCACATCGAGCTTGCCGGTGCGCAGCATGGTATTGCGCGTGGCCTCATCCTTGACGGTGCGCAGCACCATCTTGTCGACGAACGGCAGCTTGTAGTCCTTGCCGCCGATTTTGTCCGTGTCCCAGTACTGCGCGTTCTTTACATAGGTGGTGGAGTTGCCCTGCGTGAACTGGTTCAGCGTGAACGGGCCGGTGCCGGTGACGTTCTTCCAGTTCGCTGCCCCGGCGGTGGCCACCTCCTTGGGCATGATGCCGGAGTAGTAGCCCCAGCCGAAGCGATAGTCCCACTCGGCATTGAATTCCTTGAAGCGGAAGATGACGGTGTACTTGTCCGGCGCTTCGACCTTGGTCAGGTAGTCGTAGTAGCTGGGGATCTTCTTGGCGCTTGCGTTCATGCGGCCGTAGCTGAACAGCACATCTTCCGACGTCAGCTCCCGTTCTTCCATCACGCCCGGCTTCGCGGGGAAGCGGACGTTCTTGCGCAGCTTGACCTCGAGCGTCAGCGGGTCGGTCCACTTCCAGCTTTCGGCCAGTTCGCCCCGGATCGCATCCGGCGGCAGCCAGGCATCGGCCTGGAAGGCGTACTTTCCGCCGTTGCGACGCGACTTGGAGAGATCCGCTGCAAACAGTTGTTCATAGACCTGACCGGTGTCGTAGTTCTGCTTCCAGTTCCAGTCCGCCAGATCCCAGGACAACGCCGAGATGGTGGGGTAGACCGATCCGACCTCAAGCGTGCCGCCGTATTTTGGCGCATCCGCCTGCGCGGCCGCGATGCCGCAGGCCAATGCCGCCGCTGCGGCCGCCACGGCCTTTGCCGCCATCAGTGGCCAGTTCGTCCTCCCGACATTCGCCTTGATCATGGGCACCATCTCTTGCTCCTTACAGGGTCTGAAGAGTCGTGATTCGCCGGGCCACATTGCCGGCCGGTGTTGGCGGGCGCGTTTCAGCGGCCGCCGCGTAGCCGTGGGTCGAGCAGGTCACGCATGGCATCGCCATAGACATTGATGGCGTAGACCACCACCGTCAGGCAGATGCCTGGCGCAAGCGCGAGCCACGGCCCCTGGAACATGAAGGTGCGCCCGTCGCCCGACAGCATGCCGCCCCAGGTGGGAGCGGGCGGCGGCACGCCGAGGCCCAGGAATGACAGTCCAGACTCCGCCAGGATCGCGGTGCCGACACGGGTCGTGAACAGGACGATCACCGGCGGCAGCACGTTGGGCAGGATGTGTCGCCACAGGATGCGGCTGGTGGAGGCGCCGATTGATTGCGCCGCGTGCACGTACATGTTCTCGCGCACCGATACCACGGCCCCGCGCACGATTCTGGAGCCGCCGATACCAAGCAGCAGACCCAGCGTGCAGACGATCTGCCAACTGCCCGGGCCCAGCACCGAGACCACGACGATCAGGATGATGAGGTCCGGAAAACTCATCCAGGCGTCGACCATCCGCTGCACCACCAGGTCCAGCTTGCCGCCCAGATAGCCGCACAGGATGCCAAGCACGAGGGAAACCAGCGTGGCCAGCGTGGCCGCCGACAGGCCGATCACCACCGACAGCTGCGCGCCATACAGGCAGCGGGAGAAGATGTCACGGCCAAGGTTGTCAGTGCCGAAGAGATGCGCCCATGACGGCGGTTGCAGCCGCGCCATCATGTTGATTTCGTTGACACCGTATGGCGCCAGCCAGCCGGCAAAGATGCCGCAGAACAAGAAGATCGCGCAGATCACGGCACCAGCCGCGCCGAGCGGCTTGTCGCGGAACAGTCGGCGCATCATCGGAAACCGGGAGCGCCTGCGCGAGGCGGGAGGCGCCTGGGCGGTAACGAGCGAAGGGGACACGGCGCGTGGATCGACGGAGGGGTGTGCCATCAGTGGTGCCTCACTTTGGGGTCGAACAGGCCGTAGCTCAGGTCTACGAGCAGGTTGATCAGCATCACCGCCACGCCGACCACGAGAAAGACGCCAGTGATGACCGGATAGTCCCGCTGGTGCACGGCATCGAGCAGCAACAGGCCCATGCCCGGTACCGCGAAGATCTGTTCGATGACAACAGCGCCACCGATCAGCAGCGGTGCCTGCAACCCGATGAGCGTCACCACCGGAATCAGTGCGTTGCGCAGCGCATGGCGGAAGATGACCTGTCGTTCATTCAGTCCCTTGGCCCAGGCTGTGCGGATATAGTCCTGCCGCAGTACCTCCAGCATCATGGTGCGTGTCATCCGCATCGTGATGGCGGACAGCGCCATGCCCAGCACGATGGCTGGCACCAGCATCTGTTTCACGTGCTGCACCGGGTCTTCGAGAAAGGGGATGTAGCGCACGTCGGGAGACCATCCCCACCACACTGACGGGAACACGATCACCATCGTGCCGAGCCAGAAGCTGGGGACGGCCAGCATCAGGATGGAGAACGACCGTGCCACGTAGTCGACGGCGCTGTCCTGGCGGGTGGCCGACACGATGCCGATGGGCAGTGCCACCGTCAGTGCCACGAACAGGGCCAGCACACCTAGCGAGAAGGTAGCCGGGATTCGGGCCATCACCATTTTCAGGACCGGCTCGCTTTGCCACAGGGACTGCCCCAGATCGCCGTGCAGCACGATATTGGTGACCCAGCGCAGGTATTGATCCCAGATCGGACGGTCGAGCCCGAGCGCGTGGACCAGTTGCTCGCGGGTGAGGGCATCGGCGCTGATGTCGTTCTGACTCAGCATGAGATCGACCACGTCGCCGGGCACCAGGCGCACGATGGTGAACACGATGATGCTGGCGAAGAGTAGCGTCGGTATCAGTGCCAGCAGGCGACGCACGAAGTAGGCGCTCATGGCAGACCCCTGAGCGATGCTGGCTGGATTCCGGGCGGCGATGTTGCTGCCGATGTCGTTCCCGGGGTGGCGCGTACAGTCGATACCGCAGACATGTTGCCTCCTTGTGAGCGATCGACCGGCATGGGCGTATGCCGACATCCGCGCGATCGCTTTCGCCTCGGTGTTGCGTCGTGCCCCGCCAGCGTCGTGGCGGGGGGGCTGGCCAGATCAGTAGCCGCGCATCCCTGCCCAGCGGTTGAGCTGCCAGTTGGCGTCGCCCAACCACTCCTGGGCTGTGCGTGCGCGCTTCATGTAGAACCCGATGTCCAGTTCGTCGGTCATGCCGATACCGCCGTGCATCTGCACGCCCTCCTGCACTGCCAGGGTGGCGGTGGTGCCGGCCTTGGCCTTGGCCACGCAAACCAGCGGCTCCGGCCCATCCGAACGGCCGGTGTCCAGCCGCTGCTGACATTGCAGCACCGCGGCACGCGCGAGTTCGATCTCCGCGAACAGATGCGCGGCACGATGCTGCAAGGCTTGGAACTCGCCGATCTGCTTGCCGAACTGGCTGCGCTCCTTCAGGTAGGCGAGCGTGCGCGCGAACGTGGCGTCTGCAATACCGACCAGTTCGGACGACAGCACCGCGCGGGCGATGTCGAGCACCTTGTCGAGCATCGCGGCGCCGTTGCCGGCGCGGCCCAGCAGCGCATAGGCCGGAACTCGGGCGCCTTCGAAGCTGACGCGTGCCGCATTGGTGGCATCGGCGATCACGCAGCGTTCGACGCGGACGCCGGCGCTGTCGCGCGGCACCAGGAACAGCGAGATGTCGCCATCGGGCCCTGCCTGCGCGTCTTTCGCCGCGACGATCAACGTGTCGGCCACATGGCCGTCGACGACGAACACCTTGCTGCCGTCGAGCATGTACCCGTCGCCATGGCGTCGCGCCAGCAGGGTGATGCGCTCTGGCCGGTGTTTGCTCCCCTCGTCCAGCGCGAGCGCCGTCAGGTGGCGGCCCGACGCCATCTCCGGCAGCAGCGCGCTTCGCTGCGTGTCGCTGCCGAACAGCCCCAGCAGTGAGGCGCCAAGCACCGAGGTGGAAAGGAACGGCACCGGCGCAAGCGTGGCCCCGATAGCTTCGGCGATGACGCCAGCCTCGACCGCGCCGAGGCCACTGCCTCCATAGGCTTCGTCGATCAGCACGCCGGTGAATCCCAATTCGGCGGCCTGGCGCCAGAGATCCCGGGAGAATCCAACGGGGTCATGCGTGTCGCGCAGCGTGCGCAGCGCGGAAATCGGGGCGTTGTCCTTCAGGAAGGCGAGGGCGCTGTCGCGCAGCATTTCCTGCGTGTCGTCGAATACGATGGGCATGGCGGCTTTGACGGTCCTTGGGCTTCGAGGGCTTCGATGTCTTTGGGCTGCGGTAGGCGTGGCGGTACGGGCGAGCCGGTACGTCAGGCGCCCGGGAGCCCGAGCAGGCGCTTGGCGACGATATTGAGCTGCACCTCGCTGGTCCCGCCCTCGATCGAATTGGCCTTGGTGCGCAGCCAGCCCCGCGCCAGGGCGCCGTCCTGGCTGCGTTCGCCTTCCCACTCCAGGGCGTCAGTGCCGCCGACGGACATCAACAGCTCATAGCGCCGCTTGTTCAGCTCCGCGCCGTAGTACTTCAGCACCGAAGAGAACGCTGCCATTCCTTCGCCTTGCTTGGCCAGGTCGCGTGCCCGCTCGCCGGCGGCCGCAAAGGCGGCTTCGTCAATCTCGAACTGGGCGATCTGGGCGCGCAGCATCGGATCATCGAGGCGGCGCTGCGCGTCCATGCCGATGACTTTCGCTGCGTGGCGACCCATGGGCTCGCGGAAGCCGCGGCTGCCAATGGCGCTGATCATCTCGCGCTCGTGCGTCAGCAGATACTTGGCGATTTCCCAGCCACGGTTCGGCTCGCCGACCAACTGGTGGCACGGTACCTTCACATCGTCGAAGAAGGTCTCGCAGAAGGGAGATTTGCCTGAGATCAGCACGATGGGCCGGGTGGAGACCCCGGGGGTTTCCATGTCGAACAGCAGGAAGCTGATACCCGTGTGCTTCTGCGCCTGGAAGTCGGTGCGCACCAGGCAGAAGATCCAGTCGGCCCTGTCGGCGTACGAGGTCCAGATCTTCTGGCCGTTGACGATAAAGTGGCCGTCGCGCTCCTCAGCGCGCGTTTGCAGCGCCGCCAGGTCGGAGCCGGCATTGGGCTCCGAGTAGCCCTGGCACCAGCGGATCTCTCCGCGTGCGATCTTGGGCAGGTGCTCCTGCTTTTGCGCCTCTGTGCCGTACTTCAGCAGCGCCGGGCCCAGCATCGAGATGCCGAAGCTCTGCAGCGGCGTCCGGCAGTTCAATCGGGCCATCTCGGCACGCAGCACCCGGGCCTGTGCCGGACTGAGCCCGCCGCCGCCATATTGGGTCGGCCACTCCGGAACGGTCCAGCCCTTTTCGGCCATGCGTTGCAGCCACAGGCGCTGCGCATCGGACTGATAGCGGAACTTGCGCCCGCCCCAGCAGATGTCGTCCTCGTTGCGCACCGGTTGGCGCATCTCCGCCGGGCAGTTCGCTTCCAGCCAGGCAAGCGCCTCCTGCCGAAATGTCTCCAGTCCGTCCACAATTGTCTCCTTGTTGCGTCCCTGGGAAGCCGTGCCACGCGGGCATCGGTCTGCCGGAAAATCGGATCAAGGTTGTTCCATGCCACAGTCTTATTTTTCTAAAACACTTGCAGAAGGTGGCGGGTACGGCAACTTTTATACAAGCCGACCCAAAGGGCGTCAATACTCCAAAACCTAACCCGGGAGGCTCGCCGAGCGCGAAGACGTGCAATTCGGATGCGATCCGTCGCTCCAGGGTGGCGCGACGCGAAGCGCGAATCATGCAAGCGAGCGCAGTAGAAAATAGCTTAACGTCTGCGAAAATTGATCGAAGCGCTCATCGCGCTTCGAAATCCCGGAGGTTTCGTTGCCTCATTCGACCTGATGGCGGGCGCCGCTCGCAACGGGTACTCAGGCTCGATTCAAGTCTCTTGCCGAGAGAATATTGGTGACAGTCCGGGCATTCTTCTTTTCCATACCATTCATACGAATTTTTTATGGAGACGAGAAAGCTTGCCCAAACGATGAGGCTATTGCTCGCGGGGGAGTAACAACCATGCCCCTACCTGTATGTCTGCACGCGAGAAACAAGGGCGGTTTGGCCAAATGCCACCGGCAATTTGTGTTTTCTTTTCATAAGCTAGTGCCAGTGGCGGAAGTTCAGTCGAAAGCGATGCGACGCAGGAGGGCAGTACACCTGCTTACATGCGTTACCCACTCTCCACATTTTGAAACGCAACAATGGAGGTACAATGCGCCCCACTTTGTATCTCACATATAACAAATGAGCCCCCGGCCTTCTCGTTTGGCGTGTGTAGACGCGCTGAAGGCGGTCAGCTCGCAGCTGATCGTGTTGCATCATCTGGCCTTCTATGGGCCGATGTCCGACGCCGCCCAATCTCTGGCCCCCGGCCTGATCGGATGGCTGTCTGACTACGCGCGCATCGCGGTGCAGGTGTTCCTGGTCATCAGTGGATTCCTTGCCGCGCGCAGCCTGGCTCCTGCCGGACGCCTGACCGCCCAGAGCCCGCTTTCCACGGTATGGCGCCGCTATCAGAAACTCGTCGTGCCCTACACCGTGGCGATGCTCGTCGCGATCATCGGCGCCGCCATCGCGCGGACGTGGATGCATCACGACTCGATACCCGCCGCGCCGCACCTGACGCAGGTCATCGCGCACATCCTGCTGCTGCACAACATCCTCGATGTTGACGCGCTGTCCGCGGGCGTCTGGTATATCGCAATCGATCTGCAACTGTTCGCGCTGCTGGTATTCGCGCTCTGGTTGGCGCGCGCGGTGTCACGCGATACGTTGCCGCTGGGCGTGCCGACCGTGGCCGCGCTAGCGGTGGCCTCGCTGTTCTGGTTCAACCGTGATGCCACCTGGGATATCTGGGCGATCTACTTCTTTGGCGCCTACGGCATGGGCACGCTGGCGTACTGGGCGTCGAACCCCGATCGTTCTCCGGTGGCCCTGATCGCGCTTGGCGCGGTTGGCGTGGTGGCCCTGACGATGGACTTCCGCCTGCGTATCGCCGTCGCGCTGGTCACGGCGCTGGTGCTGGCCATCTCCCGCCGTGGGGGCTGGCTCGAGCATTGGCCGGGTGGCCGCGTCACCGCATATTTCGGCAAGATCTCTTACTCGGTCTTCCTCGTGCACTTTCCGGTCTGCCTGGTAGTGAACGCCTTGGTGTTCCATTTCGCTCCGGGCCAGCCGATGCTCAACGCGCTGGGGATGTTGCTGGCGTGGGTCGCCAGCAACGTAGCTGGCGCCGTGTTCCATCGCTATGTGGAAGCCGCCAGCCCGCTGCGCGCGGTGATCGAGTTCGTCAAGGAAGGCATTCACGGCCGCAAGTGGACGCGGGGCGAGAAGCCCCAGGCCTGAGCAGCCGGCGCCAACGTACTCAAATCAATGCCGGTGCGGGCGCACCAGCATGTACCGCCCTCGTCATGCATTTCGCACCCGTCCGGTGCGTGCGGAATGTCACCCACGGTAACAACCCCAGTTGAGGGTTGGCATGGCCATTGCCTAGTATGGATATATAAACCTGACCAACTGGTCAGGTTTCGATCCGGGGAGACGAGGCTGCCATGTCCGATCATATCGTTCTGACCTCGCACACACGCCGCGACAAGCCGGCCGAGCCGATTCACTGGGGCGCACCCACGGCGGCCGAGCGGGGGCCAGTCATTGCCAGCCTGACGGACCCCGCGCAGCGCAACGTTATCGGTACCCACGCCGGCGCCTATGCGATCTATCGCGCGTTGGCGGTGGCGGCGGGCAGCCTGCAGCGCGCGCATCGTCCTGACCTGACCGATACATCCCCGGCCGAAGCCATCGGCCCGCACCCGCAGTGGGGCGATCCGGACAGGATCGTGTCGCTGGATCCCTGGGGCCACCTGGTCTCCACCGTCTTCGCCGATCGCATCGCCGCCGGGGTGGACATCCGTCCGACCATCGCCATCACGCGTGCCCATATCAACATGCCCGAACTCATGGCCGCGATCTCGGCCGGCCGGCTGAAGCCCGACGGCGACATCCTCGAGGCCAATGGCGACGTGCGCGTGACCAAGGCGGCGGTGGACCCGGTCTGGTACCTGCCCGGCATCGCGCGCCGCTTCAATATCAAGGAGAGCGTGCTGCGCCGCAGCCTGTTCGAGCAGACCGGCGGCATGTTTCCCGAGCTCGTGACGCGACCCGATCTGAAGGTGTTCCTGCCTCCGATCGGCGGCATGACGCTCTACTTTTTCGGCGATGTCACGAAGCTGGGCCAGCCTGACACCCGTGTGGCCTGCCGCGTGCATGACGAATGCAATGGCTCCGACGTGTTCGGGTCGGACATCTGCACATGCCGCCCGTATCTGGCGCACGGTATCGAGGTTTGTATCGAGATGGCGCAGCAGGGTGGTGTGGGCCTGGTGGTCTATAACCGGAAGGAAGGCCGCGCGCTTGGCGAGGTGACGAAGTTCCTGGTCTATAACGCGCGCAAGCGCCAGGTGGGCGGCGACCGCGCCGAAACCTACTTCGAACGTACCGAATGCGTGGCCGGCGTGCAGGATATGCGGTTCCAGGAATTGATGCCGGATGTATTTCACTGGCTCGGGATCAGGAGGATCGATCGCTGGGCCTCGATGAGCAATATGAAGCATGGCGCGCTGACGGCGCAGGGTATCGAGGTGGTGGAGCAGGTGGCGATTCCCGAGTCCCTGATTCCGGCCGATGCGCGCGTGGAAATCGATGCGAAGGTGGCGGCGGGTTATTTCTCCAGGTACACGCCGCCTGACGCCAAGGAACTCGCCCAGGCAAAGGGCAGGGGGTTGAAGGAATGACTGAATTTCCGGAAGGAGGCAGGGCAGGACGCGACGATGGCTTGGGCAGCGGCTGGCATAGCCCCGTTCCACCCGATCATCCCGCGGCCGCGCTGCTCAGTGCGGAAGCCGTGCGAACGCGTTGCGCGGTGGTGACGGACTTCGTGGCGTCGGGGGAATCCGAGCTGTTCACGTGGCACCCGGACCGCGTTCACGCGATCGCCGACTATGTGGCCGCGACGATTCGCCGCCGCTATCCGACGCTGCAGGTGCCGTATCACAGCCGTTGGCGCCACTTCGAAAGTGGCGGGCCGGGGCAGGCCACGATCAACCGCTGGCAGATCCTGTGCGAGCGCGCGGGCATGTCGGGCCCTGAGCATCGCGAGGAGCGCGCGCGGATCGGTATAGACCTGGTGATCCCGAGTGTGCTGCTCGATGCGGGCGCCGGGCCCGACTGGCGCTACCGCGATGCGGCCAGCGACATGATGCTGACGCGTTCGGAGGGACTTGGCGTGGCCAGCTTCGACCTGTTCGCGCGTGGCGGCTTCTCCGCCGGGCAAGGTGATCCGTTACGTTCCGACGCCGACCGCCTCTGCCGCATCGACGCCTCGACCATTGCCTCGGCGTTCCAGGTAGCGCAGCACAATCCGCTGGTCGGCCTGGAAGGGCGCGCGGGACTTCTGCGCCGGCTCGGCGAGGTGATGCAGGACACACCGGCGGTATTTGGCAGTCCGGCACGGCTCGGCAACCTGTATGACTATCTGGCCTCGCATGCGCGCGAAGGGCGGATCGAAGCGAGCTTCGTGCTGCGCACGCTGCTGGTGGCGCTGGGCCCTGTGTGGCCAGGCCGGCTGCAGATCCAGGGGATCTCGCTCGGGGATTGCTGGCGGCATCCGGCGGCGCCCGAGGGCATGGTGCCGTTCCACAAACTCACGCAATGGCTGACCTATTCGTTGCTGGAGCCGCTGGAGGATGCGGGGCTGACCGTGACCGGGCTCGATGCGCTGACGGGTCTGCCCGAGTACCGCAATGGTGGCTTGCTGTACGACTTCGAACTGATGGTGCCGCGCGATGCCACGTTCGCCAGCCGCGCGCACGCGGTGGATGAGCCGGAGATCGTCGAATGGCGCGCGCTGACCGTGACGGGGCTGGACCTGATCGCCGATGGCGTGCGGCAGGCGCTCGGTTTGAGCGAGGCGGACTTCCCGCTGGCACGTGTGCTCGAGGGCGGCACGTGGGCGGCGGGGCGGCGCGTCGCGGCGCAGCGGCGTCCACCGGGCGGGCCGCCACCGTTCGCGATACAGAGCGACGGCACCGTGTTCTAGCGCGTCGCGCATGGATCGAACGCACGGAAGCAGGCAGCAGCTAACAGACAGCAGACAACGGAAACGATTCGCTGGCAGCCCCAGGCGTGGCGGGCCCAAGGGCCGCCTTGCCCGAACTTCACGAGAGTTTGTCACTCAAGGAGCGCACCATGAACGATCTGCCAGCCGCGGCTGCGGCCGCGGAGACCTATGTCAACCCCGATAAGGCCACGTCGCCTTCGGTCATGGTCGTGAATCATCCACTGGTGCAGCACAAGGTCACACTCGTGCGCAACGAGGACACCACCACCGACAACTTCCGGCGCCTGGTGCGGGAGATCAGCCAGCTCCTGACCTACGAGGCCACGCGCGACCTGGCGATGGAGATCATCTCGATCCGCACGCCGATCGCGCCCATGCAGTCGCCGGTGCTGTCCGGCAAGAAGCTCTGTCTGGTATCGATCCTCCGTGCCGGCAACGGCTTTCTCGACGGGATGCTGGAACTGCTGCCGGCTGCTCGCGTGGGTCATATCGGCCTGTACCGCGACCCCGAGACGCTGGAGCCGATCGAGTACTACTTCAAGATGCCCGAGGACATCGGCGAGCGGATGGTGATCGTCGTCGACCCGATGCTGGCCACGGGCAACTCGGCCATCGCCGCCTTGAACCGTCTCAAGGAAGCGGGGGTGACCACCATGAAGTATGTCTGCCTGATTGCGTCGCGGCCTGGATTGCGCGCGCTGCAGGCGGCGCATCCCGATGTGTGCATCGTCACGGCGGCCATCGACGAGCAACTTAACGAGCACGGCTATATCGTGCCCGGTCTCGGTGACGCCGGCGACCGGCTCTACGGCACAAAATGATGGGCGCGCCGGCGCTTGCGCCACCCGTGCGCGAATCGGGAGGCCGTATCCGGCAGGAGAACGAGGCGCAGATCCTGCGCGCCGCGGAACACGTGTTCGCGCGCGCGGGGTTCGCCGGGGCCACGATGGCCGACATCGCGCTGCAGGCCGGCATGCCGAAGTCGAACCTGCACTACTACTTCCGGACGAAGCAGGCGCTGTACCGTGCCGTGCTGGCGCACACGTTGCAGCTCTGGCTATCCGAGACCGATATCATCAGCGCCGACCATGCGCCGCGCGTGGCGCTGGAGCAGTACATCCGCGCCAAGATGCGGCTGTCGGCCAGCCATCCGGACGCGTCGCGCGTGTTCGCCAACGAGTTGCTGCACGGCGCCCCTGAGATCGGCGGCGTGCTGCGTGAAGCGTTGCGCGAACTGGTGACGCGCAAGGCCATGGTGATTCGCTCGTGGATCGAAGACGGTCAGATGGCCCGGGTCGACCCCTATCACCTCTTCTTCACGATCTGGGCCGCCACGCAGACCTACGCGGACTTCGATGCCCAGGTCTGCGCCGTACTGGGCGTCAGCCAGCTCGACACCGAGGACTTCGAACGCGCCACCGAGCACCTGGTGGCGTTGCTGCTGCGTGGCTGCGGGCTGGATCAGAAAGCCTCGCTGGCCTGATCCAGCATCATGCGTGGCAGTTGCCATGCAGTCTTCGTCTACCATTGCCACGTCACCGCCATCGGGATCACAAGGGACACCTCATGTTCGACACCATCCTGCGCCGCTGCAATATGCCTGACGGACGTACCGATATCGATATCGGCATTGCCAACGGCCGGATCGCGGCGGTGGAGCCACGGATCGCGGCAACGGCGGGAGAGGAGATCGACGCCGCTGGGCAGCTTGTCTCGCCGCCGTTCGTCGACGCGCACTTCCATATGGACTCCACGCTGTCATATGGTCTGCCGCGCGTGAACCAGTCCGGCACGCTGCTCGAGGGCATCGCGCTGTGGGGGGAACTGAAGCCGCTGCTTACGCAGGATGCCATCGTCGAGCGCGCGCTGGCGTATTGCGACTGGGCCGTCTCCAAAGGGCTGCTGGCGATCCGTTCCCACGTGGATGTGTGCGATCCGCGCCTGCTGGCCACGGAGGCGCTGCTGCACGTGCGCGAGCGCGTCAGGCCCTACCTGGATCTGCAACTCGTGGCATTTCCGCAGGACGGTCTGTTGCGCGCGCCAGATGCGCTCAACAACCTTCGCCGCGCGCTGGACCTTGGTGTCGATGTGGTGGGCGGCATTCCGCATTTCGAGCGCACGATGGCCGACGGGGCGGCGTCGGTGAAGATGCTCTGCGAGGAAGCCGCCGAGCGCGGGTTGCGCGTGGACATGCATTGCGACGAAAGCGACGACCCGATGTCGCGCCATATCGAGACGCTGGCGAGCGAATCGGTACGGCTGGGGTTGCAGGGACGCGTCACGGGTTCGCATCTGACGTCGATGCATTCGATGGACAACTACTACGTCTCCAAGCTGCTGCCGCTGATGCGAGAGGCCGGCGTATCGGCCATCGCCAATCCGCTGATCAACATCACGCTGCAGGGGCGGCACGATACCTATCCCAAGCGGCGCGGCATGACGCGCGTGCCCGAGATGCTTGCCGCCGGCATTCCTGTGGCCTTCGGTCACGACTGTGTGATGGACCCCTGGTACAGCCTTGGCTCGGGCGACATGCTCGAGGTGGCCCACATGGGTCTGCATGTCGCGCAGATGACGGGGCTGGACGCCATGCGCGCGTGTTTCACCGCTGTGACAGAAACGCCGGCACGTATCCTGGGTCTCGAAGGCTATGGGATTTCGCCGGGCTGCCGCGCCGATCTGGTGCTGCTGCAGGCGCGGGACCCGGTGGAGGCGCTCCGCCTGCGCGCGACCCGGCTGGTGGTGATGCGGGCAGGGAAAGTCGTTGCCCGCACGACGCCGGCCACCGCAATGCTGGCGCTCGAGGGGCGACCGGCCAAAGTCGACTTCCAGCTACACCGGGCATGACGGTATGGAGAGTTTTTTTGAAGAATCGATGAATTTTGTGTTGACAGAGATCGTCTTGCTCAGCATAATCTCTTTCTTCGCATCGCAGCAGCAATGCAGCGAAACGAAGCCCAGATGGCGGAATTGGTAGACGCACTAGGTTCAGGTCCTAGCGGTGGCAACACTGTGGAGGTTCGAGTCCTCTTCTGGGCACCAAATTCAGAAAAGCCCCGCGCAAGCGGGGCTTTTTTCGTTTCTCCGCCCGGAAAGAAAGGCCCTTGAGGGCCTTTCGCGAGGACGAGAAAAGGTTGCGCTTGCAAGCGCAACCCGGGGTCGCGCATGGGTGACCGAGTCCTCTTCTGGGCACCAAATTCAGAAAAGCCCCGCGCAAGCGGGGCTTTTTTCGTTTCTCCGCCCGAGGCCTAAGAGGGCCGGCTCCAGGAAGAATGGCTGACACTGTCAGGAGAAATTCTCACGGCGCGCCACACCGTGCCGCCCCCGTCCGGCAACCCGCATTACGGTCTAACTGACAGGCTGGCTTTGACCTATGCTCCAGTTTGATCGGGCACGATTCAATAACGCCCGGCAAGGTGGTTGCCATGTCCGTACTGTTCACGTGCGGGAGAGGGGAGGGCGCCGGGCATTGTCCCGGCTGGGAGCGCTGTGTCGGCACGCACCCAGGGCACCATTCCTGTCTCCATCTGGGCTTCCTGATCGTGCTGCTTGCGAGCGCCGCGGCCTGCGCCGAGGAACTTGCGAGCGGGCCGCCGGGCGCGGATACGCCGCCATCGATTGTCCAGGACAAACGCGACGCGGGCACGTCGCCTGCGAAAGCCACCACACCGGAATCCCCATCGCTTGAGCCACCTCGTATGGTGGCCGCGGACGACGATCCTGATCAGCCTGCGCCTGTTGACGTGCTGGCTTCGGAGCAGATGGCGGTGCCCGGCGGCGAGCATGAGGTCGTGGGCAGTGCGGGACCGATCGATCGGCAGGTCGAAACGTACCGGGCCGGAGCGCGCCCGGCGATGCTGCATCTCGATGACATGACAACGGCAACCGGGTTCGTCGATGGCAGCACGCGCACCATGGCACTGGCGATGGATACGCCGCTGTCGCGTAACGGATCCGGTCCGACCCTGCAGTCCCGTGTCGAGATGGCATACCGTCCTGGCATGGCGCCGGTACCCGGCAACTGGGACGCGCCACCGGGCGAGGCCAATGCCACCGGGCTGGCCGTGCGGCTGTATAGCTCCGCGCCCACGCGCCTGAATGGTGTCTACCCCTTCGTCGAAGCGGACTGGTGGCAGGACAATCGCGCACGCACCATCAACATCAACGGCACGCGCATCGACACCGATCTGTTGCGTGGTCTGCTGTCCTTCAACGTCGGCGCGCACAGCAATTCGACCACCGGCCTGAAGCTCTGGGTCAAGGCGCGCGCAGGACGCAACGCGGGCGGGACACTGGGTGCCAGGTACCGCTGGTAAGGGATGGCGGTGGCAGTGTCGAGGCAGTGTCTGACGAGGGAGTATCTGGTCTTCGAGAAATAATTTTCACGAAGTACTTGCGCGCGATGCGAATTGCGATACAATTCGGGCCTCGCGTGCGGCTGTAGCTCAGTTGGATAGAGTACTTGGCTACGAACCAAGGGGTCGTGGGTTCGAATCCTGCCAGCCGCGCCACCTATTAAAAGGGCTTCCAGAAATGGAAGCCCTTTTTCATTTTGGGTTGCGCGCGAAGGTATGTCCGACTCGATTGTGCTCGGTTGACGCAACTGAAGACGATGACCGACTCGTATGCGGTGGCCGCTGCGGCAATCCATGGCGCAAAGCAGAGGCGGTGAAACGATGTTTGGCTGGCGGGCATCCTGATTCGAACAACTGCGAGAGCGCGGCGACGCTGGATAGCGCAGTTGCCCTCAAGTCGTTCTGTCAGGGCTTATAAGCCCTGAGATTAGTCGCCGGCCCTTCGATGCCAAATGGCATTTCGCTCGCCTGAGAACATGTGCCCTAAAGGCCGCGTCGTTCAATTTGAGAACGCTTGGATCGGCACTTGGGTTTGTGCGCCTCATGTAGACATCGCTTTCGCCTGAATATCTGTGGGTGCATTCGGTCCACAGGGCACGAACCGGCAAGTACCCACAGCATCCTGCGGCCTTGCACAGTCCCTGCCGAAGCCAACCCCAATGTACGTTTCCCCGCGCAACCACTCGCCGGGGCCATTGACAGCCGCCAACCCGGAAGCACATTATTCGTCCCTATCAGATGCGCCTCCGGAGCAACTCGCGCCCCTGCTGATGCCCGGAAGGCCGCCATTCCCATGGGAAACGGGGTCATGAATTCATCCATCCGCAGATTGGCGGGCGCAGTTGCGCTTGCCGTTTTCCTTTCCGCTTGCTCGTCCACGTCGGAGCGTCCGGCAGCTGATTCGGCCGTCGAACAGCCGCCATCCGATCAAGCGATGAAAACCCTCTCGGCCGAGGTGTTCACCTACGCCTATCCGCTCGTTCTAATGGACGTTACGCGTGAGGTGGCGACGGCCAAGGTGCCGGTCAATACATTCGGTCACAAGCGCGCCTTCCCGGATGCGGCCTTTACCGATGTTGTCAGCCCGAATGCCGACACCTTGTATTCGTCGGCGTGGCTGGACCTGTCGAAGGAGCCGATGGTGCTGTCCGTGCCCGATACCGGCGGCCGCTATTACCTGATGCCGATGCTCGACGCCTGGACCAATGTCTTCGCGTCGCCGGGCAAGCGTACGACTGGCACGAAGCGTGGTGTCTTCGCGATCGTCGGCCCGAACTGGCAGGGGCAGTTGCCCAAGGGTGTGAAGGAGATCAAATCGCCCACCGATATGGCCTGGCTGATTGGTCGGATTCAGACCAATGGCAAGCAGGACTATGCGAACGTGCACCGGCTGCAGGATCAGTTCCGCCTGGTGCCGCTGTCGGCGTGGCGCAAGGGCAGCCGTACCGCAGTGCAGCCCGTGCCGCGCGCAGCGATGATCGATACGGAGACGCCGCCGGCCGAGCAGGTGGCGGCGATGGACGCCCAGGCATTCTTTACCCGTCTGGCCGCGCTGCTGCCTGCCAACCCGCCCGCAGCCGATGACGCCGCGATGGTGGAGAAGATGCAACGCATGGGCATCAAGGCCGGTCAGCCGTTCAAGACCACCGTGCTCGAGCCTTCGACGGCGCGCGCCGTGCAGGAGGGTGCGTCCGCCGCGCTGACGATGATCAAGGCCAATGGGCGCAAGAGCGCTGCCGGCAATATGGGCTGGCGCGTCCAGCGTGATATCGGGGTGTATGGCACGGATTATGGCCGCCGCGCTGTGGTGGCGATGTTCGGTCTGGGCGCGAATCTGCCCGAGGATGCGATCTACCCGACCGCGCGCGCCGATGCGATGGGCCGCCCGTTCGATGGTGGCAGCCGCTACGTCCTGCACTTCGACAAGTCACAGTTGCCGCCGGTGAAGGCGTTCTGGTCGCTGACGATGTACAACGACAAGCAGGCATTCGTCAGCAATTCGATGCAGCGCTACGCGATTGGCAGCCGTGATCGCCTCCGCTACAACCGCGATGGCTCTCTGGACATCTATATTCAGTACGAACGGCCCGACGAGCGCAAGGTATCCAACTGGCTGCCGGCGCCGCCCGACGCCTTCAACCTGATGCTGCGAGCCTACTGGCCGGACCAGGTGGTGCTCGATGGCAAGTGGATGCCGCCCGCCGTCCAGCGCGTGAACTGATTTCCCGCGCCACGCCCGGCAAGGGCGTGGCGAAGCCCTCATCCGAGTGCAGTGCATCCGAGCGCAATAGGCACAATGCCCGCACTCAGAACTTGTACTTGATCCCCGCGTAGAACGCACGGCCGCTGCCCGGATAGAACACCGAGGTATTGGCCGTCCGCGCATCCGTGACGGTGCTGAAATCGCTGATATAGCGTTTGTCCGTCAGGTTGCGGGCATCGAGGAACAGCGTCACGCCACGCTCGAACTCGTAGCTCGCCTCAATACCGAATAGCACGTAGCTTGGTACCTTGAGCGTGTTGGCGTAATCCACCCATGCACCGGTCGGCACCCAGTCGATCGTGCCCGCCACGCGCAGGCGCGAGTTTCGGCTATAGGACAGCGTCGTGCGCAGCACGTGCTGCGGCACCCCGGCGATCCGGTTGTTGCCATAGACAGGATCGTTGTCGAAGCGGAAGTCACTGTAGTTCCAGAGCTGGGACACATTGACCTTGTCGCCGCTGCCGAACACGTTGCGTAGCACGTCTACATTCGCGCCAAGCTCCACGCCTTGCAGGGTCGTCTTGTTCGCGTTGAACGTTGACGCGGGGATATCGGGGCTGACCGTGTACTGAAGCAGTTGGTCGCGCACCAGAGAACGGTACAGCGTCAGGTCCCATCCGAAACGGTCCTGCTGGCCGCGCGTGCCGAGTTCCAGCGTCCAGCCATGCTGGGCGGCCAGTGGCACGAACTGCTGTGTCATGCCGATCGTCTGGTTCAGGTCCGTGAAATCGGGCACATCGGCGCTACGGGTGATATCGATGAACGCCTGGACGTTCTTCTTCGGTTCCCACAGCACGCCAAACTTCGGATTCACGCCGCTGTAGGTCGTGGCGTCCGACTTCGGCGTTGGGTTGGTGGGCAAGCCACCGTAGTCCTTGTACTCGCGGCGGTTGCGGTACGCCTTGGCGCCAGCCATCAGCGCCACGGTGGGCAGCACATAGAGGCGGTCTTCGAGATAGAGCTCGTAGTTGTAGGCATCCTGCGCCGAATTCAGCGTCTGCGCGCCACGATTGCCATTGACGTTGACGTACTGGCGCGCGTCGTTGTTGCCGCCGAAGAATCGCATCCCGGCGATCAACTGGTTACGCATGCCGCCAAGCGCGAATTCGCCCGTGTAGCGGGGCGCGAAGCCATAGGTCCAGTAGTCCTGGTCGATCACCTGGAAGATCGGGTGATACAGGCTCTTGTGGATCGCCCAGGTAGTGAAATCGATCTGGCCGCTGTCGAGCTTGATGGTGGTGACATTGGCCAGGCGCTCGGTGCGCGTGTTGCGCGCCTGGTCGCCCGCCAGCGCGCTCGGCGATGCCATGCGCGGATTGTTCAGCGCATCGTTCAGAGAGAGTGTGCCGGGCAGCAATTGATCGACGACATAGGCGCCAAAGTAGAAGCGCGTCTCCACCGCCGGGCTGAACCGGTAGCCGAGATTGGCGTTGAGCTGCTCGTACTGGCCGCGTTCGTGATTGCGATAGCCGTCGGAATGGCTGACCGTGGCGTTGACCAGAAAGTCCCAGTTGCCGATCTGCCGTGACACCTGGCCACTGCCGCGCACGGTGCCGAAACTGCCCCCATCCAGTCGGACCATGTTCGGCGCGTCGACGGTCAGCGCGGTGGGTGTGGTGAAGTTGATGGCGCCGCCCAGGGTGGTGCTGCCATACGCCAGCCCGTTGCCGCCCTTATAGACTTCGGCGGCCGAAAGGCCGAGCGGATCAATCTGATAGAAATCGCCGCTGCCATCGGCAAAGTTGGTCGGCACGCCGTCCTGCAGGATTTCCAGCCCGCGCGTATGGTAGCCGCGCGCAATCCCCGAGCCGCGGATCGACAGCCGCAGCTCCTGTCCGTACCGTTCCTGCACGTAAACGCCGGGTGCATCCTTTAGCACATCGCGTAGATCGCTGGCGTACGTGTTGCTATAGGCGTTGGCATCGACAAAGCCCACGGATCCGGCCGACTGGAACAATGACTGGCGCTGCTGCGCGATGCCCGGAGCGGTCAACGAACCCGCCGCGGCGGCCGTGGCGGTAACAGGAGGAAGGGTGGGAATCTCGGCAGGAACGCTTGCCGGAACGGCTTGGGCGAAGGCCACACCTGACAGTGCGGCGGCAGGAAGCGCCGCTGCGCGGCGCCATTTTTTTTGTCGTTGCATTGCTTGCGGTCGATAGGCCCATGCCGAGGATTCAACGTGGGCCAGAGATGCTTAATTTTTGGCTCGACCGCAAGGATACGGAGAGGGGTATCCGTGCGCCATGCGACACAGCGACGCAACGGACCTTCTTGACTTATATCGAAAGTTGTCCCGCGCAGTTGGGGTCGCATGCTGCACCGCGAGCGTGCGCTGTTGCCGCGCTGCGCGCGCTTGCGGATACACGCTTCCAAGTCACCGGCGGCCAACAGCCCGAAGGCATTGACGGTCCACTCGAAGTACGCGGTCCAGACGTCGCGGCGCAGGAGCTGCCGGGGACGCCGGCCTGGCGGCTCAGGCGTGGGCGGCCTCGGCTTCGACCTCAACGCCATCTTCCGCCAGAAGCATGTCGACGTCGTCGGAGAACTCGGCGTCGACAACCTCGACTTCAACGCCATAGCCGACTCGGCGCACGAACAGATGCAGCAGATCAGCCGCCGGCGCTTCGCAGCACAGGTTGGCCATGTGGCCGCGTTCGCTGTCGACCTGAAGCTGACGCAGTGAGAGCCCCGTGCGACGGGCGCTGGCAAGCACCCATTCCAGGCTGCCGAAGACGTCGGCGCGATCGAGGCGGAGGGCGAGCTGGAGGGTGGGCAGGGGCATGGCAGGGTCCGGAAGCAAGGCGTAAGTGATGCGTAAGCGGTTCGGTAAATTTACCAGCGCGTCCGCAAAATTGGCTTCTGATTTTTCTGCACAGGCTGCCAATTTTCAGAATGAATATCTCCAATCATGTAGATTGGAGGTTATTACATCTTCTGCGTACGATTTTCCGTGAACAACCCGCTCAAACTCGATGAGATCGATCGTCGCATCCTGCGCGAATTGCGTCGCGACGGCCGCATCTCCAATGCGAAGCTGGCCGAACGTGTCGGCCTGTCCGCCACGCCTTGCTGGAACCGGGTCAAGGCCCTGGAAGACGCTGGCGTGATCAGTGGCTATGCCGCGCTGCTGAACCAGAAGGCGCTGGGCTTGCCAGATACGGTGCTGATCGAAGTCACACTCGATCGCCACGACGACGAGATGTTCAATCGATTCGGCGAGGCGCTGGCGCAGTTGCCCGAAGTGCTGGAGGCCCATCTGCTGACGGGCGAGTACGACTACCTGATCAAGGTGGCGGTGGCAGGCACGGAAGGCTATGAGGAATTCCTGCGCCACAAGCTCTACAAGCTTCCCGGCCTGCGGCACAGCCACTCGACCTTCGTGCTGCGCACGCTGAAGCGCGAGCCGTCAGTCGAACCCTGATCCTGACTGGGCTCTAGCGGGCAGCCAGCCTGCCGAGCCGGGGCGCGAGCGCGGTAGTCACCACGCCCATTCCGATCAGCGCGAGGCCGATCGACAGATCGAGCGAGATCTGTTCGTGCCATGCCACGGTCGACAGCACCAGCCCGATCACCGGAACACCAAGCATGGCAATCGAGGTGGCGGCCGGCGGCAATGACTGCGTCACGTTCAGCACGACGATAAAGGTCAGCGCGGTGGCGAGCGGCCCCGTATAGGCGATCACGGGCCAGATGTCGACCATCGCGCCCAGGTCGGGCGCGCCATCTCGCAACCAGGCAAGGGCAATCAGCGGGACGGTTGCCACGGCGCATTCCCAGGGGATCATGTCCGCGCCGAGCCGGATTGCACGATTTGCGCGCAACTGAATGATGCTGACCGACCACGCCAGTGATGCCCCGAGCAGCATCGTCAGGCCCATCACCGTGTGCAGTTCCCAGCCGCCGAGCGCCGGAGCGACGATCACGGCGATGCCGGCGTAACTGAATGCGGTCGCCAGCCATTGCAGGCGCGATGGCCGCTCGCCGAGCACCAGCGAGGACAGCGGGATCACCCAGATGGCGGTCGCATACGCAATTACCGATGCGCGGCCCGGCGGCACGTACTGCAGCGCCCACAACGCCAGCGCCGTGAATGCGCCCATCTGCAGCAGGCCGACGCCGATCACCAACGGCCATTCCTGCCGCGAGGGCAGGCGGAGCCTGCGCAGGGCGCCGAGCACGAGGAAGCTGATCAGCGCGGCCGAGCCGAATCGGCAGGCAGCGAACCAGAGCGGGCTGATGTGGGCCAGTCCCATCTTCATGACTGGCCAATTACCGCCCCAGATGACGACGGCACCAATCAATGGCAGAAAAGAGCGGAATCCGGCGGTGGCCGGGGCCCGGGAAGTGGCGCTGGACGGGGCGGTAGCGGACATGCGAAGCGAGAGAGATCGTTTGCGAAAAGTCTACGATTCATCGCCCGGCATCAGTAACCGGATCGCACTGCTGCAGTCGTTCAATACGGCATAGAATGCTGCAATGTAAAACCATGGAAGCATGACATGCTGGACATCGAACTCGATGCCACTGACATCCGGATTCTCGGCGAACTGCAGCGTGATGGCAGCCTGACCAATGTGGAGCTGGCCAGCCGGGTCAGTCTCTCGCCGTCTCCATGCCTGGCGCGTGTGAAGCGTCTGGAGAAGATCGGCGTGATCTCGCGGCGCGTCACGCTGCTGGACGCGCGTCGGCTGGGCCTGAAAGTAGTGGTGTTCATCTCCGTGTCGCTCGACAAGCAGCGACGGGAAACGCTCGATACGTTCGAGCGGCGAATCGCCGCGTTGCCACAGGTGATGGAGTGCTACCTGATGTCCGGAGACGCTGACTACCTGCTGCGTGTAGTGGTGCCCGACGTGGAAGCGCTTGAGCGGTTGATCATCGACCAGATCACCCGCATCCCCGGTGTGGCGAGCATTCGTTCGAGCTTCGCGCTGAAGCAGGTGCTGTATAGCACGGCGCTGCCGCTCGGCTAGGTCGAATCCCGCTAATTCATAGCCTGGCGCGCACGGCCGCCTGCAGCGCTGGCAGCAATTCGGCTTCGAACCAGGGCTGCTTGCGCATCCAGCCGACAACGCGCCACGAAGGGTGAGGCAGCGGAAACAGATTGGGGCCGAAGCGGCGGAAGTCGCGCACGATCTCCGTCATCGTGGCGCCGACTTCGCCTTGCAGGTAATAAGCCTGGGCGTAGCTGCCAACGAGCAGGGTCAGACGATCTTCCGGCAGGAGCTGCAGGATGGCGTCGTGCCAGAGCGGTGCGCACTCGTGGCGTGGCGGGAGGTCCCCGCTCGGACCCTTGCCGGGGTAGCAGAAGCCCATCGGCATGATCGCCACGCGCGATGCATCATAGAACGCATCGTGGCTCAGCCCCGTCCATTCGCGCAGGCGGTCGCCGCTGGGGTCATCGAACGGAATGCCGCTGGCATGTACCCGCGAGCCCGGTGCCTGACCGATGATCAGGATGCGAGACGTGGCGCTGAACTGCACGACGGGCCGCGGGCCGGCAGGCAGATCGGCAGCACATTGGGTGCAGGATGCGATGTCACGCCGCAGGCTCGTGACGATAGCCTGCGCGCGCTGTGGGGACTTTGTGACCATGAGCGGATTCGACGCGGTGTGCGTATATTACTGGCCTCTACGCCACGCGATGCAAAGGACCCGAGTATGACGACGCAAATCGAAACCGCAATCCTCGCCGGCGGCTGCTTCTGGGGGATGCAGGACCTGCTGCGGCGGTACCCCGGCGTGCTGTCCACCCGGGTGGGCTACACCGGCGGCGACGTGCCGAATGCAACCTATCGCAATCACGGCACACACGCCGAGGGCATCGAGATCGCCTTCGATCCGAGCCAGATCAGCTATCGCCAGATCCTGGAGTTCTTCTTCCAGATCCACGACCCCACCACGAAGAATCGCCAGGGCAACGATGTGGGGACGAGCTATCGCTCGGCGATCTATTACCTGAATGACGAACAGAAGCAGACAGCGGAAGATACCGTGGCCGACGTGAATGCGTCCGGACTATGGCCTGGCAAGGTCGTGACCGAAATCGCACCGGCCGGACCGTTCTGGGATGCCGAGCCGGAACATCAGGACTACCTGGAGCGGTACCCGAACGGCTATACCTGCCACTTCATCCGGCCGGGCTGGAAGCTGCCGAAGGGAGGCTGAGGTAGGGCCGGAGGTCTGCCTGCGACCCGCCGAGGTTCTCGACAATCTTGTCTGTATCCTGTCAGGATGACTGTACGTTTATACAGTATAGTTATGCCGACCACGCGGTCAGTGAGGCACAACGAAGGTAAGGTATCCCTTCAGTTATCGCCTCCAACTATCTGATTAGAGAGGATAAATTGTCAGATTCCGGCACCATTCGCATTCGCGGCGCCCGTCAGCACAATCTCAAGGACGTTGATCTCGACTTGCACACGGGTCAGATGACCGTGGTGACTGGGCCGTCCGGTTCGGGAAAGTCGAGCTTGGTGTTCGACACGCTCTACGCCGAAGGCCAGCGTCGCTACGTCGAGACGTTCAGTGCCTATGCGCGCCAGTTCCTGGATCGCATGGATCGGCCCCAGGTCGACAAGGTGGATGGTGTCCCGCCGGCCATCGCGATCGACCAGACGAATCCGGTGCGAAGCTCGCGGTCCACGGTCGGCACGATGACCGAGCTCAACGATCACCTGAAGCTGCTGTTCGCGCGCGCGGCGGAACTGTTCGACCGGCAGACCGCGTTGCCGGTCCGGCATGACTCGCCAGAGACGATTTATGCGGAACTGGTGGCCCGGACGAGCACGGGGCAGCCGTTTGCCGATGCCCGGCTGGTGCTGACGTTCCCGGTCGAGCTGCCGGAATCGGCCACCGAGGAAGAAGTCGCCCAATGGCTCTCGGTCAGCGGATACACCCGGGTGCACGGCCAGCGCGTGGTCGAGTCGGCGACCGGAAATCGCAAGGTGCTCGACGTGGTGGCGGACCGTTTCCGCATTGGCAACGTGGAGAAGGCGCGGGCGCTAGAGGCCATCGAGGCCTCGCTCAAGCGTGGCAGCGGCCGCGTCAGCGTGCATGTGGTGACGGACGAGGGTGAAGGGCCGGTCTGGAAGTTCTCGACCGGGCTGCATTGTCCGGAAAGCGATATCCGCTATGCGGACCCCCAGCCAGCGCTGTTCTCGTTCAATTCCGCCTATGGCGCGTGCGATGCCTGCCGTGGATTTGGGCGCGTGATCGGTGTCGATCTGGGGCTGGTGATTCCTGACGTCCGCAAGTCGCTGCGCGATGGGGCGATCAAGCCGATGCAGACCCCCGCGTGGAAGGAGTGCCAGGACGATCTGATGCGCTACGCGGCCAAGGCCGGCATCCCGCGAGATCTGCCGTGGAACCAGCTCAGCGAAGCCGAACAGCACTGGGTGATCCACGGGTCCCCCGACTGGAACGGGCAGTGGAACAAGCAGTGGTACGGCGTGATGCGGTTCTTCAACTACCTCGAGTCGAAGGCCTACAAGATGCATATCCGCGTGCTGCTGTCGAAGTACCGCAGCTACACGCCGTGCGAGACCTGTGGCGGTGCCCGCCTGAAAACCGAGGCGCTGCAGTGGCGCCTGGGGAGCACCGGGAACGCTAACGCCGTGCTGCCGCCGGCCGAGCGTTTCCTGCCGCGCGGCGTGGACTGGAGCCGCTCCCAACTGGAAGCGCTACCCGGCCTGACCGTGCACGACCTGATGCTGATGCCGATCGCGCGCATCCGGCGTTTCTTTGACGACCTGACGCTGCCGTCGGCGCTGCTCGACGATGCGCTCAAGCTGCTGCTGGCGGAGGTCCGCACACGGCTCAAATACCTGTGCGATGTGGGTCTGGGTTATCTGACGCTGGACCGCCAGAGCCGCACGCTTTCGGGCGGGGAAGTGCAGCGGATCAACCTGACCACGGCGCTAGGCACCTCGCTCGTCAATACGCTGTTTGTGCTCGACGAGCCCAGTATCGGCTTGCATCCGCGTGATCTGAACCGCATCGTGGAAGCCATGCATCGCCTGCGCGACGCTGGCAATACGCTGGTGGTGGTGGAGCATGACCCGTCCGTGATGCTGGCCGCGGATCGCCTGATCGACATGGGGCCGGGGCCGGGCGAACGTGGCGGCATGATCATCTTCGACGGAACGCCAGAGGCCATCCGCAAGGAGCGGACCCTCACCGGGGACTACCTCGGCGGACGCCGCCGCGTGACGGACACGTCGGACTGGCAATTGCGCCCGATCGACGCCGCCACGCCGCGTCTGCGGCTGGAAGGGGCGCGCGAGCATAACCTCAAGGACGTCACGGTCGAGATCCCGCTCAATCGCCTGGTCTGTGTGACCGGTGTGTCGGGCTCGGGCAAATCGACGCTGCTGCAAGACGTCCTGTATCCGGCCATGGCACGCCATTTCGGCAAGGCTACCGAGTCGCCGGGCGTGTTTCGCGAACTGGTTGGGGCGGACCAGGTCGATGACGTGGTCTTCGTCGACCAGTCGCCGATCGGCAAGACGGCTCGCTCGAACCCGGCCAGTTACGTTGGCGCGTTCGACGAGATCCGGAAGTTATTTTCCAAGGCGCCGCTGGCACTGCAGCGCGGCTATACGGCTGGCACCTTCAGTTTCAACTCTGGCGATGGCCGTTGCCCGACCTGTGGTGGTTCGGGGTTCGAGCACGTCGAGATGCAGTTTCTCTCGGATGTTTACCTGCGTTGCCCCGATTGCGATGGCACGCGCTATCGCCCGGAGGTGCTGGAAGTCAAGATCGAGCGTGCCGCGCGCGGCCAGGCGCCACGCGCCCTGAGCGTGGCCGACGTGCTGGAGCTGACGGTCAGCGAGGCGACGGCCCTGTTCGAGAGCGATCCTGCCGTGTTGCGGGTGCTGGCGCCGATTGCGGACGTCGGCCTGGAATACGTCAAGCTGGGGCAGCCCGTGCCGACACTGTCTGGCGGCGAGGCGCAGCGCCTCAAGCTGGCCGGCTTTCTGGCGGAGGCGGCGCAGGCCCAGCCGGTCAAGAACCGCAAGGCGGTGGTGTTGCCGAAGCGCCTGTTCATGTTCGACGAGCCAACCACCGGGCTGCACTTCGACGATATCGCCAAGCTGATGCGGGCTTTCGGCAAGCTGCTCGACGGCGGCCATTCGCTGATCGTCATCGAGCACAACCTGGACGTGATCCGTGCTTCGGACTGGATCGTCGATCTGGGTCCGGAAGGTGGCGACGCCGGCGGCGAGGTGGTCTGCGTGGGGACTCCGGATGACGTCCGGGCGTGTGCCGAATCGCATACCGGCCGCGCGCTGATCCACTATGACGGGGCATTGGGCGAGGCCGGCACGCTGGCGGCGGAGCGCGCCGAGACTGCGGAACATGGCCTGCCACTGCAGGCGGCGGTGCAGGCCGCGCGGGCGCGCCGCGCCATCGAGGGCGAAAACGTCGTGCGTATCGTGAATGCCCACGAGCACAACCTCAAGTCGCTCAACGTCGATATCCCACACGGCAAATTCAATGTCATCACCGGGGTATCGGGTTCGGGCAAGTCGACGCTCGCGTTCGACATCCTGTTCCACGAAGGACAACGCCGCTATCTGGAGTCCCTCAACGCCTATGCGCGTTCGATCGTGCAGCCGGCCGGGCGGCCCGAAGTGGATGCGGTCTATGGCATTCCACCCACGGTGGCGATCGAGCAGCGGCTGTCGCGTGGCGGGCGCAAGAGCACAGTGGCCACCACGTCGGAGGTCTGGCACTTCCTGCGGCTGCTCTACGTCAAGCTCGGCATCCAGCATTGCGTGCACGATGGCGCGCCCGTGACTTCACAGAGTCCGGCATCGATCGTCGCCCAGCTGATGCGCGATCATCGCGGCCAGCACGTGGGTTTGCTGGCGCCGCTGGTAGTCAACCGCAAGGGTGTCTATACCGATCTGGCCAAGTGGGCCAAGGCGCGTGGCAACACGCATCTGCGCGTTGACGGCGAGTTCCTGCCGGTCGATCCGTGGCCACGCCTGGACCGCTTCCGCGAGCACACGATTGAGTTACCGGTGGGCGATATCGTCGTGTCGCCGGACAATGAGGCGGAACTGCGCGCGTTGCTGGAGCAGACACTCGAACTCGGCAAGGGGGTCATGCATCTGCTGGCCCCGCTCGATGGATTGCACGACGCGATGCAGGGAGGCAAGAACACCGGGCACGTGGGCGAAACGAAGGTGTTTTCGACCAAGCGTGCCTGTCCGGTCTGCGGCACGAGCTATCCGGAACTGGATCCCCGCATGTTCTCGTACAACAGCAAGCATGGCTGGTGCAACACGTGCGTGGGCACGGGTCTGGCGCTGACACGCGAGCAGCGCGCCGCGTTTGACGATACCGTGCTCGGTGGCGATGACCGTGGCCGTGAGCAGAGCCTGCCATCGGAAGAGCAAGAGCCGGAGGGCGTGGGTGACGCGGCGTGTCCCGATTGCAGCGGGACGCGTCTCAATCCCGTGGCGCGTGCGGTAACGTTCGATGCCAATGCGATTACCGATGTAGCGCAATGGACGGTGTCCGATACCCGCCGCTGGGTAGACGGTTTGCGCCTGAAGGGGCGCGATGCCGAGATCGCGCGCGACGTGGTGACGGAGATCGCCAGCCGCTTGCAGTTCCTGGAGGAGGTGGGGCTCGGTTACCTGAGTCTGGACCGTGCCGCGCCGAGCCTGTCTGGCGGCGAGGCCCAGCGTATCCGCCTGGCCGCGCAGCTTGGCAGCAATCTGCAGGGTGTTTGCTATGTGCTCGATGAGCCGACGATCGGCCTGCATCCGCGCGACAACCAGATTCTGCTCGATGCCTTGCGCAAGCTTGGCGACAAGGGCAATACGCTGGTGGTGGTGGAGCACGATGAGGACACGATCCGTCGCGCCGATCACATCATCGACATCGGCCCGGGCGCAGGCAAGCGCGGTGGCAGCCTTGTGGCGCAGGGTGGCGTGGAAGCGCTGGCGGCGGCCAAGGATTCGACCACCGGGCAGTTCCTGGCCCATCCGATGATCCATCCGCTGCAGGCGCGCCGTCCGGTCACGCCCGGGCGCGCGGGCAAGCCCGCCGATCCGCAGCAATGGCTGACCGTCCACGGTGCCAACCTGCACAACCTGCGTGATGTCACCGCACGGATTCCGCTGACGCGGTTGGTGACGATTACCGGGGTGTCCGGATCCGGCAAGTCGACGCTGGCGCGCGATGTGCTGATGACGAACCTGCTCGACGCGGTCGGGCGATCGGTGATGTCCTCGCCGGCCACGCGCCGCGCTCGGGCTGTGGCCGAAAAGGCTGGCAAGCCGACGGCGACCAAGTCGCTCAGCGTGGAGCACGCGTGGCATGGCTGCGAGTCGATCAGTGGCTGGGAGTCGATCGACCGTGTGCTCGAAGTCGATCAGACCCCGATCGGCAAGACGCCGCGCTCCTGTCCGGCGACCTATATCGGCGTGTGGGACGCCATCCGCAAGATGTTCGCGGAAACGCTCGAAGCCAAGGCGCGCGGTTATAGCGCGTCGCGGTTTTCGTTCAATACCGGCGAGGGCCGCTGCCCGGCGTGCGAGGGCCAGGGCGTCCGGACGATCGGCATGAGTTTCCTGCCGGACGTGAAGGTGCCATGCGATGTCTGCCATGGGCAGCGCTTCAACCCGGAAACGCTGGCGGTGACCTGGCGCGGCAAGAACATCGGCGAAGTGCTGACGATGGAGATCGACGAGGCGGTGGAGTTCTTCTCGGCCATCACGCAGATCGCGCATCCGCTGCAACTGATGAAGGATGTCGGCCTGGGCTACCTCACGCTGGGCCAGCCGTCGCCCACGTTATCGGGCGGTGAGGCGCAGCGCATCAAGCTAGTCACCGAACTGTCGAAGGTCCGTGACGACATCACGCGCCGCGGCCAGAAAGCGCCACACACGCTGTATGTGCTAGACGAGCCGACGGTGGGCCTGCATATGGCGGACGTGGCGCGCCTGATCAAGGTGCTGCATCGCCTGACCGATGGCGGGCACAGCGTGGTGGTGATCGAGCACGATCTTGACGTGATCGCCGAGGCCGACTGGATTATCGACCTAGGGCCGGAAGGTGGCGCGAATGGCGGCACGATCGTTGGCGCGGTGGACCCCGAGGCCTTGTCCCGCATTCGGGCCAGCCACACCGGCGCGGCGCTGGTGCCCGTGCTGGCGCGCGCTGCGCAGGATAGCGAAAGGGCGGCGGGCTGAAGTCGGCGGGAGGGCGAGGCTGGCTGGCCCTGCGGGCCGGCTAGTGCTTTCGGGCGGAACTGCGGGGCGTCGGCCCCTGGATCGCCGCCGCGCAGAAATCAATCAGTTCCTCCATCGGAGGTTCCGAGCGCGAGCGTTTCCCGCGCTCGCGCACCCAATGGGCCAGCGCGTAGACCACGGTGTCGATGAACCAGACCATGCGCAGTTTCATCACGTCGCGAGGCACGTTCGGAAACAGCTGGTAGATATGCTCCCGCACGCGGTACAGCGCGCTCATCGCGGTCCGATCCACGAGGCCCTTGCTCAGCAGACCCGGGCTGAACGTGGTCTGTGCCAGCACCTGCAGGTAGTTGGTGCCCCAGTCCGTCTGGAGCACCACGTCGACCAATGGGCGAATCGTGGCATCCACCACGCCGTGAATGTCGACGGGCGTCCCGCGTTGCTCCAGCGCGTCGAGATAGCCGTTCCGGATCCGGTTGATCTCGTGCAGGCGGCGGTTGAGGAGATGGCTCACCAGGGCCTCGCGTGACCCGAAGTGATAGTGCAGGGCGGAGCGGTTCTTCTGGCCGCTTTCCACCACGATCTGCCGTAGTGCCACCTGCTCCACGCCCTGCTCGGCAAAAAGCCGTTCGGCGATCTCGAGGATCCTTCTTGCGGTGTCGGTCAGGTCGTCGCCATTGTCGTCGGTCGCTTCCACGCCGGGGCTGCCACGCCTGGCAGCCTTGCCTTGCGCAGGCGGCTTGTGCTCGTCGACGATGATGGTGCGCGCTTGCTTGAGCTTCATCAGAAATGTCCTGCCGTTCCCTGAGCTTCTCGGTGGATGAATGAAAGCCCGGCAAGGATACGGAAAAATCTGATGTCCGACATCTGTCGAGGCTTCGAATCCGTCCAAATACCCGTCCAGTTGGGGAAAGTCCTAGCTATCTGAACCTTCGGATGGCCTTAGCCTTCGTCCTTGTCAATTTAATACGAGAGATTAAATGACATGACGTAATCGCAAGATTGCGCCTCAGGGCACCGGGTCGGAGGAACCGGAGTCATGGGCCACCACACCAGAGGACGGGGATTCCAAAACATGAAGAAGACGCTGTTCGCCGCCATTGCCGGCGGCCTGCTTGCGCAAGGGGCGCAGGCACAATCGTCCGTGACGCTCTATGGCGTTGTGACGACGAGCATCCAGTACGTCAATCACGTACAGAACACCAACAACGGCGTGCTGGCGCCGGGTAGCGGGTCGGACGTGTTCATGAACTCGTCGGGCATCGCGCAGTCGCGTTTCGGCTTGCGCGGTATCGAGGATCTTGGTGGCGGGCTCCAGAGCTTGTTCGTGCTGGAGAACCAGTTCAATACCGACAATGGACAGATGGGTAACGGCGGCCTGCTGTTCGGCCGCCAGGCTTACCTGGGCCTGCAAAACCAGTGGGGGAAGCTGACGTTCGGCCGCCAGTACACCTCAGCGTTCCTGATCATGGGTAGCTTCACGCCAGCAGCGTACGCGCCCGAGTTCGAGCCCGTGGTCGGCATTGCCGGGGCGAACTTCCGCGAAAACAACATGGTCCAGTACCAGGGCACGTTTGGCCCGGTTTCTCTGATGACGCACTGGTCGTTCGGCGAGCGCACCGGTACGTTCGCGGCCGGTTCGGCGTACGGTATCGGCGCGTCCTACCAGTCTGGGCCGTTCGGTGTCGCGGCGGCCTATGACGAAGTCAAGACGCTGAATACCGCCCAGGCAACCGGCGCGTCGGGTTCGAACGACTACGGCCGCGACATGCGCGCGATGGTCGCGGGCAGCTACCGTCTCGGACTGGTGAAGATGGTCGCCGGCTATCGCTGGGGCAACTCGGTGGCACCGTCGACCGGCACGCCGACGCTGTTGCCGCATCGCGACAACATGTACTGGGCCGGCGTGTCCTGGGATGCCACGGCCGCGCTGCGCCTGACCGCGGCGTACTACTACGACGACATCAAGGACGCGACGATCGCTGGGCAGCACGTCAACCCGAAGAATCCTCAGCAGTACCTGGCGCTGGCCGACTACAACCTTTCCAAGCGCACGGATGTCTTCTTCGCGGTGATGTACGCACGCAATGCGTCGCTGAACTGGGACAACATCTCGTATTTGCCGAACGGTCAGTCGGTGGGCTATCTGCCGTCGACCTCGCAGGTCTATTACAAGACGCCTGATGCCAGCGGTCAGATGGGCGTTTCGCTGGGTCTGCGCCACATCTTCTGATCCAACTGAAAGCGAGGGCCTGCGCGGCACTCCACTCCGCGCAGGTATTCTGGCGCCGCAATGGATATTGCGGCGCCGTTTTTGTTGGTCGCGTTGCTTCTGTCGCTGCCCTTGGCGCCGTCATGGGGGCGGGGTCGGGGCGGCCGCCACCATTCCAGATCGTCCGACGTTGCCGAACGTAGGTATCATCATCATGTTTTCGCCAAACGGTCCGGACGATATGCAACGCAAGACTTTCCGCAATATGCAATGCCCGATCGCCCGCAGCCTCGAGCGTGTGGGCGAATGGTGGAGCATTCTGATTCTGCGCGATGCGTTCTATGGCACGAAGCGCTTCGACGAGTTCCAGAGAAACCTCGATATCGCGCCGAATATGCTGACGCGCCGGCTCAACGGGCTGGTCGAGGAAGGCCTGCTGGAAAAGCGCCAGTATTCGGAGCGCCCGCCGCGCTACGAGTACGTGCTGACCGATTGCGGGAGGGATTTCCGCCCGGTATTGCTGGCGCTGCTGGCCTGGGGCAATCGCAACTTCGCGCCGGAAGGGCCCAGTGTCCAGATCGTCGATCGTGAAACCGGCAAGGTGGTGGAACCGATGCTGGTGGATACCGAGAACGGCGAGCCGCTGCAGATGGGCAGGCGCCATGTGCTCAGGGCAGGGCCGGCGGCCGATGAGTCCACGCGCGCGCGGCTTTCTTCCGCGACATCTCACATGACAACGGCGGCTCCGGCGGCCCCGGCAGCCCCTCTGACGCGGGAAGCCGGCAAGGTTGCGTGACGCGCCAGCGCCTTCCAGGTTGCTCCGAGAGCATTTCTGACATAGAGTCCAAGGCATAGCACCCGTCTTCCGACGGTTTTTTCCGCCGACTCCGGATACGACCTGATGCCACGTCTTTCCTATCCGTGCCTGGCCCTGGCCGCGTTGCTCGCAGCCTGCACCAGCACACCAATGCCTCCTCCCACCCCGCCACAACGCACGCCTCCCACTAGCGTGGCACCTCCTGCCGGAAACTACGGCGGCGTCAGCCGGGCGCAGATGGAAGCCGCCGGCAACGCCTGCGAGAAGATGGTCGCAAACGCCGTCAAGAATCGATATCCGCAGCCCGGCAGCGTGATGATGATGCCGGACCGCGAGCGGATCTATCAACAATCCGCCTCGCAAGCGGGCGTGAGCGGCGAGGGCACGTTCGAGCCCGATGGCACCGAGGAGAGCATGTCGTTCCGCTATACGTGCCTCTTCAACTTGCGGACCAACCACGTCGATGACGTGCAGATGCGCTACGGCCCGTACTATTGAATGGGCACCACGCACCTGCGCACCTGCGCGGCCGTTAGACCATTCCCCCATTCGCGCGTAACACCTGGCCGTTGATCCAGGCCCCATCGGGGCTGGCCAGGAATGCCACCGCTGCCGCTATATCTTCAGGTGTACCCAGTCGTTCGAGCGGATTGAGCTGCGCGAGCCGTTCGATCGTTTCAGGTGATTTGCCGTTGAGGAACAGGTCGGTAGCGGTTGGCCCCGGTGCCACCGCATTGACGGTAATGGCGCGGCCGCGCATCTCCTTGCTCAATACGGCGGTCATCGCTTCCACGGCCGCCTTCGAGGCCGCGTAGATGCCGTAGCGCTCCATGCGCAAGCCAATGACGCTGGTCGAGAGATTGATGATCCGGCCGCCATGGCGCAGGCGGCGGGCAGCCTCGCGCATGGTGTGGTAAGCCCCTTTCAGATTGATGTTCATCACGCGCTCGAATGCTGCGTCGTCAGACGCTGCAATCGTGTCGAGCACCATCACGCCCGCGTTGTTGACAACGACGTCGACGCCGTCAAACTTGGCCTCGGCTGCATCGAACATGCGGGCGACCGCGCTGGCATCGCTGACATCGGCCTGGAAGGTCATGGCCCGGCCGCCACTTGCTTCGAGCTTGCGACGCAGATCCCCGGCGGTGTCCGCGCCGTTCGCATAGTTGATGACGACCGCGAAGCCGTCGCGGGCCAGCCGCGCCGAAATGGCGGCGCCGATGCCGCGTGATGCGCCGGTAACGATGGCGACCTTTTGTGATTCCCCCTGCGACGGCTGCGAGTGGTCTGTAGTCATGGCATTTCCTCGAATGAACTGAATCGGTGAGGGAACGATAGACCTTACGCAATGCTAGATAAACAGGCAGAATTGGGCATCAGTATTCGAAAATCCGAACAATATGGACCGTATCGACGCCATGCGCGTGTTCGCACGAATCGTGGAGCGGCGCAGTTTCACCGCTGCGGCCAAGGACCTGGACTTGCCACGCTCGTCGGTGACCGACGCGGTCAAGCAACTGGAATCGCGGCTTGGCGTGCGATTACTGCAGCGGACCACACGCCACGTGAGCCCGACGCTCGACGGCGAAGCCTATTTCCAGCGCTGTCTGCGGCTGCTGGCGGATTTCGAGGAGGCCGAGGCGGCATTCGCGGGCACCTCACCTAAGGGCGTGCTGCGGGTCGACGTGCAAGGGCAACTCGCGCGCCGCTTCCTGTTTCCGGCCTTGCCGGCATTCCTGGCACGGCACCCGGGCATCACGCTGCAAATCAGTGAGGGCGATCGTCTGGTCGATCTGGTTCGGGAGGGCATCGACTGCGTGCTCCGGGTTGGTGAACCGCAGGACAGCGAGATGGTGGCCAGACGCGTGGCCCGACTGGCGCAACTCACGCTCGCTGCTCCCCCATACCTTGCGCGACATGGCAATCCAGTGTCGATCGAGTCGCTTGGCGACCACAGCATGGTCGGGTTTCGCTCCACGCTAACCGGTGGCCTGCTGCCGCTCGAATTCATGGCCGGAGGGGTACGCAGTGAGGTCATGTTGCCGGCGCCCGTGTCGGTGAGCGGCGCGGAAAGCCTGGTGGCGGCATGTCGGCTCGGCCTCGGATTGATCCAGGTGCCGCGCTACCACATCGAGGAGGATTTGCTCCGCGGCACGTTGGTCAGCGTGCTGCCGGAAACTCCCCCACCAGCGATGTCGGTATCGCTGCTGTACCCCCGGAGTCGTCAGTTGTCGCAGCGAGTGAGAGTGTTTCTCGACTGGGTTTCGGCGGAGTTCGCAAAACATCGTGGCACGAACGGCGTAGAAGTCGACTGAACGCGCGATACTTGCCAGACATCAGTCAACCGGGCGTTGAAGCGAGTCCAGCAGACCTTGGCGTTTTCCCGTATTGTTGCGACTTGGCGATAGTTGACGTTGCAACGAAATCGCCGTTTCCGACACTCGCTCCCGTTCGACACCGTGCAGAACAACGCCAGCCAGCCAGCCTCCGCCGCCGCGCCCCTCGACACCCCGATGACTGCGCGTGAGAAGCGCGGCATGGCCGCCATCATGATCGCGGTCTCGCTGGCCACGCTCGACACGGCAATCGCGAACACAGCGCTGCCCAATATCGCGGCCGACCTGAACAGCACGCCGGCTGCTTCCGTGTGGATCATCAACGCTTACCAGCTGGCCATGGTGGCGACGCTGCTGCCGTTCGCGGCGCTGGGCGGCATTCTTGGCCATCGGCGGATCTATCTCGCCGGCGTGGTGGTGTTTATCGTCTCGTCGGTGATCTGCGCGATGGCGTGGTCGCTGCCATCGCTGGCCGCCGCGCGCGCGCTTCAGGGCATCGGCGCCTCCGCGATCATGAGCGTGAACACCGCCCTGATCAGCGCCATCTTTCCGATTCACCGCCTTGGCCGCGGTGTCGGGCTCAATGCACTGGTGGTGGGGGTGTCCTTCGCGGTCGGGCCCACCGTGGCATCGGTCATCCTGTCGTTCGGATCGTGGCCGTGGCTGTTCGCGGTGAACCTGCCGATCGGTTTGCTTGCGCTGGCGATCGCCATTCCGTCTCTACCGAAGACCAAGCGTAGCGACCATGGTTTCGACCCCGTGGCGGCCATTCTTAACGTCATCACGTTTGCCTCGCTGATCTTTGCATTGGGCGAGGGCGTCCAGCGCGCGCCGGCCAAATACGTGGTGGCTGCTGCCATCGTGTTCGTCATTGCGTTCGTATTGCTGCTGCGCCGCGAGCGCGGTCACCCGGCCCCGATGTTGCCGGTGGACCTGTTCAAGCGGCCGATGTTCGCGCTCTCGACGCTGACGGCAATCTGCTCGTTCGCGGCGCAAGGGCTGGCCTTTGTGTCGTTGCCGTTCTATTTCGAGCATGTCCTGGGTCGCAGTCCGGTGGAAACCGGGTTCCTGCTCACGCCGTGGTCCGCCGTGGTGGCGCTGATGGCGCCGATCGCGGGCCGCCTTTCGGATCGCTATCCGCCGGGGCTGCTCGGCGGTATTGGCCTGGCGATCATGGCCGTGGGCATGGCGTCGCTGGCGCTGATGCCGGCTGACGCCAGCGTCCTCAATATCGGTATCCGCATGGCGATCTGTGGCGCTGGTTTTGGATTCTTCCAGTCACCCAACCTCAAGGCGCTGATGGCCAGCGCGCCGCGCGAGCGTGCCGGCGGCGCCAGCGGAGTGGTGGCCACGGCACGGCTGCTTGGTCAGGCCACGGGCGCTGCGCTGGTGGCGTTGTCTTACAGCATTGCCGACAGCCACGGCCCGACGCTTGCGCTGGCACTCGGCGCAGGATTCGCGGGTGCGGCAGCGGTTGCCAGTGGGCTGCGGCTGGTGACGCCGCAGAGTGCCGATAGCGCCGCGATGCAAACCGCCAGAAAGTAGTCGAGGCATATCGCCGGACGTCTCTGCCGCCTATAGTGGTCCTGAAGGGGACCACGTATCGGGACAATGTCCCGCCTGGGACGTCCAACCGCCCGCCAGAGGCTGGAACGCCTGTTGCACAGACACGGCGTGCATCGTGACCGGCTGGCGGCGCCGTGCCTCCTGTTGGCGCGCGTGCGAGGGAGGTAGCGATGAATCTAGCCGCCATTCTGGTCAGCGCGAGCGTGGCCGCGTCCGTGGCCGTGTCCTCCACGCCTGTCGAACGGCAGTTGCTTGCCATCAGTCCCCACGATTTTGCCCAGCAATTCAACGCCGTTGCCCATGATTCCGGGGCAAAGATGGTGCTGCCGGATTTCCACGCCAAGCCGGGCTGGCATCGGGCCAAGACCAGCGAGGGAATTTCGGTGATGGTGCGGGGGGCGCCGACTGGCTATGCGATCGACGAAGTGATCGTGGTGTGCCAGACCGGCGAGCAATGCCTGCAGACGATTTCCACGGCGGCCCAGGCCATCGACTCGACCATCGACCAGACATTGCTGCAGTACTTCGTGGCCGCGCGCATCGCCGAGCAGATCGGCGAGGTGGCACTGGTGATCTCGGGGCTGGTGTATCTGGTGGTCTCGCCGGACGACCAGGACTACGTGGCGCTGGTTATTCGTCCCTATTTGCCGCAGCAGGAGCTGACCGCGAAGACCCAGGCGGCGCTGCAACCAGCGGCCTTGCCGCCACCCGGCGCGTTAGCGATGTAGCGGAGGCGTTGCGTGGGCCGCGCGCTCATCGCTATGCGAGTGATCGAGATCCATCGCGCGTTGTTCGAGCAGGCGCTGCAGTTCCGTTGCGCCACGGTAGTAGTGCGCTAGTAACAGGCGCAACTCGACGTCATCGAGTGGTTCGCGTAGCAAGTCGCCATATGCGGCGGCGGCGCGCGCCGCCTGCTGCGCTGCGAAATCGATCAGACCCTGTTTACCGGCAAGGAAAGGCGGAATCTCCCGAAGACCGGCCGGAGCGTCATTGGCATCCTCGCCAGGGATGCCGGCACGCGCCGCCAGTTCCGCGGCTGCGCAATGCTGCAGGTTGGCGCGATAGGCCAGCTCGGCACGCCATTGAGGTTCCGTAGCCACGGCGGCCACGGCTGCCAACGATTCCGCGCACCGCCTGGCATGGAGGCTGAGCCGCGCCAGTGCAGTGGTCAGTGCTTCCATGACGTACGTCTCCGTTGCATCTCCACCTACTGTAGGTGACGCACGCCCGGTTCGCTCGCGGTACGAATCTTGCGTCCGGCAGTCTTCTTTGTGGCAGTCCTTTTACTCGGGCAATACAGCGATGGCCTCGATCTCGAACAACATGCCATCCAGCGCCAGTCGCGGCACCGGGATCAGCGTGCAGGCGGGGGCTGGCCAGTCACCGAGCATGGCTTGCCACGCACGGCTGAAGATCGCCAGACGGTCCATCGAATGGTCGACGATGAGCACGGTGATCTTTGCGATATCAGGAATGTCGGCGCCGCCGGCCTGCAGCGCGACGCGCAGGTTGGCAAGCGCCTGTTTCACCTGCTCCTGGAAGCCGGCACGCAAGCCGCCGATCATGTCTTCCCCGCCTTGCCCGGCCGCGAAAATGATCCTTGCCGGGCGCGTCGCTACAGCCACATGCGAATAGCCGTTGAGCTTGGGGTCGTAAAGATCGGGGGGATTCATGAACTGGAGATAGGGAGCGCGGGGCGATTCGAGCAGCATGGCAAGGTCCTCAGTGGAAAGTCGCGCCAGTATCAAACCTCAAGTGGGCTTGAGGTCAAGCTGTTTGTAGGCGAATTTTCACGCTACGATGGCGCATCGTCCGTGACCAGCTTTCCACCACCATGAAACGCGCCCTCGAAGATCAGGAAGACCACCCGTTGCGATCCGGTGATCCGCTCACCGTTGGCGAAGTTGCCGCGCGTAGCGGCGTCGCGGTGTCCGCGCTGCATTTTTATGAATCGAAGGGATTGATCTGCAGCACACGAAGTGCCGGCAACCAGCGCCGGTATCCGCGCGGGATACTGCGGCGCCTTGCGGTCATACGGGTGGCCCAGCGCATGGGCTTGCCGCTGTCCGTGATTGCCGATGCGTTCAGCCGCCTGCCGGATGACAAGGCGCCGACGGTTGCGGACTGGCGACGGCTCTCAGCCATATGGCGCGCGGATCTGGACGCGCGTATCCGCACGTTGACGCAACTCCGCGATCAGCTCGACGGCTGTATCGGATGCGGGTGTCTGTCCCTGAAGGAATGTCCGTTGCGCAATCCGCAGGATGCGCTGGCAGAAGAAGGGCCCGGCCCGCATTTCGGGGCCGGGCCCTGTGAGCACCGGAAATCGGGCAAGGCGCGATGACCGGGGCGGCGGTAGAGCCGCCGGTCAGGGCGCCACGATCATCCGGGTGCGAATGAAGGCGTCATCCTTCATCAGCGCCTCCGCCCAGCCGGCAGGTGGCACCAGGCTGATGTCGGTAATCGCGTAGCCGATATCGCCCTCGGTCTGCAGTTGCTGGGCCACGATATTCGCGCCGATCTCGGCCAGCGCCTGGTTGAAGTGCGACAGCGTGCCCGGCCGGTTGTAGTGGATGTTGAGCACGCGGGCCGGAGCCTGTTGCGGCGCCGGCTGAATCTGGGGCAGGTTCACTGCGCCCAGGGTTGCGCCGGTTTCGAGAAAATTGACCAGCTTGGTTGCCACTTCCACGCCAATATTCTCCTGCGCCTCTTCGGTGCTGCCGCCGACATGGGGCGTCAGGATGACATTCGGCTTGCCCTGAAGCGGCGAGACGAACGGATCGGCGTTACTGCGCGGCTCTTCCGGAAACACGTCGATGGCTGCGCCAGCCAGTTGCCCGTTGTCCAGCAATTGCGCCAGCGCCGGGATATCCACCACGGTGCCGCGCGACGCATTGATCAGGATGCTGCCAGGCCGCATGGCAGCCAGTGCCTTGGCATCCATCAGGTTGCGCGTTTGCGGCGTGGCGGGAACGTGCAGCGTCACGACGTCGGCCTGCGACAGGGCATCTTCGAGCGAGTGCACCGGCATGGCGCCTCCGATCGACAGGCGGGGGCGGATGTCGTAGAACACCACGCGCATGCCCATCGCCTCAGCCAGGATGCCAACCTGCGCGCCGATGTTCCCATAGCCGATCACCGCCATGGTCTTGCCCCGGATCTCGAAGGCACCCTTGGCGGTTTTCTGCCATTGGCCGTTGTGGGCGGCGCGGCTCTTTTCCGGGATGCGCCGCATCAGCATGATGGCCTGCCCGATGACCAGCTCCGCCACAGAACGTGTGTTCGAGAACGGCGCATTGAAAACCGGGATGCCGGCATGAGCAGCCGCGCCCAGGTCCACCTGGGACGTGCCGATGCAGAAGCAGCCGACCGTGAGCAGCCGCTGCGCCTTGGCGAACGCTTCGGCTGTCAGCGTGGTAGCCGAGCGGATGCCCAGCAGTTCGTAATCGCGCGCGGCGGCAAGCAGCGCGTCGCCGGCCAGGGCCTTGCCCTGGGTGGCGAGGTCGATCTGGTGGCGGCTCAGCAGTTGCTGGGCGCTGGCGTGGATGTTCTCGAGAAGCAGGGCGCTGGCCATGATGGTCGGACTGAATGCAGGAGAGTTGGGAAGGCACGGGGCGTCCATATGCGATTTGCGATGTGCGGGACGCGCATGGACACACCTTACCACCGACGCTTACCCGTGCTGTTGACGTGGGCAAGGGCATCAGCGGGATTCCGTCTGGACTCCGGAACCCCGGAGGAGTCGGAACAGCGAAAACATTCAACTCGTGAAACTAGAAAGCTGAATTCGGACCCGGGAGGAATCTGAGACGATGCAGCTTCTGCGCCGGGAGGGGTGCATTGTCATCGTCAAGGGGAAACAAGAATGAAGCGCGCGCAATCAGCCGTCCTGACCGCTTTGGCCGCGGGAGGGCTACTGGCTCCGCTGGCCGGTCACGCCACGGAAGGCGCACTGGGTCGCCCGGTGACCGGCACGAGTGTGTCGCCCAATGTGGCCGTCATCCCGTCCGAGCCGGTCTGGATTGCAAATTTGCAACAGCTTTACATGGACGGATCGGTCAGTGGCGGCCGGGAAGTGCCGATCGCCGGCAAGACCTCAATCGGTCTCGACGCGAAGGTCGCCTTCACGCTGGCCACGCTGATGAAGGTCTGGGATACCGGCGGAGGGGCGTGGAACTTTGCCTCGAGCTTTACGCTGCCCTACGTCTGGATGTCGGTCCATACAACTGCCGGTATAGGCAATTTCTCGCGTGGGACATCGGATCGGGCCTCCAATCTGTACGACATGTACTTCAGCCCGATCATCGCGGGCTATCACTTCTCGAAGACCAGCCATATGGCGCTGAGCTTCAACGTGTGGGCGCCCACGGGCCAGTACGACAAGAATGCGTTGGCCAACCCGAGCCTGAACAACTGGACCTTCGTACCGCAGATTGCATTTACGCATCTGATGCCGGAATACGGGCTCGAATTCAACGCGGTAGGGGCTTTCCAGTTCTATACGCGGAACACCGCTACTGACTATCAGGATGCGCCGCTGTTCACGCTCGACGTGATGGGCGTGAAGAAATTCGGCAAATGGGGCGCTGGCATCGTGATGGGCACCGTGCAGCAGCTGGGCAACGACAGCGGGCCGATTGCGGATCGCCTGAACGGATTCCGTGGCCGTGACTTCGCCATGGGCCCGATCGTGACCTATGACACCAAGCTCGGTGGCAAGGCGCCGCTGTCCCTCTCCCTGCGCTGGGTGCCGACCGTCGCCAGCAAGAACCGTCTGGACAGCACGGCGACGGTGATGGGGAGCGCGACGCTGGTGTTCTGAGGCGCGGCGTGTTCGCAGGTTCCTTTGGATAAAGGGGGCGGCCTGGCAAGGTACTGGGTGCGTGATGGCACCGCGACTCGCGGTATCATCGCGCCCTTTGTCGTTTACGCCTTACCGCCTTGCCTCAAGCCGTACCCCGTATCGCCCCGGCGGCCCGCCGGCGTCAGCGCCCGCCGGTCACCCCCGGCCGCGCGCTTGGCCCCAATGATTTCGCGTTCTACCGTGGGTACCTGCAGGGGCTGGACCTCGGACGTCTGGCCGACCGCTATCTGGACAAGGGTCTCGATCTGCGCCTGGTCCGTTCCCAGCTTCTCTGGATCGAGGAAGCGCTTGCGCGGGGCATCAAGCGTCTGGCTACCCGTCCCCGATCTGGTGGCAGCGGCGAGGAGCGGATGCTGACCGAGTCGGCGTGGCTGGCCCTGATTCATGCGCCGGCCGGGGAATCCGTCACAGCCAGGCAGACCCGCCAGCGCAGGCTGCTGCGGGCGCTCGACGCGCTCCAGCCGATGCTGCTGACGCGCCCCACTGCAGCCGATGCGGTGAGTGGCTGGTTTGCTTCGGCCATCGCCGCAAGGCTGGCGGACGCCGGCTGGCAGACGCTGGGCGCATTGCAGGCTGCAGTGGGCGCGGGCGGACAGGGCTGGTACCGGCGCGTACCCGGCATCGGCGCGCGGACCGCGCGGCAGATGGAGATCTGGTTGCAGGAGCAGGGCGCCCATATTGGCGCGATGGCTGCCGTATTGGCGCCGGGGCCGCTCGAGTCGCTGCGTGCGCCGGGCGCACGCGCCGAAGTCAGGGCGATTCAGGGCTGGCTGGGCGGCTATCAGCCGGAAGGCGGGCACACCTGGCGCGCCTACCGGACGCAGGCCGAGCGGTTCCTGCTATGGACCCTGCACGCACGAGGCAAGTCCCTGGCGACGGTGACGGCCGAGGATGGCGCCGCCTACATCGCGTTCCTCGCCGATCCGCAACCTTCCGCCCAGTGGGTGGGCCGGCGCGGCACGCCGCGCGACCGCCATGACTGGCGGCCTTTCGAAGGACCGCTTTCCCCTGCCAGCATCCGTCATGCACGCAAGATCCTCAGCACGCTGTATGGATGGCTGATCGAGCAAGGCCATGCGCGCGCGAATCCGTTCGAGGTGTTGTCCCTCCCGACTGACGGGGACACCCCTCGCATCCAGGTTGCCCGCAGCTTCACTGAGCCGCAGTGGCGCTTCCTGCTGCGTCATGTGTCGAGTCTGCCCGCCGACGACCCGCGTGCCGCGCGGTTGACCTTTATGCTGCACCTGGCACATGCCTCGGGGCTGCGTATCTCGGAGCAGGCAGTGGCTACGGTCGGGCATCTGACGTGGAACGGGCACTGGACGCTTGCGGTGCCGGGCCCCAAGCCGCGCCTGATTCCACTTCCCGAGGCGGTGATCGATGCCCTGCGTGGGCATCTGGCAGCGCGTGGGCTGGGGCGCGGAGTCGAAAGCCTGCCGGCCGCCACGCCGCTGATCGGCCGCGTCAAGACTGGTGACGAGGGTGGCGCGCTGTCGGTCGCGCAGATCGGCGCGATCTGGAAGCGGTACTTCGCCCAGGCCGCCACCTTGGCGGGGGCCGAGGATGACGCGGCACAACTGGCCCAGGCCAGCGCGCACTGGATGCGGCACACGGCGGGTGCGCACGCAGTGGCGCGAGGCGTTGCGCTCGAGGTCGTGCAGCAGCAGTTTGGTCATGCGAGCCTGGACACGACGTCAATGTACGTGCTGGCCGCGTGATGGCCACCTGATGGTCACGTGATGGCCGGCTACCCGGCCTTCGTCGATTTCCTTTAGCCCGGCGCTCGAAAAATCTTACTTCGGTCAGCCCCCGACTCAGCGTAACCTGCCCGAATTCCGGGCGATCCGCACGAGAGGGAGCATTCGCATGACACGGGTGGGGCCGTGAACGAACTGATCGATATCGTCACGCCAACGCCGCCGTCGTGGATGCCGCAGACGGTAGGCTGGCTCGTGGTTGGCGTCGTGCTGTTTGCCGGGGTGCTCTGGCTGGCCTGGACGGCCGTGCGACGCTGGTACGCCAATCGTTTCCGCCGGGCGGCGCTCAGGGAATTGACTGCCTTGCAGCAGACGGCGGATAGCGCCGAACGGGCCACGCTGCTCTTGTCGCTGGCCGAACTGCTCAAGCGGCTGGCACTGGCCCAATGGCCCCGGCACTCCGTGGCGGCCCTGTCGGGCCCGGCGTGGGGCGATTTTCTGCGCACCCATGCAGGTGGCGCGGGCGATGCGGTTCCGGCTCTCGCGGCGCTGATTGACGATGCCGAGTATCGTGGCGCGGCAACCCTGGCCCAGTGGCCCGAGGCGCAGCTTCGGGCAACCCTTGGCGCGTGCCGGGTCTGGATCGCCGGCTATCGGCACGATGGGCACGATGGGCACGATGGGCACGATGATCACATTTGAGTATCCCTGGCTGTTCGCGCTCCTGCCGCTGCCGTTGCTGCTCTGGTGGTGGCTGCCGCCATATCGCGAGGAAAGCGCGTCGGTGCGCCTGCCGTTTTTCGGGGAGGTGGCCAGTGCCGCTGGCCTGAAGCCTGCGCTCGGGGCGCACGTGCCGCGGCGCAATGTTGTCCAGTTGCTGTTGGGGCCGATTGCATGGGGCCTGGTAGTCGTCGCGCTGGCCCGTCCGCAGTACCTGGAGCCGCCGCTGCAACGGACCCAGCCCGTGCGCGATCTGCTGCTGGCGCTCGACCTGTCGCAGTCGATGGACACGCGCGACTTCAAGACCCCGTCGGGCGCCCTGGAGCCGCGCGTCGATGCCGTGCGGCAGGTGGTGGCCGATTTCGTGGCGCGCAGGACCGGTGATCGCATCGGGCTGATCGTTTTTGGCGATGCCCCGTATCCGCTGGCCCCTTTCACGCTCGACCACGCACTGGTGCGTGAACTGCTGACCGACATGGTGCCCGGCATGGCCGGGGCTAGCACGTCGCTCGGTGACGCCATCGGCCTCGGTATCAAGATGTTCGACCAGAGTCACGCGCAGGAGAAGGTGATGATTCTGCTGACCGACGGCAATGACACCGCCAGCCGGATGCCGCCGGCTCAGGCGGCCGACATCGCGAAGACGCGCGGCGTGGTGGTCCATACCGTCGGCATCGGGGACCCGGCCACGACCGGCGAGCAGAAGGTCGATCTGGACGCGCTGAAGCACATTGCCAGCACCACCGGAGGCCGGTACTTCTTTGGCGCTGACCAAACCAGCCTGGCCTCTATCTACGCCACGCTGGACCGCGTCACGCCGCACAGGGAGAAGACACTGACATGGCAGCCGCGCCGCGAGTTGTTCATGTGGCCGCTTGGCGCCGCCGTGTTGCTGATGCTGTTCTACCAGTTGGCGATGGCGCTCTACGCGCGCTGGCTGGCGCGGGCGGCTGCGTTGGAATCGACCGCATGAGCGCGTACGTCGAGGCCCTGGCCGAGTTCCATTTTCTGAGGCCCTGGTGGCTGCTGGTGCTGCTGGCGGCGATCTGGCTGCCCTGGGCCGTGCGACGCCGTGGCGATATTCGTCGACGCTGGCGGGCTGTCATCGCGCCCCACCTGCTCAATGCGCTGGTGGTTGGAGAGACCCGCAAGCGCGCGCTGCGCCCGGTGCATCTGTCGGCCTTGCTGCTGGCGTTGGGCGCCGTCGCGCTGGCGGGGCCGACCTGGGAGCGTGAACGGCCGCCGTTTCCGTCAGACAAGGCACCGCTGGTCATTGCCGTCGACCTGTCGCCGACGATGGACGCCATCGACGTGACCCCGACCCGGCTCGAGCGGGCCAAACTCAAGATCAAGGCATTGCTGGCCCGACGCGATGGGGGGCGCACGGCGCTCTATGCGTATGCTGGCTCGACCCATCTGGTGCTGCCGCTGACCGATGACCCGACGCTGCTGCAGACGTTCGCGGATGCGCTGCAGACCCGCATCATGCCGGTGCCAGGCAAGGACACCGTGCTGGCCGTGCGGACCATCGACGCAGCGCTGAAGAAGGAGACCGTTCCCGGAACGATCCTGTTGCTGACCGATGGCGTGGAGCCCGCGGCAGTCGAGCCGCTTCATGCCTACGCCCGCTCGGCGCGGACGCAGGTGGTGGTGCTGGCCATCGGGACGGTGGATGGTGGCCCGCTGCGCGGTCGTGACGGCACTGCGCCGGGGCTGGACTCAGCCACGCTTCACGCGCTGCGCGCAGCGGACATCGACGTTGCGACGCTGACCCCCGATGGCGATGCCGACGTGGCGTGGGTGCAGCGCCATGTGCGGCAGCACGTGGAACAGGCCGCGTCGCCCGACACGGTGCGCTGGCACGACGTGGGCTGGCCCCTGACGATTCCGATCGCGCTGCTGGCGCTGCTCTGGTTCCGCAAGGGCTGGACGATCCGCTGGATCGTCGGCATCGGCGCGGCCATGGTGCTGGCTGCGCCGCAGGCCGATCTGCGGGCGCAATCCACCGCCGCCCCGCGAGCATGGCGCATGGCCGATCTTTGGCTCACGCACGACCAGCAGGGGCGGAGGGCATTCGAACAGGGCAAGTTCGCGGAGGCCGCGACGCAATTCGACGATCCGATGTGGCGCGGCGTGTCGTGGTACCGCGCAGGCAAATTTGCCGAGGCCGCGCGCGAGTTCGAGCACATCAGCAGTCCGGACGGGCATTTCAATCTGGGTAACGCGCTGGCGAAGCAGGGCAAGTATCAGGACGCCATCCCGCAGTACCGGCTGGTACTGCAGCAGCGGCCCGGCTGGGCGCCAGCGCAGCGCAACCTGGCGCTGATGCAGGAGTTGATCGAGCGCCAGAAGCAGAACGAGAAGCACGATGAGGAGGCGCCAGACGTCAAGCCGGATCAGATCCAGTACGACGCCTCGGCGCCACCGCCCCCTCCCGGTGGTGACAAGATGCAGCAGGGCCTCGCGCAGCAGAACGCGGAGATGTGGATGCGCGCGATCCAGACGTCTCCGACGGAATTGCTGGCGCGCAAGTTTGCGCTGCAGCGCCAGCAGGGGAAGCCATGATCGCGCGGCTGCTTGCCCTGATCACGTTCTGCATGGCTGCACTGGCCCATGCGGCCGAGCCGGCGCCGATCGTTCGCGTCGACGTTGGCGGCAACGGTGCCCAGCGTCCCGCCGTGGTTGGACAGTCCGTCCAGATCTCGGTGACGATCCTGGCACCGAACTTCTTCATGTCGGCGCCGGTGTTCCCGCCACTGCAGGTGGCTGGCGCTGTGATCACGATGCCGGACGATCGCGCCGTCAACTCGACCGAGACGGTGGGCGGCGTCAGCTATGCGGCGATCACCAAGACCTATGTACTGACTCCGCAAAGCGCCGGCGATTTCACGCTGCCGCAGCCGGAGATCCCGTTTACGTACGCGGGTGGTGACGGCAAGCCGCACTCCGGCAGCGTCACGTTGCCGCGCACGGTGATTCATGCCGGCGGGCAGGGCGGCAGCGGTGCGCCGGGCGCGGCATCCGGCGTGCAGGCAATTGTCGGCACGCTTCCGGCCGGACCGCTCCAGATCACGCAACAGTTCGATCGCCCGGTCACGGGCAAGGATGCCCACTTGCGCGCAGGGGATGCCGTAGTACGGACGATTACGATCGTCGCGCCCAATGCGCCGGCCATGATGATCCAGCCGCCCGTGTTCGAGGCGCCAGGTGGGGTGAAGCTGTTCAAGGCGGATCCGCAGCTATCCGATGGCGCGGCCGGTGCCGGCGAGACCCCGGGCGGGCGGCGCGTGGAGCGCGTGACCTATGTGTTCGAGTCCAGCGGCAGTCACACGCTGCCGGCGGTGACCGTGAAATGGTATGACCCCGCCAGTGGCAAGCCTTCCGAGTCGGTGGCCCCGGCCATTACCGTGGAGGTGGGCCGAGCTGGGCCGGGCCTGGGCCTTGCGCCGACCGGCGACGCGTTCGGTGCGGAGGACTGGTGGCCGGCCTGGCTCGACGGCAGGGTCTTCGCCGGATTGGTGGGACTGGCAGTGATTGCCCTGGCGGCGTTCGGGCTGCGCAGGCGGTTGCCGGTCTGGTGGCACGCACAATTGAAGGCCTGGAAGGCCGCCTGGCGCGAGCTGCGTGGCCCGCTGCCACCGCTTAACCCATGAGTGGTCTGGGCGCCATTAAGAATCTCGTAAAAAATCATTCAGATCAGTCAATAAAATATTGCATTCCTTCGCCGAGCCAGGATGCGCATACTGCCCGTGTTCCGGATTGCACCGGGCAAGGGACACTGATGGCACGTAAACAGCAGGCAAGGGCGGTGGCCGCAAGCGCGGCGCCGTCATCGTGGCGGCGGCGGATGTGGCTGGGCGCGCTGGTCGTAGGGATGGCCGGGGCAGGCGCCGCCGGCACGGTCTGGTATAGCCGGCACAATGGGCAGGGCGCGGACCCCGCGTCGATTCGTGCGGGCGATGGCGTCAACGGCCCGGCCGGCATGGTGCATATCCCGGGTGGCGAATTCCTGATGGGTAGCGACCACAAGATGTCCCAGGCCAACGAGCGCCCGGCGCACAAGGTGCAGGTCAAGGCCTTTTGGATGGATCAGCACCACGTCACCAATGCCGAATTCCGCAAGTTCGTCGAGGCCACTGGCTACCTGACCACGGCGGAGCGCAAGCCGGACTGGGAGACGCTGAGGGTTCAGCTTCCGGCCGGCACGCCACGCCCGCCTGACAGCGCGATGGTCGCGGGCGGGATGGTCTTCGTCGGCACCAACAGCCCGGTGCCGCTGCGCGAATACTGGCGCTGGTGGCGCTTCGTACCGGGCGCGGACTGGCGTCACCCGACCGGCCCGGGCAGCTCCATTGAAGGCAAGGACAACCATCCCGTCGTGCAGGTCTCGTATGAAGACGCGCAGGCGTATGCCAAGTGGGCCGGCAAGCGTCTGCCCACCGAGGCCGAGTGGGAGTTTGCCGCCCGTGGCGGCCTGGAGCAGGCCACCTATGCCTGGGGCGACAAGTTCGCGCCGGATGGCCGGCAGATGGCCAATGTCTGGCAGGGCCAGCAGGTGCAGCCGTTCCCGGTGGTCAGCGCCAAGGCGGGCGGCGCGGCTGGCACCAGCGCCATCGGCACGTTTCCGGCCAATGGCTACGGGCTCTATGACATGACCGGCAACGCCTGGCAGTGGGTGGCCGACTGGTATCGCGCGGACCAGTTCCGCCGCGAAGCCACGGTGGCGGCAGTGCTGCAGAACCCGACCGGTCCGACCGATTCGTGGGACCCGACCGAACCGGGCGTGCCGGTGTCGGCGCCCAAGCGGGTCACGCGCGGTGGCTCGTTCCTCTGCAACGAGGACTTCTGCCTCAGTTACCGCCCGAGCGCGCGGCGCGGTACCGACCCGTACACCAGCATGTCGCACCTCGGCTTCCGGCTCGTGATGGATGACGCCCGTTGGGCGGAAGTTCGCAAGCAGCCATCCGTGGCAATGGCCGCAGGCGGGCCGCAGAGCGTGCAGAAATAGCGCATCGAAGCGGCAAGCCGCAAAGCAGACAGACAAGAGACGCACCGAACCGGAGAGAACCCGATGGAACATGCCCGCGCACCGTGGTTGCGACGCTGGATCAATACCGCGGTCGCGGCCCTTGTCATTGGCGCCACCGCCACCACGCTGGGTGGATGCGCATCCAGCGCGCCGCAGTCTGGCGGCACGCAGGAATCGGCGCAGACCGCCGTCAATGCCGAGGCGGCACTGCCGTCCTGGCGCGATGGCGCCACGCGCAAGACGATCATCAAGTTCGTGGCCGACGTGACGCAGCAGGGCTCGCCGACCTACGTGCCCCCGGCTGAACGCATCGCCGTGTTCGACAACGACGGCACGCTGTGGAGCGAACAGCCGCTGTATTTCCAGTTCTTCTTCCTGCTCGATCAGGTCAAGGCGGCAGCGCCTTCACATCCGGAATGGAAGAACAATCCGGCGTTCAAGGCGCTGATGGCCAATGACATGGCCGGGCTTATGCGCGAGGAAAAGCGGTTGTTGCCCCTGATCACGGCGGCGAACAGCGGCATGACCGTCGACGAGTATGACCGCACGATTCGCGCATGGATCGATACGGCGCGGCATCCCAAGTTCAACCGACGCTACACGGACCTCGTCTACCAGCCGCAGTTGGAACTGCTGTCGTACCTGCGGGCCAACGGCTTCAAGACCTATATCGTGTCCGGCGGCACGATCGAGTTCATGCGTCCCTGGACCGAGCGCGTGTACGGGATTCCGCCCGAACAGGTGGTTGGCTCGACCCAGACCATCACCTATGACGTCCGCGACGGCAAGCCGGTGCTGATGCGTGGTCCGAAACTCGACTTCATCGACGATGGCCCGGGCAAGCCGGTCGGCATCTATCGCCAGATTGGCCGCCAGCCGATCCTGGCGGTGGGCAACTCCGACGGCGACCTGCAGATGCTGCAATACACGATGGCCGGCACCGGCGCGCGCCTGGCCATGCTGGTCCACCACGACGACGCCCAGCGCGAGTTCGCCTACGATCGCCAGTCGAAGATCGGCAAGCTCGACAAGGCGCTTGACGAAGCGACGACGCGTGGCTGGACCGTCATCAGCATGCAGAAGGACTGGGCCCAGATCTATCCCGCCGCGAAGCCGTGAAATGCCGCTTCAGGCTGCCCCCTCGGTTGACCCTTGGGGTTGCCTTGCCAGTGCGGACGGAACAGTACAAACCACAACACCAACACCAACAATAGCGGAGCCCTCGATTGGCAGACTTCACAGGCAACAAGCGCGGCAAGAAACGTGACGGCAGCCGACCGTAAGCTGGGGCAGGGGATGCGTGCGAAACGGCGGCCAGCCCAAGCATCCGAGCCTGCTGTCCTGCCGCGGTCGACCGCGTGGCGATGGCCCGCGTTGCTGCTGATCCTGTCCGGCGCTGCAGGCCTGGTTTATCAGGTGCTGTGGATCAAGCAACTTTCGCTGGTGGTCGGCGTCGAGGTACAGGCGGTGACCACCGGTGTCAGCGCGTTCTTCGCAGGCCTGGCGCTTGGCGGCTGGCTGGTTGGCCGTCACGCCGATCGCAGTACCTCGGCCTGGCGGCTATACCTCTGGCTCGAAGTCGCCATCGCCCTGCTGGGTATTGGCGCGACGCTGGCGCTGGCTCATGCGGCGGCGCCGTTCGCATGGCTGCAGTTGCGCGCGGGGGCCGTGGCGTGGGCGCTTCCGGTGCTGGTGGTCGGCCTGCCAGCGGTCGCAATGGGCGGCACGCTGCCGGCGCTGCTCCGGGCCGTGACGCCTGCCGAGCACGAACTCGGCGGCCACGGCGGCCGGTTCTACGCGGCCAACACGGCCGGTGCCATTGCGGGCACGCTGCTCGCGGGGTTTGTGTGGATTCCTGCGTTCGGCGTCACGGGTAGCGCCTGCGCGGCAGCCGCGCTGAACCTGCTGGCCGCACTCGGCGCGTACTGGATGGTCCGCCGCGCTCCCGAAGCGACCACCCGGACCGTGCCACAGGCGCAAGCCGAGGCAACGCCAAGGACTGGGCAGCGCGCACTGGCGCTCACGCTTTATGCCCTGGCCGGCGGTATCGCGCTTGGCTACGAGGTGGTCTGGTCGCAAGCCATTGTCCAGTTCCTGAGCACGCGCGCATTCGCGTTCGCGGTGATGCTTGCCACGTATCTGGCGGGCCTCATGCTTGGTAGTGCGCTGGTGGCACGCAAGGTCGATCGGGCCAGGGACCCTTGGGGCGTGTTCGCGGCGCTGGTTGTCGGCGCGGGGCTGGCGGGTCTGGTCGAGTTCGCATGGCTGGGTGAATGGCTCCCGGTCGCCCAGTCCGTGGTGTCGCAGCGCGTGCTCGGTGCCACCGGCAGCCAGCTTGCCGCCATGTGCGCGAGCTTTGGCATGGCGGCGTTTTGTATTGTGTTCGTGCCGACGGTGCTGCTTGGCGCGGCGTTTCCGTATGTCGTGCGACTTTCCGTCGATGTATCGCGCCCCGGTTCGGGGCTCGGCGCCGTGCTTGCGGTGAATACGCTGGGCGGTATTGCTGGCTCGGTGCTGGCTGGCTTCGTGCTGGTGCCGTGGATCGGCGTGGTCCATACGCTCGGCGTGCTGGCCGTGGCGAGCGGCGTTGTGGCGCTGCTGGCTACCGCATTCGGCACCGGCGTGCGCCGCTTCGCGCGGGTGGCCGTGCCGTTGCTGGCCGTGGTGACCTTGATTGTGGCCGTGGTGACGCCGGCCGATCGGCTTGCCGCATTGCTGGCGCAGACGCGCGGCGGTGAACTTGTTTTCTACGAGGAAAGCCGTGGCGCCACGGTGGCCGTGGTGGAGCAGGGCAAGGCCCGTCAACCGTTCCGCCGGCTCTATATTCAGGGCGTCTCGAATTCCGGCGATACGATGACGTCGCTGCGCTATATGCGGTTGCAGGCGCTGCTGCCCCTGCTGATCCACAACGGCGCACCGCGCTCGACCCTGGTGATCGGCCTTGGGACCGGCATTACCGCTGGCGCGCTGCTGCAGTATCCGGGGCTCGAGCATCGGGTAGTGGCCGAGTTGCTGCCCGCCGTGGTGCGTGCCGCGCCGAACTTCCAGGGCAACTACGGCGTGACTGGCGACAAGCGCGTTGATATCCGCTTGCGCGACGGCCGGCGCGAGCTGCTGCAAAGCACCCAGCGTTACGACCTGATCACGCTGGAACCGCCGCCGCCGTCGGCCAGCGGTGTCGTGAACCTGTACTCGCGTGATTTCTATCGTCTCGCCGCGCAGCGTCTGGAGACGGGCGGTATCGTGGCGCAATGGTTGCCCCTGCCGACGCAAAATCCCGAGGACACTCGCTCGCTGGTGCGTAGCTTCCTCGATGTGTTCCCGCACGCCACGCTCTGGACCACCGAACTGCACGAGATGCTGTTGGTTGGATCGTTGCAGCCGGTCACGCTTGACGTGGCGCGTATCCAGTCGCGTTTCGCCGATGCCGGGGTCAGCGCGGCGCTGCAGTCCGTCGGGGTGGCATCGCCCGCCGCCTTGCTGGCTACCTACGTGACCGACCGCACCGGCCTCGACTGGTTTGCCAGCGACGCGCCCGCCGTTACGGACGATCGTCCGCGCATCGAATACTCGGGCTGGGTGCGCAAGCAGTCGTTCCCGCCCGTGCTGGAGGAGTTGCTGAATCTCTCGTCCGAACCGCAATTGCAAGGCGCGGACGACGCGCTGCAAGTCGCCATCCGGCGCGAGCGGGCCAACCTGCATCTGTTCTATCGCGCCGGGCTCGATGCATACCGGGGCGACCGCCAGCAATGGATGCGCGATATCACGCAGGTCATGCGCGAGGATCCGGGCAATCCGTACTACAACTGGTTCACGGGAGGCGCGCAATGAGCGCTCGCGACGATTTTCTGGCGCTGCAGGCACGTATGGGCGAATCCATCGTCGGCCAGGCACGCATGATCGAGCGGTTGTTGCTTGGACTGCTTGCCGACGGGCACCTGCTGGTGGAAGGCCTGCCGGGGCTGGCCAAGACCCGTGCCATCAAGAGTCTGGCAAAGCATCTCGACGCGCGGCTGTCGCGCGTGCAGTTCACGCCAGACCTGCTGCCCGCCGACATCACGGGCTCGGACATCTATTACAGCGAAGGCGGCAAGGGCGAGTTTCGCTTCCAGCCCGGCCCGCTGTTCGCGAACCTGATTCTGGCGGACGAAGTCAACCGTTCCCCGGCCAAGGTGCAATCAGCGCTGCTCGAAGCCATGGAGGAGCGGCAGGTCACCGTGGGCGGCAATACGCACCCGCTGGAACGGCTGTTCCTGGTCATGGCCACGCAGAACCCGATCGAGCAGGAAGGTACTTATCCGCTGCCCGAAGCGCAGATGGACCGCTTTCTGATGCACGTGAACGTCGACTACCCCGCGGCCGATGCCGAAGCGGAGATCATCCGGCTGGCGCGTGCCGAGGAAGAACCGGACACCCATCAGGGTGGTGCCGGTCGCAGCGAAACCCGCATGTCCCCGGCTACGGTGTTCGATGCGCGCCGGCAAATTCACGAGATCAAGGTGAGCGAGCCGGTGGAGCGCTATATCGTCGCGCTTGTGCAGGCCACGCGCGATCCCGCGCGTCTCGACGACGATCTGAAACGCTGGATCGAGGTGGGCGTGAGCCCCCGTGGTTCGATCGGTCTCGACAAGGTAGCGCGGGCGATCGCCTGGCTGCGTGGGCGCGACTACGTCACTCCCGAGGACGTGCAGGCGGTGGTGCACGACGTGTTCCGGCACCGGCTGATCCTCTCGTACGACGCCCACGCGGCGGGGGTTAGCGCCAACGCGGTCATCGACCGCCTGGTGCAGCGCGTCGCGGTGGCCTGAGGCCATCCGGCTTCGTTATGAAACCCGATACCGCCGCACTCGGCCGCTCGCCCCAGCACAAGACGCTCCCGTCCAGCGCCACGCCCGGTGTCAATGTCGACACCGCATCGCTGGCCGCGCTCGAAGCTGCTGCGCGGGACTTCCATTTTCTGTCGCGCCAGCCCGTGCACAGCCTGCTGTCGGGGCGCCATGGGTCACGTGTGCGGGGCCGTGGGCTGGCCTTCGAGGAATTGCGCCCCTACCTGCCCGGGGACGACGTTCGGACGATGGACTGGCGCGTGACGGCGCGAACCGGCAAGCCGCACGTGCGGGTCTATGCCGAGGAAAAGGAGCGCCCGGCGCTGGTGGTGGTGGATCAGCGCATCAACATGTTCTTCGGCAGCCGCCGCGCGATGAAATCGGTGGCGGCGGCGGAGGTGGCGGCGCTGGCCACGTGGCGAATGGTGGTGGAGGGGGACCGCGTGGGCGGCGTCGTCTTTGGCGACAAGGAGGTGACCGCGCTGGCGCCGCAGCGCAGCCAGCACGGCGTGCTCCACCTGCTTGGCGAACTGGCGCGCCACAATCAGGCGCTGCGCGCGGACGCCCCGGCCAGCCAGGGCGCCAGCCAGTTGAACGCGGCGCTGCAGCACGCGCTGCAACTGGCCCGTCGCGACTATCTGGTCATCGTCATCAGCGACTTCAGCGGCAACGATGCGCAGACCCGCGACCTGATGCTCGAACTGCGCCGTCGCAACGACATGCTGTCGGTGCTGGTCTATGACCCGTTCCTGCTGAACCTGCCCGATTCCGGTCACCTCGTGGTCAGCGACGGTGAACTGCAGGTGGAACTCGGCTTTGGCCGGGAGACACTCCGGAGCGCGATTCACCGCTTCGCGGACGATCACAATGCGTCGCTGGTCGAGTGGCACAACGGCATTGGCGTGCCGCTGCTCCCGATATCGGCAGCCGAGGATACGGCGCTGCAACTGCGCCGGCTGCTGGGATATCCAGCCGATGCGTCGCCGCGGCGCGGCAAGGCATAGGACGCAGCTTCGGGCTGGATGTGCAGTCCAAGCACTCTCAGTTGGCCCTTATGACCGCGTAGCACAACTGGCGGGGACCCCAGCCGAAAATCAAGCAACCGCTTGATCACCCTCTGGTTCGGTGGGTTCGATGCCGCTGAGCCTACAGTTCTCCATCAGCGTGTGGGCGATAACCGCAAACTGCGGCTACACTCGGCTCCAGTTTCCGATGACAATGCTTGCATTCCGAACCCAACACACCCACGCCCCGCACGCTCATGTACGTCCCTGCCCATTTCGAAGAATCGCGCCCCGAGGCTCTCCATGCGTTGATGACCGCGTATCCGTTTGGCACGCTGGTCACGCATGGCAGGAACGGTCTGGATGCGAACCACATTCCCTTCCATCTCGAGCCCTCGCAAGGGCCGAATGGGATGCTGAAGGCTCACGTTGCCCGCGCCAACCCGGTCTGGCAGGACGTGGCGAACGGTGATGAGGTACTGGTGATTTTCCGTGCCGCTGATGCGTATATCTCGCCGAACTGGTATCCGAGCAAGCACGAGGCCCATAAGCAGGTGCCCACGTGGAACTACATGGTCGTGCACGCGCACGGTCGCATCACGATTCGCGACGATGAGCGCTTCGTGCGCGGTGTGGTAGCCCATCTGACTCGCACGCACGAAGCCACGCAACCCAGGCCGTGGAAGATGTCCGACGCCCCGTCGGATTTTGTCGACACGATGCTCAAGGCGATTGTCGGCATCGAAATTGAGATCACGCGCCTGGAAGGCAAGTTGAAGCTGAGCCAGAACAAGGAAGTGCGCGACATCCGTGGCGCCGGCACGGCGCTGGCCGAGCAGGGCAGCACGATGCTCGGCGAAGCGATGCTGGCCCGCGCAGATGCCAAGGAGCGGGGCGAGACCCAGTAATTCCCGGGCCTCCCACCCTTTACCTTCCGCCTCTCAGCGTCCCGTCGCGTACCGGGGCGCCGGAGTGTTGGTCGATAGCTGGCCCGCCATCGCCTGGCGCGCGCCTTCATATGCATTCCATTGCTCGATCGCGTGCAGCGGTGGAATCGTCACCAGCTCGCCGCGGTCGAAGCCTACCAGTGCTGCATCGACCATCGCTTCGGCCGGCATGACGATCGCCTTGTCGAGATGTTCGATCGGCAGGCCACCGGTTTCCCAGAAGTCCGTGGCGGTCGCCCCCGGCAGTACCGCCTGCACGCGCAGCCCCTTGGCCGCGAGTTCGTGATGCAGCGACTGGCTGAATGCCAGCACGAACGCCTTGCTGCCGCCATACACCCCGTTCAGGATTTCGGGCGCGATGCCGACGATCGACGAAATGTTGATGATCGCGCCACGGCCGCGCGCGACGAATCCCGGCACGGCGGCATAGGTCAGGCGCGTCAGCGCGGTGACGTTGAGGTCGATCATCCGGTTCATGGCATCGACATCGCTGTCGAGCAGCGGCGTGTGCGTGCCGACGCCTGCGTTGTTGACCAGCAGCGTGATGCTGGCGTCCTGCCGCAGCTTTTCCTCCACCCGCGCGAGCGATTGGCGGTCGTTGAGATCGGCCGGGAAGACTTCGACCACGCGCTGCGTCTCGTCAGTGATGCGCCGCGCCAGGGCATCGAGCTTGTCGCGATTGCGGGCGACGAGGATCAGGTCATAGCCGCGGCGTGCCAGGCGGTCCGCGTAGATGGCGCCGATGCCCGAGGATGCGCCGGTAATCAGGGCCGTGCCGAGATGGGTTTGCGTCATGGTGTTCTCCTTGCGATGTCGTTGCGATGGGGATCCGAAAATCGGGATGCGTCGAATCCATCCATTGCATCGTAAAGCGGCTTGACCATGGCAGAAATGACGATTATGGTCATGTTTTAGGACATGGCTCCAACGAGGCCAATCATGCACAACATCGGCTTCCTGCTGACGGACGGTTTTCAGGTGATGGCGCTGGCGACGCAGAGCGTCTTCGAGTACGCGAATCTTGTGGCCGGCGAGCCCTTTTACCGCATCAGGAATTTCTCGATCGACGGTGGGCCGGTAGTCTCTTCGCTGGGGATGACGGTAGAGACGCACGCGGCAAGCACGCGCGTGGCGGTGGATACCTGGGTGCTGGCCGGCGTTGGCGACCCAGTCGCGCAGCCAACACCCGCACCGGTACTGGCGTTCGTGAGCAAGGCGGTGCCGCGTGCGCGCCGGACGGCGTCGATCTGCACGGGGGCGTTCATCCTGGCGGAAGCCGGTCTGCTCGATGGCCGACGCGCGACCACGCACTGGGCCTTCGCGCGCGACATGCAACGGCTCCATCCGGACATCAAGGTGGAGGACGATCGCATCTACATCGTCGATGGCGCGATCTGGACGTCGGCGGGCATGACGGCCGGCCTGGATCTGGCGCTTGCGATGGTCGAGAAGGATCTGGGCGCGGATATCGCGCGGTCGGTCGCCCACAAGCTGGTGATGCACCAGCGGCGCTCGGGCGGACAGTCGCAGCACTCGGAGCTACTGGATATGGCGCCGAAATCCGACCGTATCCAGAATGCGCTGGATTACGCGCGCAAGAATCTGAGCCAGGCACTGACGGTGGAGGAACTGGCGGAGACGGTGCATCTGAGCCCACGCCAGTTCAGCCGCGTATTCACCGCGGAGACCGGGCAGTCGCCGGCCAAGGCGATCGAGAATCTGAGATTGGAAGCGGCGCGACTCATGATCGAACAGAGTCGCCACCCGCTGGAAGTCGTGGCGCGGGAAGCCGGCTTTCGAGACCGGCGCCATATGCGCGAGGCATTCCTGCGGGGGTTCGGCGTGCCGCCGCAGGCGGTGCGGCGGGAGGCCCGTGAGTAGCGGGCGCCGGTGTCAGCGGCTCAGATGGCCGCGAGCGCCTCGATATCGAACAGTTCGATGCGCTTGCCATCCACGCGGATCAGGCCTTCGCGCTGGAACCGGGAGAACGTGCGGCTAACCGTTTCGAGCTTGATGCCGAGGTAGCTGCCGATTTCCTCGCGGGTCATGCGCAGCGTGAAGTCGCGCGAAGCATAGCCGCGTTCCTGCAGGCGGCACGACACGTTGATCAGGAATGCCGCGACACGCTGTTCCGAAGTCATGCCCGACAGCAGGATCATCTGCTTGGACTCGCGCAGGATCTCGCGGCTCAGCATCCGATGGAAATGTTGTTGCACGCTCTTGACGTCGCGGCACAGTCCTTCGAGCGGTGAGAACGGCAGCACGCAGACTGCACTGTCTTCGAGCGCGATCGCGTCGCAGTCATACTCGCCTTCGCCAATCGCGCCAAGGCCGACCGTTTCTCCCGGCAGGAAGAAACCGGTCACGTGCTCATGGCCGCCGGCGTGGGAGGCCACGGTCTTCAGCGATCCCGAGCGGACGGTGTAGAGGTTCTGGAACTTGTCGCCGGAGCGGTACAGGTATTCGCCACGATGCACCATGCGCCAGTGGCTGACCACGGCTTCCAGTTGCGGAAGCTCCTCCGGTTCGAGAGACGATGCGATGCAGAGGCGGCGCAGGCCGCAATCCATGCAGCGCGCCTGGAAATGCCGCGCCGTGCCCGGCGCGTGCGCATGTCCGGTGCATTCCCCATCCATTCCTGCTTCGACGCTCGACCCCTCTACCACTTCATACATGATGCTCTCCCCTGGGGTCGTCAGGCGTTCACCGCCAAATCAAGGTTCTTTGATCTGAATAACTCCCCATCTGCGCGGAAGTATGCCTTGTGATCGGAAAGGCTGAAATCAGCGTCGGCTGATACCTGTGTCAGGGTCTGGAGTGCGCTTGTCAGGTTAACCTGACGGGCCGGACATTACCTACGTGCAGCACAGGTGCTCCCGATAGCCGAGGCAAGGTAGCTCGCCTTCGACTGACTCCTCCTTCAGGAGGTTGATTGCCGCGGCTTCTACCGACAATGTTTGGTTTCCCGGCTGTCATGTATTTGACTTGAGGCAAGCGCGGAGCACCTTTGACGATTAAAGTGCACAAGACGGTATCCATTCTTGCCGCCCGATCGCCCCCTTGCCTGGAGCCCCCATGGATTTCAAGACCATTCTCGTCGATCTTGCCGCTGATCCGGCGCGCGATGCGCGTCTGGATGCCGCGCTGACGTTGGCGTCGCTGTTCACCGCCCGCGTCATCGGACTGACCGCTACTGGCACCTTGCTGGATCCATTCCGGAGCGCCGGTGAGGAGACCGCGCGTTATCAGCAGATGCGCGCCGACATGCTGCGCAACCTGAAACAGGCCGATGCCGCCGCGCTCGATGCGGCAGTGGCGCGACGTGGGCGGGGCATCGAGATTTCACACGTGGTGGTCGAGCAGGAGGCGGGCTGGGCGTTGACCTCGCGCGGTGTCAGCAGCGATCTGATTTTGCCGGCGCCACCGTCGCTGGCGCACGATACGCCGGCGCTGATGGCCACTTCCGCCGAGTATGTGCTGTTGAACTCTGGCCGCCCGATTCTGGTAATACCCCCCGACGTCAGCCTGGTGCCGGGCGGCACCGTCGTGGTGGCCTGGGACGGCCGGCGCGAAGCTGCGCGCGCCATGAGGGATGCGTTGCCGCTACTGGCTTTGGCATCGCGTGTGATCCTGCAGGTGGTGCTCAGCGGCGCGGGGCCGAACGAGCATGGCGCGGCCGAGGCCGTGCGCTGGCTGGCCGATCACGGCGTCAGCGCTTCGCTGCGTATCGACGAGGGCGCATCGCCAGCCGACAGCCTGATGCGCGTGACGCGCAACGAGGCAGCCGATCTGCTGGTGAGCGGCGGCTACGGCCACTCACGGCTCGGCGAACTCGTCATGGGCGGAACCACGCGCACGCTGCTGCGCAACGCACCGGTGCCACTGCTGATGTCGCATTGAAGCGCGTGATACGTGCTGTTCTGCCATCGTTTCAAAGCCAGTGAACGGCTACGGCAATACTGACAACACCGCTGCTGACGCCGCCCACACCAACACCAACACCAACACCAACACCAACACCAACACCAACATCACAGACCATGCACATCCAGTTCCTTGGGGCAACGGACACCGTGACCGGTTCGCGCTTTCTGCTAGACACCGGAGAAGCGCGGGTTCTGATCGACTGCGGACTGTTTCAGGGCTACAAGGCCCTGCGGCTGCGTAACTGGGATCGCTTTCCGATCAGCCCGGGCAGTCTCGATGCCGTGGTGCTGACACACGCGCATATCGACCACAGCGGCTATCTGCCCTTGTTGGTGAAGCGCGGTTACAAGGGGCGCGTGCACTGCACGACGGGAACCGCGGAGCTTTGCGGCCTGCTGCTGCCGGACAGCGCCCATCTGGCGGAAGAAGACGCCAACTATGCCAATCGCAAGGGGTATTCGCGTCATCAACCGGCGCTGCCGCTCTATACCGTGGCGGATGCCATGCATGCGCTGGAGCATCTGAAGCCCGCGCCTTATAGCAAGCGGGTGACAATCGCACGCGGTGTGGAAGCGGAGTTTCATCGCGCGGGCCATATTCTTGGCTCGTCCAGCGTGACGATCCATGCCAAGGGCCGGCGCATCCTGTTCTCCGGCGACCTCGGCCCGCAAGATGACATGCTGATGCGGCCGCCGGAGCCACCCACCGCGGCGGATTACCTTATAGTGGAATCGACTTACGGTGACCGCCTGCATCCGGAAGGCGATCCCATCGAGCTGCTGGCCGATATCATTCGCAAGACCGTTGCCCGGGGCGGCAGCGTGATCATTCCCGTCTTTGCGGTTGGGCGTGCCCAGTTGCTGCTGTATTGCCTCTACCGGCTGCGCCAGCGACGGCGCTTTCCCGATGTGCCCATCTACCTGAACAGCCCGATGGCCATCGAAGCCACGCGGATTCTCTCCGAGCACTCGGACGAACTGCGGATCGACCCCGAAACGTGCGCGGCTGCCTGTTCGGTGGCGATTCCAACCCGAAGCATGGAGGAGTCGATCCGCATCAACCGGGTGGATCAGCCGAAGATCATCCTGGCTGGTAGCGGAATGCTGACGGGCGGGCGCGTGGTGCATCACCTCGAATCGTTCGGGCAGGACCCACGCAGCACTTTCCTGCTGGTGGGGTTCCAGGCGGCCGGAACGCGGGGTGCGACGCTGGCGTCCGGCCAGCGCACGTTGCGGATGCACGGGCGCGAAGTCGAACTGCGTGCTTCAGTCGAACAGATTCGCCATTTCTCGGCACATGCCGATGCGGATGGGCTGATGGACTGGATGAGTGCCATCGGGACGCCGCCACGGCAGACGTTCATCGTGCACGGCGAGCCCAGTGCCGCCGATGCGCTGCGCCAGCGCATCGAGCATTCGCTGCATTGGGATGTCACGATGCCCGAGTACCGGGGTATCTATACGCTCGACTAAGCGTTCGACTAAGCGTTCGACCGGGCGACCGAGCAAGGCGTGCCGGCGCGGCTAGTAGGAAAAGAGGGTGGGAATCGTGGCGTGACGAAGCACGGTGTCCGTCACGCCACCCAGCAATTCCTCGCGCAGCAGCCCCCGGCCATACGCGCCACAAACCAGCAGGTCGGCGCGGCGCTGGCCGGCGATGGCAAGCAGTGACTCGCCGATATCGGCCGATCGTTCCAGCACCATCTCGACCATGCTCGCGTGCACGCCATGCCGAGCCAGCCAGTTTGCCGCGTAGGCGGGCGGGGAGAGTTCGGCCTTGCGGCGCGCGTACGGAGGAATGCAGGACACCACGTCGACCTGGGTGGCGCGCTTGAGCAACGGCAGCGCGTCATGCAGCGCGCGCGCGGATTCGCGGGTGCCGTTCCAGGCCACCACGATCGAGCCATAGGGGAAGGTGGAAGCGTCCGGCAGCGGCCCTTGAGGAATGACCAGCACCGGGCGGCCACTCGAAAGAATGGCCGTCTCGACGAAGTGCCGGGCTACGTCGCTGTCGGCGTTCAGTCGGTCGGGCTGGCCGACGATCAGCAGGTCGGCCAGCCGGCCTTCGCACTGGATGGCGTCGGTGGGCGCGCCCTCGCCGACGCGCCAGTCGACGGCAAACGTCGCGGCTTCGGTGGCGATGTCGAAGGCTTCCCGGGCGGCTTCACATGCGGCGCCAAGATCCGGCGCGTATGCCTGGCGCTCGCGGCGGCCGTCCGCGGTGCGATAGACCCACGCTGGCTCGTCCGCGCTCAGCGAAAGCAGGCCGATCAGCGTGGCGTTGAACGATCCGGCCAGCGCCACGGCATGACAGAGCCGGGCCTCCACTGATTGCGAGGCATCGACGTGGACCATGATCGCCGAGATGTCCATATGGTCTCCTGAAAAAGCAAGGCGCTTCGGCGCCATTTGGGTCTCAAATGTATGCGTGATGTGCCGCGTATGGTTGCGACAGATCAAGAGCGCCTGATTCGGTGGACTCGGGTCATCTTGCGATACATCAACCATGGAGCCTTGGCACGTCCTATGCTGGGTCAGTGAGGGCACGTGGCCCGGACTGAGGAGACCGATATGTATGAACGCATCCTGGTTGCCGTGGATGGCAGCCCGTCTTCCGACCTGGCCATTGCGCAGGCAGCCGGGCTGGCCAAGGGCCTGGGCGCGGAGGTGAAGGTCCTGTTCGTAGTGGACGAGGGCGAAGTGTTCCTTGAGGCAGGTTTCGTCAATCCGCAGGACATCCTGAATGGACTGACGGACTTTGGCAGGAAGGCCCTTGCAGCCGCCGCTCACCGTCTCCAGGACGCTGGCGTGCGGTTTCAGACCGAACTGGCAGAGAAGTCAGCGGTGCCGGGTGACATCGCTGGCGCGATCGTCGGCTATGCCGACCGCTGGCCAGCCGATGTGATCGTGATGGGTACACGCGGCCGACGCGGTGTGCGCCGCATGATCATGGGTAGCGTCTCTGAAGGTGTGGTGGCCAAGACCAGCAAGCCGGTGCTGCTGATTCGCGGCGAGTCGGCCTGAACGACGGGGCTGTGGCCGGGGGCCACGACGTTATAGCTTGTCTTCGTCGCCGAACAGCCTCGCCTCGATCGCATAGCGGACCAGTGCGGCGTCGCTGCGAAGCTGGAGCTTTTCCATCAGGCGCATCTTGTAGGTGCTGACCGTCTTGGCGCTGACGCACAGCGCGGCGGCGATCTGCGTCAGCGACTCGCCATCGACGATGCGCCGGAATACCTCGAGTTCACGATCCGACAGGCCTTCGTGCGGCGCATCGGGCTTTTCCTGCAGGCCCAGCGCCAGCTTTTCGGCCATGGCGGGGCTGACGTAGGTGCCGCCCGCGGCCACCTTCCTGAGCGCCTCGACCAGTTCCGTCGCCGCGCTTTCCTTGGTCAGGTAGCCGGCCGCGCCGGCACGGAAGGCGCGGACCACATACTGTTCCTCCGCGTGCATCGTCAGCACGAGGATTCGTAGTGCAGGATGATCGGCCCGCAGTTGCCGGATCAGTTCCAGCCCGTTCCGGCCGGGCATCGACAGGTCCAGCAGGATGACATGCGGGGACAGCTCGCGCACGAGTTGTGGCACCTCGGTACCGCGGGCTGCTTCGCCAACCACCTCGAAGTCGCTGGTGCGTTCGAGGATATGGCGCAATCCGTTGCGCACCACAGTGTGATCGTCTGCAATGATCACGCGAATCATGCCTGGGTCTCCTTGCAATCCGGATGACCCGGAAAAGTGACGACGAGTTCGAAGCCGTCGCCGGGCGAATGTTCGATGGACACCGTGCCACCCAGCAGGCGTGCCCGTTCCCGGATGCCAAGCAGGCCGAACGAGCGGCGCGCGCCATCCTTCGGCTGGCCGTTCCAGCCGCGCCCGTTATCGAGCACGCGCAGCACGTACTGGTCGTGGTCGTGGTCCTGGTTCTGGTGGGTCAGCGTCACCCAGGCCTCGCTGGCGTCCGCATGATGCACGACGTTGTTGAGCGCCTCCTGGACGATCCGGAATACAGCGGTGGCGGCTTGCTCGGTGACGTCGATTTCCTCCGGCGTCCGCGTGCTCACCGAGATCGCGTAGCGCCGGCTGAAATCCTTGGCTAGCCAGTCCAGCGCGGCGGCGAGGCCCAGTTCATCGAGCAACGCCGGGCGCAGATCGGACGAAATCCTGCGCACGGCGGCGATGGTTTCGTCGATGACGGTGTGCATGGCGCTGACCTGTTCGAGCGCGCGCACGGCGCCGCAGTCCGCACGCAAGTCGGTCTCCAGCATCACAAGATCCATTTTCAGCGCGCTCAGACGCTGGCCCAGATCGTCGTGAAGCTCGCGCGCGACGCGCCGGCTTTCGTCCTCGCGCGCAGCCAGGATGCTGTCCGACAGCGCCTGGAGTTCCTCGCGGGACCGCTGCAGCGCTGCCTCGGCACGCACGCGAGCGGTGACGTCGCGCAGCATGACCGTGAAAAGCTTGTGTCCGGCACCATCGGAGGTCTGCGAGATCGACGCTTCGATCGGGAATTCGGTTCCGTCCTGACGCAGGGCGTATAGCGTGAGCTGGCGCCCCATCTGCCGGTCGGAAACACCGGTCACGCCAAAACGCGTGACGTGCGCGGCATGGGCAGTGCGGAAACGGGCAGGGATGAAATCGCCGAGGGGGCGGCCCATGGCCTGTTCCGCCGGCAAGCCGAACAGCGTTTCCGCCATCGGGTTGAACAGCACCACGCGCTGTTCTTCGTCCACCGAGATGATGGCTTCCATCGACGAGCGGATGATTCCCGCCAGCCGGGCTTCGTTTTCGGCGATTCGCCGGTCGCCATTGTCGTCGGTGCCCGTCAAGGCTTCCGGCCCCATTCCCAACTCCTGTCCTGGATTCGTGGTCGGTAGCGGGCGATTTGCTGCTCCAGCCAGAATCTGTATTCGTAATTATGCGATGAAACATGGGAGTGGCGCCACGCATGTGCCCAATATCCATCGAGGCAACGCAAAGCCGGTTTCGTGTCCGGCGTACGCGGAATCCGGGCTCAGGCAGCGTCAAGCGTACGCCATGGGTGAATCAAGAATATGCGCATGCAGCAGGAATGCAGTTTCGGACTAAGTAGAGACCGTTGTCGCCAAATTGGCGCGGCGATTGATTATTGGCGCCTTGGTACCTCAATTTCTTATTTCGGTCCATTAATACGATATCGGAGGATTTTTATCGTGGGAGATATTGTCGCCAATAGCCCCTCGAGGTGATCACGCAATACCGCAGGGCCCACATTCACCACTTGGTGCAGTCGCAAGGCTGGACAGTGGAAGGCGATAGCGTTGCATTGTCCAAGACCGCTGATTGCATTTGTGCAAACCAATTCGGGCTTGTTATCGAAAGTCTCGTTGGGCGGTGCCAGGATCAACAAGCGGGATTGGGACGCCGCTGCCTCCGCGCCGTCGGCCTGAGGGCGTTCTACGCCTCGTTTGTTGACAGGACGAGGTGTATTTGCTGAGTTTTCCCGCCTCGCCAGGTTTTCGATGGGTTCCTCTGCCGGGGGGCGTCTCTACGCGGTGCCTCGGACGCCGATCAACAGCCATGAGTTTGCTTCCATGTTAATGCTATTGCGATAAGAAAAGTTATCGCAATGACATGGGCAAATGTTAAGATTGCGCCCATGACGAATCGCCCGACCGCCACGCCCACGGACTTCCCCGACGCCGCTGCCCTGGCCGCCCTGCGAGCCTGGCATGCGGGACTTTCCACGCGTGACGCGGTCTCTCGGTATCTGGACGACGCGCGGGCCACCGGCCAGTCCTCGCGCGGGATGGTGAGCAGGATTCGCCGGCAGCTTGCCGCCTATGCGCGCTACCGGCTGCGTGAAGATCTTGCGCAGTTGTTCGAATTCCCGGCCGCGGAACGGGCGGCGAAGGGTAGGGAAGCAGACCACGCAATCGAAACACTCCGTGCCTTGCCGCCCCCAGCACCAGCGATTTCCGACGATATCGGCATGTGGCTGGCACCGGCTGCCGCGGAGGCCCTGCGCGCTTGCGACATTCACACGCTGGCTGACCTCACCGTGCGAATCCCGCGCCGGCGCCAGTGGTGGCGCGGCGTCTCCGGGCTGGGAGTGGCGGGCGCCAGGCGCATCGAGGCGTTCTTCGCCGACCATCCGCAACTGACGGCGCGCGCGCGGGCGCTGATCGAAGCCGAGCCGCGCGGCGTGATCGTGCCCTGGGAGCAGATGGGGCGACTGCCGCATGAGGTGGACGGCTCGCTCGGCCAGTTCCGCGCGCCGCGGGAGACCTCCACGCTGAACGCGGACAACGACTACGCGGCCGTGCAAGCATGGCTGGGGTTGCACGAATCGCCGTCCACGCTGCGTGCCTATCGCAAGGAAGCCGAGAGGCTGATCCTCTGGGCGATCATCGAGCGCGGGCGGCCGCTGTCGTCGCTGACCACCGAGGACGCCACGGCCTACCGGAACTTCCTGCGCCAACCCGCGCCGCGCGAACGCTGGGTAGGGCCCGCCCGGCCGCGTGGGGCCACGGATTGGAAGCCGTTTGCTGACGGGCTGTCGCCACGCTCGGCAGCCTACAGCCTGCAAGTGCTTGGGGCGCTGTTTCGCTGGCTGGTGCAGCAACGCTACGTGCTGGCCAACCCGTTCGCCGGCATCAAGGTGCGGGGCGGCGCCAAGACAGCGGCGCTCGATGTATCGCACGCGTTCTCCGAAGGGGAATGGCTGCTGACGCGCAGCATCGCGGATGGCCTGGAGTGGTCATACGGCTGGGAAGCCTCCGCCGCGCAACGGCTGCGCTTTATCCTCGATTTCACATACGCGACCGGACTGCGGGCGAGCGAACTGGTCGGCGCCACGCTGCGCAATGTCGAAACCGACGTGCACGGCGATCACTGGTTGCGGCTGGTGGGCAAGGGCGCGAAGGCGGGCAGGGTGGCGCTGCCGACCATGGCCCGCAACGCGCTTGACCGCTATCTGGTCGAGCGGGGCTTGCCGGTGACACGCGCCCTCTGGGACCCGACGACGCCGATCGTCGGCAATCTAGGTTCCGACGAAGCCGGCGGCATCACCGGAGCGCGATTGTGGATGGTGATCAAGCGATTCTTCGGCACCGCCGCCGACCAGCTCGAAGCCGAGCGCCCGGCCACCGCCGAAAAGCTGCGCCGCGCCAGCCCACACTGGCTGCGCCATACGCACGCCACCCATGCGCTGGCGCGCGGCGCGGAACTGACCACGGTGCGGGACAACCTGCGCCATGCGTCGGTCTCGACCACGTCACTGTATCTACATGGCGACGATGTGAAGCGTGCCAGGCAGATGGACGACGCATTCCAGTGACGGATGACAGACACGTGCCCGCCGCGTGACGGATGGCGCAAATGCGGACAGGGGTATTCCCAAGCCTGGCCCCCCCGGGCATCACCCAGATTGCATCAGATTGCGTCAACGCAAACGGCGGGCTGCTTCGGTGCTCTAGCCTGACGGATCATTCCGCCTGCTCATCGAGCCTCCTCATGTCGCATTCCGAGATTCCCTGCGCGGCCACTGCGCTGCGCGACCGGCTGTTTGTCAGCGGTACCGATCTGTTCGCGCTGGGCCACTACCCAGGCAATCCCGTTTACCCCGGCGCGTTGATGCTCGATCGCATGTTGATCATGGCTGCGGCGCTGGCCGGTCAGGCGTTCGGTCAGGAGGCGTGGGCGCGGCGCGTGAAACGGGTTCAGTACCTCGGCGTGGTCGTGCCCGGAGATGTCGTCGAACTTGACGTGTCGATCGTCGAGCGCGAAGGCGATCAGATTACGTGTCTTGCCGTGGCGCACGTTCACGGCAATGCGCGTGTCCAGGCCACGATCGTGTGCGTGTCGGACGCGGAGCCGGTTTCGGCACCGCTTGAATGTGACGTGGCCAGCGAGGCACCGGCGCTGACGCATCCCGACATCGCCCGCCTGTTGCCGCATCGCTACCCATTCCTGCTGCTGGACACGGTCCGCAGCTTCACCCCGCGTGAGCACATCCTGGCCACGAAGGTCATCAATCGTGAATCCCCGATTCTGGGGGCGCACCCGCCCGCCGCATATCCGGCCTCACTGGCGATCGAGTCGTTCGGGCAGGCCGGCGTCACGTTGTTCTGCCTGAGCCAGGACAACGCTTCGCCGGCGCAGGTGCTGGTCGGACTGATGCGCGACGTTACCGTGCATCGGACCATTCCCTACGACACGGTACTGACGCTGGATGTCCGCATCGAACGCCTGCGGTCCAATGCCGTGGTCTTTGGTGGTGATATCCGGATCGGCGAGGAGTCCGTCATCCACGTGGGCAGTCTCGTGGTCATGGTCGGGCCGGAGCAGCCCTCGGCAGGCGCATAGCCAGCACTCAGCGCGGTGCCCAGCCGCCCGGCTCTGGTGTCGCGCCGACCGCTCCCGTGGCCAGGGCCAGCGCGGCAGCCGCCGATAGCGCGCCACTGTACGCGTCGGCCGATGCATTCCGCGCCAGCAGTAACTGGTTCTGGGCCAGATTGGCATCCGTGACCGTGCCGACTCCCTTGCGGTAAGCCGCGAACGCGGCGTCGTACGTGATCTGGGCGGCGTCGGCCAGGGCCTTGGCGGCTTCGTATGCCGCAAGGCTGGTTTCGAGCGCGCTCTGACTGACCACGACCTGTCGCACCGATTCTTCCTTGGCCCGCGTGAGTTTGGTCGACGCGCTGTCGGCGTCGTTGCGCGCCTGCGTCAGCACCGCCGACCGCAGCCCGCCGTCGTAGATCGGCACGGTAATCCCGAGGAACACGCTGGCGCCATAGCGGTAGCCATTCAGGTTCACGGTCGGTGCCTGCTGGGCCACCGAGGGGATCGCCGTGATCGAAGACCCGCCCGACGCATACGACGTGAACGCCGACATGAACACCTTGGGCAGGAATTCGGCTTCGGCCGCCTTGACCTTGGCCTGGCTGGCCCGCTCGATTGCGTAGGCGCCCAGCACGTCGGGCCGCCGCGCGATGGCTGATTCCACGATCTGCTCGACGGAGCTATGCAGGGCCGGCGACAACGGACGGACTGGCATCTCGGCGATACTCGGCTTCGACAATGGCGAGATGCCGATCGCGGTGACCAGCGCCAGGTAGGCATCGGTCTCGGCGCCCCGCGCCTGCACCATCGCCAGGTTGGTCTGCGCGCGGTTCTGTGTGGCCTGGGCCACTTCCACCACGGTGCCGATACCGCGCTGAAAGCGGGACTTGGCGGCTGCCAGCACGGCATCCGCGTTTTCCATCGCCTGCTGCACGGTGCCTGCGCGGGTGCGCGCTGCCTGATAGCGGTAGAACGCCACGCTGACATCGTGGATGATGCGTTGGTGCGCGGCCGTAAAAGCGATGTTTGCCGCGAGCGAAGTCTGTTCGGCGGCTTCGACAATGCCCGCGCGCTCGCCGAAATCGAACAGCAGCCATTGCAGTGACAGCACGCCCACGCCGCCATGGCCCGACGAATTCGTGCCGACCGATCCGAGCGCGCCCGATACCGAACCGTGCCCGTTCTGGTAGCCGCCCAGCGCGGAAGCGGAGATCTGCGGCAGATAGCTACTCTTCGCGATCCCCGCAGCCAGCGCGGCGTTGCGTGCATCGTTCCAGGCCACGCGCGTGATCGGATTCGCCGATTCGGCCATGTCGATCAGCTCGGGCAACGTGTAGGGATGCGCTGGATCGAGCGCCGCCGGCGGTGTGATCGACGCCAGCGCGGAATTGGCGGGCAGCCGGTAGTCGGCCGGCTTGCTGGTGTTGGCCGTTGCGGAAGGCTTGCCCGGCACGAGCTCTCCGGATGCCGTGGTCGCGGGCTGCCAGGGACGATCGGGCTGCTCCGGTGCAAGGTCGAGCGACGCCGTCGCGCAACCGGCAAGGCTGGCGCCGAGCAGCATCAGCGGGAAAATCGGCAATCCTGTTCTAGGCATGCAACGGTGATCCGGTGGCGGCGGCCGGCGGATCGTCCTGGCGCGGAGCGGCGAGATGCCGGTCAACCAGGGCGAGCAGCGCGTCGCGCGGGGAATGCTGCGGAGAAAGCGGGGCCGCGCTTGTTACTGGCGCGTGACCATCCATGCGAACGGCCTGCAGACGTCGATCGACCTCCGGATCGCCCGGAAACCGCTCCGCCAGCAGAAAAAGCGGACCGGCTACGGCGTCCAGCGTTGCCAGATGGCGCTGGCGGGCCTCGATCCAGTCGGTGCCGGGTCCGACCAATGCCGGCTCATATCTGGCCAGGATCAGGTCCTGCGTGATCGCGCCATGCAGCGCCAACGCGGCGGCGGCGTTTTGCCGTTGTGCCTCGCGCCGGGGCGTGGCAATCAGTTGCCGCCATTGCCGCACCATGTCATGGAGCGCGGCTTCGATCCGCCCTGAAATGCTGACCGGCCAGATGCGCGTGAAGACCAGGAATGTCACCAGATTGCCGATCACGATGCCGATGGTCCGGTCCCGCGCAATCGTCAGGTCGTAGCCAGGCCCGGCTCCCTGAATCACGCAGAGGTAGAACGCGAACGCGATCTGGAAGCCCGCATAGGAGATACGGGGCGACCCCTGCGCGACCCAGGCGGCCACCCATGTGCCCGCGAAGACCAGCATCAGGAGCCCACCGACGGAGTCGATCGACGGTACGACATAGACCAGCGCGGCAGTGCCAATCAGCGCGCCGATCAGGCAGCCCGCCAGCCGCAGCGAAAGCTTTTCGACCGTTTCGGCCGCGGTCGACAGCGATACCAGATAGACCGTGATGAAGCAGGTATGGATGCCGGGCCAGTTCAGTTGCTGGTAGAGCACGTAGCAGAACATTGCCGCGCCGGTGGTCTTGAGCGCGTAGCGGATGTGCTCGGGATTCGTGAAGGCATCCGCGCTGAGGAATCCGCCTTTTTTCTCTTCCGTTGCGTTGGGGGCCGCAGCGAGGGCCGCGTTGGCCTGTGCGCTCGGCGCGTCCGCATCGGCGAAGCCGACGATGGCGTCACGCAGTTCCACGGCGATGGCCTGCTGCACTGGCGCGAGCGATTCGAGCGCGGGAAGCGCCAGCGTGATCTCCGCCGGGTAGCCGCCCGCCTGGAGCATCGCCGCCATCTGATCGAGCGTGTCTGCGATCGGGGCGCGGAAGGCGGCCGGCAAGCGGGCGTTCGGCTGCCGGAGCGCCATGTCGGCAGCAATCAGAATGGCCGTGGTCGACGCGGCGGCCCGTCGCAGCGCCGCAAGGTCTTCGGCGCGGGACAGGCCCTCGATCTTCGCCAGCTTCAGCCACATGCCGACGGGTTGCGTGCCGTCGCGCAGCAGCGGGACGAGCATGGCTGGGGCGGCGTCCTCCTGTCGCAGGCTGGCAGCAGCCATGCGCAGGCAATGGGCGAGGCGGTCGCCCGCCAGCCGGCGTGGTGAAGGTCCCATCACCAGATTGACCGCCACATTGACGCCAATCGGGATCGCTACCATCAGCCACGCGTAGAGCAGGGCGCGCGTGGCGGCTTCTCCGCCCGGGACCAGTCCGAGTTCATCGAGCCCGAAGCCGATGATCATTGCCACGATGGCGCCAATCGGCCGAAGCTTGCTGGCCGACGTGAGAAACAGCAGCGCGGCCGACAGGACGGCCATGAAGGCCAGCCGCCGCAGCGAATCGTCGACACTGAAGTTGGCCAGCACGATCACCAGGCCAATGATCAGGCTGACCAGCACCAACGCTGCCACACTCATCACGATGCTGACGGTGCGATCTTCCCGGTTGATGAAGAAGATGACGTAGGCAGAGATAGCGGCTTCCGGCGTGCCGTAGATGGCGGTGACGAGCACCGTCAGCACGCTCGCCACGGTGATGCGAGTGGTGGCCGACGCCCGGCCGGGCGTCGGCGCGAGCAGGGCGCCGATGTCGCCCAGGCCGAGGCGCAGCTTGTCAGCGGCAGGCTGCGCCATGCCGGATCTCGACGTTTGCGCTGGCGCCAGCGCGGGCCAACGTCTCGGGCGGGTCTTCGAGCCGGATGCGAACCGGGAAACGCTTGGCAACACGTACCCAGTTCACCGAGGCCTGCACGTAGGGCAGCGAGCGCGGCAGGTTGAGCCGTTCTGTATCGGTGATGCCCGCGCCGATGCCGGTCACGGTGCCGCGTATCGCCTTGCCCCGGTCGATCAACGAATAGACCGTGGCGCAGTCGCCGATGTGAATATCGGCCAGCGAGGTCTCCCGGAAGTTCGCCACGGCAAACCATTCGCCGGTATGAACGAGCAGGAACAGCGACTGGTTCGGAATCACGACTTCACCGGCCAGCACGGAGAGCCCGGTGACGCGGCCTTCCTGCGGGGCATGGACCACGGTGTCCTGCAACGCGCGCTGGGCGATTGCCAGCGCGGCTTCCCGGGCGTGGACCGCGGCGATGGCGTCGTCGTCGTTGCCGATGGCTTGCGTGGATGCCGAGTGCTGGACGTTCGCCTGCTTGAGCGAGACCGCCGCGTCATGCTGCGCCACCTGGGCCTGGTCGAGCTGCTGCTTTGGCACGTAGCCATCGGCGGCTAGCGGGCGCAGGCGTTCCACCGTGCGTGCCGTCAAGGCGTAGTTCTGCGCCGCGCGCGTGGTCTGCTCGGAGGCGATCGACGCGGCCGCGCGTTCGCTGACGATCGTGCGCCGCCGCGTGCCGAGGCCCGCCTGCGCGAGTTCGAGATCTGCCCGCGCCTGGTCCACCGCCAGCTTGTAAGGCACAGGGTCGATTTCGAATAGCACGTCGCCCTTGGCGACGTGCTGGTTCTCGGTGACGGCGATGCGGGCGATGCGTCCGCCTACCGGCGAGGCCACATGAACGACATCGGCGTCGAGCGTGGCATCGTCCGACGACGGATGGTGCACGGTCCGCTCATAGGCATAGACGGAAAGCAGCACGGCCACCAGCACGATGGCCAGGGTAATGACCCGGCCGCGTAGCGGCCCCTTTTGAACGCCGGCCATTTTCATAGAAGATGCCCCGTACCGATCAGCCAGACGATCTCGGCGATGATCAGGCCAATTGCTGTATTGACAATTAATTGGGAACGAACGGTTTCCGCCCAACCGGTTTTCACGAACACGCGGTAGGAAACCACGGCGCCGAAAATACCGATGACGGCGCTTAACAGCCACAATGGAAAATAAGCGCCAAACAGGCCGACCGAAGGCGCTCCGGCGCATCCTTCAAGTAGACAAGTCAACGTGCCGATAATGGCCATGCGAGCCCGAAGTCCAAGCCGGGCAACGGTTTTCGGGGAAAAGGCACCGGGCATCCGCATCACTCGGGAAGCCGATGGGCTGATGGATCAGCAAATTCAGGAAACTGGCGAGCGGAATACCGGGGACCGGTTGTAGACGTGGACAGTTCAGAGGTCATGGATAGCGTCGCTCACATGCATGAAACCGAGACAAAATCGGCTCAGGCAATATAACAGCGCACATTGACGCTTGTCCAAAGGTGATTGATTGGTAATTCGCACAAGGCACTCGAACGCTTGCAACAGATACGGCGGTAGAGTAAGGGCCAACAGGCACGACCAGGGAAGAATCAAGGGCAGACTGCAATGCGAAGGGAAATTCTGGCAAATGAGATCGAGCTGGGACAGCCACTGAAGTCGGCATTGGTCGATGAACTGGGCTTTCCCGTGGCGGATGAGGGAACCGTCTTCCAGACCGGGGACGAAGTTGCGCTCGTGCTGCAGGCGGGACGTTGTTTCTGGGCGGACGACATGGCGCCGCTCAGGCCGGACGAGCCATCGCCCCCATGGGCCGGCGGTTACGGGCTGCTGGTCGGCACGCTGCTGCACGTCAAGCGACCGGGCGATCTGGAGCGCGCCTGGGTGAGCCGCTTGATCGGCTTCAACGATGACGCCGTGTTCGTGGCGTGGCCAGGCCTGGCCGGCACGTCTGCGGAGCCCTGCGACGGCGATCTGGTGCTGGTCCGTGGTTTCACGGGCACCAGCATCCACAGCTTTTCGGCACGTGTCCGGGCGACTTCGCGCACGCCGTTCCCTTATTGGATGCTGACGGACATCAGCCATGTCGATGCCCGTGAAATGCGTGGCAGCATCCGCGTGCCGGTCCGGCTGGTGGGACGAATGTCCCGTGTGGATGGTGCCGACGCCCCTCAGACCGTGCTGATCACGGACCTGAGTACCGGCGGCGTGTCGGTTTCCACGGCCAACGACGCGCTGACCGCGCCGGGCTTGCAGGTGCGGCTGGCGTTCACGCTGCGCACCGGTGGGATCAAGTCGGCTTTCTCATTGGAGGGCTGGACGCGGCAGGACCCGAATGCTGGCGCCGCCGCGCCGTACCACAGCGTCGGCGTGGCGTTTGACGGCTATGGCGAACGCGAGGCGCTGCTGCTGCGCTCCTTCGTCCACGAACAGTTGCTGGAAAGCGCGACCATGCGCCCGGCAAAGCTGGCGAAGGACTAGCCGCCGACGGGGCCGGCGGCGGCGACCGGATCGGGGCTCAGGCAGTCAGGCTGTCAGGTACGTCTGCGCCAGCCGTACCCAGCAGGCCGCACCAAGCGGCAGCACCTGATCGTTGAAGTCGTAGCCGGGGTTATGCACCATGCAGCCGCCGAATTCGCCTTCGCCGTTGCCGAGGATCAGGTAGCAGCCCGGGACTTTATTGAGCATCCAGGCGAAATCCTCGCTGCCGTTGAGTCCCTTCGGGGCTTGCGTGACGACGTTCTCCGCCCCCACGAGATCGGTGCAGATCCGCTGCGCCAGTCGGGTTTCGGCTTCGGTATTGACCATGGGCGGGGTGAGCTGGCGGTAGTCGATGTGTGCCTCGACGCCGTGGGCCTGCGCGGTCAAGCTGACGATCTCGCGGATGCGCTGCTCCACCATCGCCCGGGTTTCCGCGCGCGCCGCGCGCACGTTGACGCCCAGGGCTACCGATTCGGGGATCACGTTGTGCGTGGCGCCGCCACGAATGAAACCGATCGACACGACGGCGGTGTCGTCTGGCGCCACATTGCGGGCTACCACGGTTTGCAGCGCCGTCACGATCGCGGCGGATGCTGCAATCGGATCACGCGCGCGGTGCGGCATCGCCCCATGCCCGCCCACGCCCTTGATGGTGATGTCGGCCACGTCGGAAGACAGGCTGACCGGCCCTGGCAACACACGGAAACTGCCCGCCGGCACGCCCGGCATATTGTGGAGCGCGAAAACCGCATCGCAGGGGAAGCGCTCGAAGAGCCCATCGTCGATCATCGCGCGCGCGCCGCAGAGGTTCTCTTCGTCAGGCTGGAAAATCAGGTTGAGCGTGCCGTCGAAGCTGCGGCTGTCGGCCAGCGCCTTCGCCGCCGCCAGCAGGATGGCGGTATGGCCGTCGTGCCCGCAGGCGTGCATCTTGCCGTGGTTGCGGCTGGCATAGGGCAGGTCGGTGGCTTCGACGATGGGCAGCGCGTCCATGTCGGCGCGAATGCCCAGCCGGCGCGTGCCGTTGCCTAGTTTCAACTGGCCAACCACTCCGCTCTTGCCGATACCCGTGTGGACGTCATAGCCCCAGCTCTGCAGCAGGTGCGTCACCAGCGTGCTGGTGGCGCCGACTTCGAAGCCGAGTTCGGGCTGGGCGTGAATCTGACGACGGATGTTGACGAAGGTCTCGGCGTCGATGTCGACCGGAGGCAGCAGATGGGGCAGCAGTTGAAAGGGCTGGAGCGTGGGCGCTTTGGTCATGTCAGGGTTCCTTGCGGGGAAAGGGGGCAATCGGCGGCTAGCGGGTGCTGGCAGATGCTGGCGGGTCAGTGGGTTTCGCGCACTTCGCGCAGGGTCAGCACGGTCAGCAATGTCACGGCGCTGCAGGCCATCATGTAGAACGCTGGGGACAGCGGATTGCCGGTGCGGGCCAGCAGCCAGGTGACGACGAACTGGCATGAGCCGCCGAACACCGTGACGCCGATGGCGTAGATCACCGACAGGCCGCTGGCCCGTACCTTGATCGGCAGCATCTCCATCATCATGAGCAGCAGTGGCGTCGTTCCCAGATACAGGCTCGCGGTCAGCAGCGCGGAGAGCGACAGCACCAGCGGCACGCTGGGGTAGTGCGTCATCAGCCAGAAGGCCGGATAAAGGGCCACCACGGTGAACAGGATGGCGGCGACCACCAGCGGCTTGCGGCGCTGGAGGCGGTCGGCCAGCCAGCCGGAGCAGAGCGACGCGGCAAAGCTGGTCAGACCCGTGACGCAGCCGGCCAGCAGCGATAGCGAGGCCGGGAGATGCAGTTCCCGGATCATGTAGGTCGGCATGAAATAGATCACCAGATACGTGCCGACGGTGCCGCCGATGATGGTGAGGACGCCTTTGGCCACCAGGGTGCCGTGCTCGCGGAACAGCGTGCCGAGCGGGCTTGGCGCATGGGTCTCGGCCGTGTGCGTTTCGTCCAGATGCGATCGGATGTAAAAGCCTACGGGCGCAATCAGCAAGCCCAGGAAGAACGGCACGCGCCATCCCCAGCTCTGCAGCGCTTCCGGCGACAGGCTGCCGTACAGCACCGCCGCCGTCAGCGCGCCGCACAGGGCGGCGATGCCCTGGCTGCCAAGCTGCCAGCTCACACGAAATCCACGCCCGCGGATACCGCCGGCCTCCATCAGCATGGCGGTGGAGGCACCGATCTCGCCGCCCAGCGAGAAGCCCTGAAGCAGACGCCCCGCCAGAATGATCAGCGGGCCAAGCAGGCCCGCCGTGGCGTACGTCGGGGCCACCGCCAGACAAAGCGTTCCAACCACCATTAGGCCGATGGTCAGCGTCATGGCAGCCTTGCGTCCGTGGCGGTCGGCATAGTTGCCGATCACGAAGCCGCCCAGAGGCCGCATCACAAAGCCGATACCGAACGTTGCCACGGCCAGCAGCAGCGAACCGTAGGCACTCTCGGAGGGGAAGAACAGCTTGCCGATCATGAGCGCGAAGAAGCTGTAGACGGTGAAGTCATACATTTCCAGCGCATTGCCGATGGAGCAGGCGGCGATCAACCGGGCCTGGCTGGTTCGTCGTGGCTCGGCGGCAGCCGGTGCGGGGGCAAGAGCCGGCTGCAGGGTGGCGTCATTCATCGGTGGTCTCCGAAGGTGGGGGACGGGCTTCTGTTCAGGAACCCTTGGCGATGAAGTATTCGGGGAAGTCGCGAACCTACAAAATCGCAAATATTCATCCCGATAACCAAATAGAATCACCGCCATAACCAGTGTTCACCGGCTATCGGGGAAAGCCCGGAAGTGCTGGCGCGAGAGACCGGACGCATGGTGCACCGCACAGGCGCGCGAAGCACCTGATGCGCACCTGATGCGGGCATGGTCCGGTCGGGGCGCCGCGGCGGGCGCGGAGAAGAGGGGGACCAGTCGAACGTGAAGCTACATCAACTGCGCATTCTGCTGGCCGTGGCGCAGCACGGCAGCATCCATGAGGCGTCACGCGGGCTGCATATTTCGCAGCCCGCGCTATCGAAGGCCATCGCTGAACTGGAGCGAGAACTTGGCGTCACGCTGCTGTCCCGCTCCGTGCGCGGTGTGAGTCTGACTGCGTATGGGATGGCGCTGGTCAAGCGCGCCACCGTGGTCGAACAGGAACTGCGGCACGCGCTGGAAGACATCGAATCCATACGCGGCCACGCGGAAGCCGAACTCAACATCGGGTTTACCGCCGTGGCCTCCAGTGGCCCGCTGCCTGATGCCATGGCGGCGCTGCGCAAGCGCTTCCCCAATGTCGCCTTGCGTGGCTTCGAGCAGCGCCCGCAGCAGATTCAGGAAGGGCTGCGGGAAGGGCGGCTCGATCTCGGGCTGATCTCCACCAATAGCGGGCCGGGAGCGGGCGGACTCCAGTGGGAGTCCTTGTTCTCGGTGCCGATGCGTCTGGCCGTGCGGCCGGGCCATCCACTGCGACGTGTCCGCCGGCTGCGTCCGCTGCTGGATGCCGACTGGCTGGTGCTGGACCCGCTCGATGACCCCGGCAGCCCGATTTCGAGCCTGATGCGGTTGCACCGACTGGAAATACCGCGCCGGATCGTGCAGAGCGCATCCAATCTGCTGGGGCTGCAACTGGCTACCAAGACTGACCTCATCAGCATGTGGTCAGACTTCGTTTTCCGGGGCACTGGCGGGCCGTTGCGCATGGACCCCGGTTCGCTGGAGGTGCTACCGATGGAGGACGAACTGCCGGACTTCAACGTCTACCTGGTCTATCGCTCGATGGACCTGATGACGCATGTCTGTGCCGAGTTCAGCAAGGAAATCAGGCACTTTGCCGAGGGCTATCGTCCTGGATGGGCGAGATAGGTTGCATGCCGCGCTGCCGGTACTCGCCGGGCGCGACGCCGGTCCATTTCTTGAATGCGCGGTGGAAGGTGCTCAGCTCGGAAAAGCCCAGCCTCAGCGCCACCTGTTGCAGCGACAGGCATGAGTGCTCGAGCATGCCGATCGCCGCGTCGCGGCGCAGGTTGTCCTTGATGTTCTGGTAACCGCGGCCTTCATCGCGCAAGCGACGGCTCAGGGTTTGCGGTGTCAGGCGCAGCATCTGCGCCATCTGCTCCAGCGACGGCAGCTCGTCATCCAGGTGGGAGCGCAGGTGCAGCCGGATGCGTTCCGCCAGGCAGCTATTGTCGCGATAACGCACCAGCAGCTTGTGCGGGGTCTCGAGCAGGAATTCGCGCAGGCCGGCGGGATCCTGCATCACCGGCAGCCGCAGCCAGGCAGCATCGAAGTGCAGGGCCGTGCAGGACTGCCCGTATCGGACCGTCGTATTGAAGATACGCTCGGTGTCCGTCAGCGCCTGGGGCGGGCCCGAACCCAGATCGACATGCGACAGGGGCACGCGCCGCGCCACCAGCCAGTTGATCAGGCCGTAAGCATGGAACGCGAAGGTCGACTTGGCGAAGATCTGGCACGGCGTGGCTGGCGCATGCCCGTGCAATATCAGTGAAGCCGTCTTGCCGTCGGGGCTGAGGTGCAGCCGTGGCGTGAATTCGTCGAGATGCAGCCGGTACTGGCGCAACCCGGCCTGGATGGCCTCTTCCAGGGTGGCGCTGTGGACCATCGCGCCGGCCGCATGGGCGAAGACGCCGGGAGGTACGGGGCGGCTAAGCAGGCCCCACAGTTCGTCGCGCGTGGTGCGGCGCAGCGTACGGATCAGCGCGGCGTACTGGTCCTGGGTCACGCGCGCGTTCGGCGATGCCAGCAGCGCCGGAGAGATCGCAGCACGCCGCAGCACGGCATCGATGTCGAATCCCAGTCGGCGCACCCCGAGCAGGATCTGGTCGACATGATGGATGGCGATGGTATGGCGGGCCGGCGCTGGCGTTGCCGTTGTCGCAAGCGGGGCGATGGTGGTGCCAGTAGTGCCAGCCAATGCCGGACCCGGTACAGCGGTGCTGCGCTGCTTGCCCGGCACGGGGTGCCGGTGAGCGGGAGTGGCAACGATGTGCATGAGTCTCCTCGTCGTGTAGGGCAGCTCCGGAACCCTGCCGCGCGCAATGGCGGCATGCCGGGCTGATGCGGACCTTACCGCGCCCGGTTCGCGACACACAATCGGGATTTGCCAAAGCCTGCCTTCCGTCTGAACGATTCGGCCAATGATTTTGGGTTGTCTGGTCATTGTCCAGACCGTGCCGGATCACGCACTCTCTCACTATGCAGAAGTCCGGAGCCGGGCGGATCGCCGCCGGCAACGCCGGACTCGGCAGCGACCCGGGAAAAAAAGGACAACAAGAAAGGAGACAACCACATGCTGGCAAATCGCCGGAGTGCATTGCTGCGTCTTGGCACCGGAGCGCTGGCGCTGGCGGGTGCTGTTGCTGGCCTATCCGGCGCCGGTACCGCCATGGCCCAAGGGGCCTTCCCGTCGAAATCGGTGCGCCTTGTGGTGCCGTACCCGGCCGGCGGGGCTACCGACGTGCTGGCGCGGGCAATTGCCGATGGCCTCGGCAAGATCTGGAGGCGCCCGGTCGTGGTGGAAAACCGCCCCGGTGCCAGCGGCATGATCGGCGCCGAGGCCGTAGCCCGCGCGGAGCCGGACGGCTACACCGCGCTGCTGACCATCACCACGCTCGTGCAGGCACCGAGCCTCTATACCAAGGCGCCGTTTGACCCGGTCAAGGACTTTGCGCCGGTATCCGAGCTTGGCACCACCAACCTGGTGTTTGCCATCAACAGCAGTGCGGTGCCGGCCACCAGCCTGAAGGAATTCATCGCGCTGGTCCGCGCCAAGCCCAGGCACTACTCCTTCGGATCGTATGGCACGGGATCGAGCGGCCACCTCTATGGCGAGATATTCAACGAATCCGCCAACCTCGACATGATCCACGTCTCCTACAAGGGCGAGGCGCCCGAGTTGAACGACTTGCTCGGTGGCCAAGTGCCAGCCGCTGTGATCTCGGTGATGGGCGCCAAGCCCCACGCCGCGTCCGGGCGTCTGCGCGCGCTTGCTGTGACCGGCGCGTCGCGCTCGCCCCAACTGCCTGATGTGCCGACCTTCAAGGAGAGCGGCGTTTCCGGGATGGATTCGCTGGGCTGGTTCGGCCTGCTGCTGCCCGCAGCCACGCCGCGGCCGATCGTCGAGAAGTTCTCGGCCGACGTCAACAAGGTGTTGGCAGACCCCGCCGTGCGTTCGCGCATGAACGACATGGGCGTGATCCTGACCGGCAGCACGCCCGATGCCTTTGCGCAGACCGTCCAGACCGACTATGCCCGCTGGGGCAAGGTGATCCGTACCCACAACATTCGTCTTGATTGAGCCTTTGCCTGACATGAAGTCCGCCAGTACATCCCAGCCTTACCGTTCTCCTGCCTGGCCTGCCGGCCTGCCTGGCACGCTGCATGTGCCGCAGACCAGCCTGTTCCACAACCTGGAAGTGGCCGCGCGGCGCTATCCCGGAAAGACGGCGATCCAGTATTTCGGCACCGCGATCTCCTATGCGGAACTGCTGGATGACGTCGAACGGATGGCCGGCTATCTGCAGCAAAGCTGCGGCATTCATCCCGGGGATAGGGTAGTGCTTTACAGCCAGAACGCCCCGCAGTTCATCGTGGCGTACTACGCCATCCTGCGTGCCGAGGCGGTGGTCGTGCCAGCCAATCCGATGTGGCTGGAAGCCGAACTGGAGCATGTGGTTACCGATAGCGGCGCGGTGGCCGCGTTCTGCGGCAGCGAACTGTATGAGCGCGTCGCGCCGCTGCATGGCAAGGCGCTGCGTCACGTGATCACGTACCACTACGCGGGGATGCTGCGCGACGATGGTGGCCTGCCGGTTCCGGCCTGGCTCCGCGAGCCTGCTCCCGCGCTGCGCGCGGCGCCAGGTGGCGCCATGCCAGTGGACTGGGACTCCGCGCGCAATGCCGGGCAGCGTCCGCGTGCGCACGAGGCCGGCTACGACACGCTCTGCATGCTGGCATACACGTCGGGCACCACGGGCAATCCCAAGGGCTGCATGCATACCCACGGCACCATGATGAGTTCCGCGGTGGGCTCGCAAGTCTGGCGCAGCAGTTCGCCGGAATCGGTGGTGTTGGCGGTGGCGCCGATGTTCCACCTGCTCGGCATGCAGAACTGCATGCATTCGCCGATCTACCTGGGTGCCACCGTGGTGCTGATGCCGCGCTGGGACCGCGCGCTTGCCGCCGATCTGATCGAGCGCTACCGCGTCTCGGCCTGGGGCGCGCCGCCGGCCATGCTGGTGGACTTCTTCGCGCAGCCCGATGTGGCCCGGCGTGACCTGTCCAGCCTGGCTTTTCTGGGGGGCGGTGGCGCGGCGATGCCCGACGCGGTGGCCAACATGTTGCAGGAGCGCTTCGGCCTGCCGTACGTCGAGGCCTATGGCATGACCGAGACCGCGTCGTTCCTGCTGTCCAACCCGCGCCAGAAGCCCAAGCGTGAATGCCTGGGCATCGCCACCTTCGGCGTGGATGCCCGCGTGGTGGACCCCGAATCGCTCGCCGAGCTGCCGCAGGGCGAGATCGGCGAGATCGTCGTTCACGGTGGTCAGGTGATGCAGGGCTACTGGAACAACCCGCAGGCCAATGCGGAATCTTTTATCGAAATCGCCGGCAAGCGCTTTCTACGCACCGGCGACCTCGGTTTCATGGATGAAGAGGGCTATTTCTTCATGCGCGACCGCCTCAAGCGCATGATCAACGCGTCTGGCTTCAAGGTCTGGCCGGCCGAGGTGGAAAACCTGCTCTACGGCCACCCGGCCATCCACGAGGCCTGCGTGATCGCCGCGCGCGATGAGCATCGCGGCGAAACGGTCAAGGCCGTGGTGGCGCTGCGCCCCGAATCGCGCGGCACGCCGGAGGCCGATGCGGAACGCATCATGGCCTGGTGCCGCGAGCGTCTGGCGGCCTACAAGGTGCCGCGCATCGTCGAGTTCGTGGACGCGCTGCCCAAATCGGCCACCGGCAAGATCCAGTGGCGCGCGCTGCAGGAACACGCCATGCGGGCATAGGCGGCGGGGGAGGCCGGTGTTTCCGGCGTATCCGACGCATCCGACGTATCCGGCGTACCGAATCCAGTTCTTGAGAGAGACAGCTTCATGCAAACGAGCAGACGAACCTGGCTGGCGCAAGCCGGCACCCTGGCGGGCGCCGCCATGCTGGGCGGCGTTGGCCAGGCACTGGCCCAGCCCAGCTACCCGAACAAGCCGATCCGGCTGATCGTCCCGTATCCGGCCGGCGGGGGCACCGATACTGTGGGCCGCATGATCGGCCAGCGGCTGGCCGAAGCCTGGGGACAGCCCGTGGTCGTCGACAACAAGCCCGGCGCCAGCGGCATGCTGGGCAACGACACCGTGGCCAAGGCCGCGCCCGATGGCTACACGGTGCTGCTGGCCATCACCGCGCTGATCCAGTCGCCCAGCCTTTACAAGCGTATGCCGTATGACGTGAACAAGGATTTCACGCCGGTCTCGCTGATTGCCAAATCGTCCGACCTGTTTGTCGTGCCCAACCGCGTGCCGGCCAGCACGCTACGCGAGTTCATCGCACTGGCCAAGGCCGGCAAGCTCAGTTACGGCTCATACGGCAACGGGACTTCGTCGCATCTGCATGGCGAACTCCTACGACAGCAGACCGGCGTCGAACTGACGCATATTCCGTACAAGGGGGCTGCGCCCTTGCTCAACGATCTGCTCGGCGGCCAGGTGGATTCGGCTTTCGTCGATGTGACATCGGCGTATCCGTACCTGACCAGCGGCAAGTTCAAGATCCTGGGCATCACCGGTACCCAGCGCTACAAGGCGATTCCGAATGTGCCGACGTTCGCGGAGCAGGGCTTGCCGGGATTCGAGCCTAGCGGATGGTTTGCCCTGTTCCTGCCCGCCAATGCGCCGAAAGACGTGACCAGCCGTATGGCCACCGAGGTGGCGCGGATCGTCAAGCTGCCTGAAATCAGCCAGAAGCTTGCGGGCATGGGCTTGCAACCGGTCGGGTCGGCGCCGCAGGAACTGGCGGCGGTGGTCTCGGGTGATATGCCCAAGTGGGCCAAGATCGTGCAGGACGCCCATATCCAGCTCGACTGAACACCGTCGGATCACACGCGGGTTATCGGACAGGTTCCGATGTTTGGAGGAGAGGCCCCAGCCCCTGCCCGCCAGTGGCCCGTGATGGCTTTTCCAGCTATCAGACGCAGAGGTCGTGCACGACCTCGCGTGCGAACGCCTCACATCCGCGCCGGAAAGCGGCGCGTCCTTGAAGATCGCGCGAAACTCCAGGGGTTTGCCACTTGGCACGATGTCGAGGGGCAGGGTCTTGCCCGGAAACGTCTTTTCGCTGCCGATCAGGCGCGCGTAGAACCTTGGCTTCACCACGCCAATGCGGTGCCGTGTCCAATCCTTGACGACCTAGTGCGTGCGATTCGGTGGCCAGTGCTGTTTCGCCTTGGCGCGGCATTTGTTTGGTCACGCCCCAGGCATCTAATATGCCGTATGCGGCACATGTGGCGGTGTTTCTAGTAACGTTCTTTCTTCGTAAGTGAGAATCAGTTACATTTGCATCTGATGCGAATTCGAAATTCCTGAACCGCCGTGCAGCACGGCGGTGCCCGCCGCAGTGTCTATGTTCACCAGGTTGCCTCTTCTACTTGCCGTTTTTCCTGCCTATCAGGCTTGGGATCTTTATCCGCTCGGCCATAGCGGGGCGCCGTCAGTTGGCGGCGTATGTCCTGGAAGACCTGATGACACCCGCTGTGGTGAGATGAGGTAGTCGCGATGGATCCAGGTACCCGTTCGCAGGTCGATGTCCTTTACAGCCGGCATCACGCATGGCTGCAAGGCTGGCTGTTGCGGAAGATCGGCAATGCATGCGATGCGGCGGACATCGCCCAGGACGTATTCGTCAGGGTGCTTCACAGGAAAGTCGCCGAGATCCGCGAGCCGCGCACCTACCTGGGCACCATTGCCAATGGTCTGGTCATCGATTTCTGGCGGCGGCGGGAACTTGAGCAAGCGTGGCTGGAGACGCTGGCTCAGTTGCCGGAAGCGCATTCGCCATCGCCCGAAAGCCGTCTGCACTTTCTGCAGACGTTGATCGAGATCGATCAGATGCTCGATACGTTGAAGCCGAACGCGCGCACGGCATTTCTGCTGGCGCAGCTTGACGGCCTGACTTGCCCGCAGATCGCGGAGCGCATTGGCATGTCGCTGGCGACCGTCGAGCGGTACATCAGCCAGGCGCTGCGCCGATGCTACGCGTTGCAGTTCGGCGCTTAGCAACCGGCACAAGCACAGGGCGCACAGATGTCCAGTTCGCAAGCCGATTTGCCGTCAGAAGTCATTGATGCGGCCATTGATTGGGCCGTCCGCCTGCTGTTCAACGAACCCAGCGACGAGATGCGCCAGCGCTTTCTGGTCTGGGAGGGTGCGGATCCCCGGCACCGGCTGGCATGGCAACGCATCCAATCACTACGCGATGGATTCCCCCGTGTGCCGGCGAAGCTGGCTGTGGAGACGCTCCGCAACGCCGAGACCATTCGCGGCCGCCGCCAGGCGATCAAGTTGCTGGCTCTGGGTGGCGTATCCATGCTTGGGTTGTCCATGGCCTATCGCGAAACGCCATGGAGAAGCTGGGCCGCCGACGTGCGTACTGGCGTGGGCGAACAACGCAGGCTGGCGCTGGAAGATGGCACGGTCGTCGTGCTCAATACCGAGACCGCCCTTGATGTTCGCTTCGATGGCCAGCATCGAGACGTGTTGCTTCGGCGTGGCGAGATTCTGGTCACGACCGGGCACGACGGCGGCGCAGCGCGGCCATTCCGTGTGCAAACGCCGTTCGGCGCGATGCGCGCGCTCGGGACACGTTTCGCGGTGCGGCTCGAAGCGGATCGCGCGTGTGTCAGCGTGCAGCAGGGCGCGGTCGCGCTGCACGACGGCAAAGCGCAATCACAAGCCGTTGCCACGCCCGGCACGACCTGGACGATGACGCAGGAGGCAAGCGCATTGAGCGATGCCGCCGCGCTGTCGCCCGACAGCTGGGCCAACGGGCTGCTTTCCGGCAGCAACATGCGTCTGGCCGACGTGCTTGCGGAGCTTGCCCGCTATCGCCACGGACGCATCGATTGCGATCCCGCCGTCGCGGATCTGGTCATCTCGGGTGCGTACCGCATCGACGATACGGATCGCACGCTGCGTTTCCTGGAGAAGGCGCTGCCAATCCGGGTGTCGTACTTCACGCGCTACTGGGTTCGCGTCGGGCCCAGGGTGCATGCCTGAGACAGGGTGATGTGAAAAAAATCGAGGTGAATTGAGGGGATTGGGCGACCTGTCCGGCTTGGATTGTAGGAACCCTCTTCAATCCGCTCTGGACTTCGCAACCATGTCGTCACACCGATCCCGCCATCTGTCATCCCGCACCAGCACCCAGTCCGCATGCTTCCCTTCGCCCAAGCCACTTGCTGCCGCACTCCATCAGGCGATGCTCTGCCTTGCCGTCGGCTCGGGTGCCGTGTCGATCAACGCCACCGCGCAGACTTCCACGGACAAGGCTCCGGAAACCACCCTTCCCGCAGTGACGGTGAGCGCCGTGGCCGCCAGTGATGCCACCGATCTCCCGGCAGCCTATGCAGGCGGGCAAACCGCGCGCGGCGGCCGCCTCGGGATGCTCGGCAACCGTGACAGCCTGGATACGCCGTTCTCCACCACCAGCTACACGGCCCAGCGCATCGAGGACCAACAGGCCGTGACCCTGGCTGATGTGCTCAACGCGGACCCTTCGGTTCGCTTCACCGGGCAGACTGGCGGCGTCACCGACTCGTTCATGATTCGCGGCTTCCCGATCAATGAAGGCAACCTGTCGGAAGTCGCGTTCGACGGCGTGTATGGCGTTTCGCCGAACTACCATCTCTTTCCTGAATACATGGAGCGCGTCGAGGTCCTCAAGGGGCCGGCCGCCATGCTCTACGGGATGTCGCCCAACAGCGGCGTGGGGGGCGTGGTGAACCTCGTTCCCAAGCGGGCGGGCGCCACGGACCTGACACGCTTCACACTCGACTATGCGTCGGACGCCCAAGTGGGCGGGGCCGTTGACTTGAGCCGTCGCTGGGGCGACGACAAGGAGTGGGGCGTTCGCTTCAATGGCTTGCACCGTCAGGGGCCCACGCCGCTGGACAACCAGAAGTCACGCAGCGAGGTGGCGGCCGTATCGCTGGACTATCACGGCGACCGTCTGCGGGCATCGCTGGACCTGATCGAGCAGTACCAGTGGATCGATGCGCCGACGCGCCCGTTCCTGGTGGCTCCTGGCATCGAAGTGCCGGCGGCACCCGATGGCCGGCGTAACGTCACCCAGCCTTGGGGATGGTGGAAGTCCAACGACGTCTCGACGCTGTTGCGCGTCGAATATGACGTGGCGGACAACGTCACTGTCTATGCCGATGCCGGCGGGACGCGGTCTGACGTGTCCCGACTCTCGGACCAGACCCCGACAATCCTCAACGCGGCGGGCGACACTTCCGCCGCAGTGCAAAACTGGAGGTTTCAGATCAACCGGATGTCGTTCGATACCGGCGTGCGCGCGAAGTTCGACACCGGTCCGGTCAAGCATGCACTTGCATTGCAGGCCAATCTCTACTCGGATCGTATTGCCAACGCCAACGTCGCGGGAACGCCGGTCCGTTCGAATATCTACAACCCGGTGGTGAGCCCCGAGCAGTCGATCGCGCCGCCGAGCTTTGTTCCCAAGGTGTCGGATTCCACGCTCTCCGGCGTATCCCTGGTCGACACGGTCAGCACCATGGATGATCGCGTGGCGCTGACGCTCGGCTTGCGGTATCAACAGGTCGAGTCGAACAACTACAACACCGCAACCGGCGCAAAGTCGTCCTCGTATGACGAGAACGCTGTGACGCCGCTGGCGGGCATCGTCTTCAGGCCATGGCGCAATGTTTCCTTCTATGCGAACTATGTTGAGGGGCTGAGCAAGGGGGATATTGCGCCGGCCAGTGCCTCGAATGCAGGTCAGGTATTCGCTCCCTACAAGACGAAGCAGCAGGAAGTCGGCGTCAAGGTCGATGCCGGATCGATCATGGCCACGCTGGCAGCCTTCCGCATGACCAAGCCGAGCGGCCAGTTGTTCGGCACGGTTTACGCCGTGGACAGCGAGCAACGAAATCAAGGGCTGGAACTGACTGTCTCTGGCGAAGTGGTGCGGCGGGTTCGGCTGCTGGGCGGCATTACCTGGCTGGACGGCAAGCTGACCAAGACCAATAGCGCTGCGACGCAGGGCAACCGGCCGGTGGGCGTACCGGACTTCATGGCCAATCTTGGCGCCGAATGGGACCTGCCGTGGCTGCAGGGCCTGACGTTGACTGGCGCGCTCAACTACACGGGCCGCACCTACGTCAACCAGGCCAACACGCAGTCGGTGCCGTCGTGGACCACCGTCGACGTTGGGGCTCGCTACCGGACGAAGGTGTCGGGCAAGACCACCACGTTCAGGGCCACGGTCATCAATGCCTTCGACAAGCATTACTGGTCGGGCGTGGCTTCCTACAGCACGATTTCGCAGGGCGCGCCGCGCACGTTCCTCGGCTCGGTGACGGTGGACTTCTGATGCAGGGTCCATGCAGATAGGCTGCCGCCAGATCCTGGTTGGGATCATTCTCGCGACGGCTATCATCCTGGATGCCCAGGACTGTCCGGCCGCTGGTTCCGTGCAAGAGGCAGCGGCCGAGGCTCGCACTTACTCGATACCACCCGGGCCGCTGGACGCGGTGCTCATACAGTTCGCCACGGCATCGAGGGTGGACCTGGCCTTCGATGCCGACGCGCTGCGGAAGCTGCACAGCGCGGGGCTGACGGGGCAGCATATGATTGCCGACGGCATCGGGATCCTGCTCCACGAGACTGGCTACCACGCCGTCGACCTGCGCGATGGAGGGTACCTGATACGCAAGGCCTCTGCCGCCGACACGCAGGCGGAAGCCGCGCAGACATTGCCCACGGTGACCGTAGTCGGCCAGGCCTATCGCGCAGATGTGTCGCAGGGCGCGCAAGCCGGGCATGGAATCGCCGGCACGGTGAATCTGGGAGCCCTGGGAAGCATAAACGGCATGGACTCGCCAGTCAGTACCCGGGTTTTCGACGCGCGCGAGATCCGGGACCAGCAGGCGTATAGCGTGGCCGATGTCGTGGAGAACGATGCTTCGGTTCGCTCGGTCAGCAAGCCGGGCGGCATTCTCGACGCCTTCACGATTCGCGGATTTCCGTACAGCAACGGCAACTTCGGTGAAATTGCGTTCGATGGCGTCTACGGCATCGCATCCAACTATCGCGTTGCGACGGGGTACGTCGAGCGGGTGGAACTGATCAAGGGCCCCGCGACGCTGCTCTACGGCATGTCACCTGGCGGCGGCGTGGGTGGCGCCATCAACATCGTGCCGAAGCGGGCAGGGGACGCGGACGTGACCGAGGCCGCTGCGGACTATGGCTCGTTGTCCCAGTTTGGCGCGAACATCGATGTGGGCAGACGGCTCGGCGGCGACCGTGCGTTCGGCATTCGCTTCAATGGTGGCTACCGCGGTGGTGATACCGCTCTGGACAACCAGCATCGCGATGCCGGCTCGGGGGCGCTGGCTTTCGACTATCGCGGCAGCCAGTTGCGCGCGAGCCTCGATGTCATCGCCCAGTATGAGCGGATATCGGCGCCGTTCCGGCTGCTGCATATCGTTGCGGGTATCGACGTGCCAGCGGCGCCGGACGGCCATCGCAACATATCCCAGCCATGGGAGTCTTCGGAAATCCATGATGGCGCGACATTGGCGCGGGTTGCCTACGACGTTGACGAGAACACGCAGGTGTTCGCCCACGTCGGAGGTGGCCGGACACGTGTGGCGCGCGTTTTCGCCATCACGCCAACGATCATCAACGAGGCGGGAGACGTATCCGTATCCGATACGAACTACCGATTCGACGTGGCACGCACTAGCGCCGAAGCCGGTATGCGATGGCGGCTTGCCATCGGCCCCACGAAACATCGTATTGCACTGTCGGCCAGCGGCTACAGGGACCGGCTCAATCGCGGACTCGTGAACTCTGCGATCACGTCGCTTACCAATCTCTACGATCCCGTGCAGCTACCCCCGCAGTCAATTGCCGATCCTGTCAGCGTCCCCAAGGTGTCCTCGACGTACCTGACTGGGTTGTCCCTTGTCGACACGGTATCGACAAGGGATGAGTCCTTGCAGTTGACGGCCGGATTTCGCTATCAGCGCATTCGTTCCGACAACTTCAGCCCGGAAGGCGTTGTGATCGAGCACTACGATGCGGGTGCGTTAGCCCCTCTGCTCGGTATTGTGTTCAAGCCGAACCAGGCCGTATCACTCTACGCGCACCGCATTGACGGACTCAGCAAAGGAGATGTCGCGCCGACGAGCGCGGCAAACGCAGGTGAGGTGATGGCACCTTACCGTTCTACCCAGTACGAGGCAGGGGTCAGGCTCGCGCGGCGAGACCTTGAGGCGACCATCAGTGCTTTCCTGATCAGCAGGCCTGTTGGTGTCTTGAACGGGGCGCATTTCGGGGCCGATGGCGAGCAGCGCAACCGCGGACTGGAGCTTGGCGTACAACATGAGTTGCTGCGCGGCGTGCGCGTCAACGCCGGTGCGATGTGGCTCGACGCGACGATCTCGGGGAGTCCAACGCTGTCTGGAAAGACCCCGGTCGGCGTGCCATCATGGCAACTCAATCTTGGCGCGGAATGGGATGTCCGCCAGATACCAGGCCTGACGCTGCTCACTGCCGTGGCTAGCAACGGTGCGCAGTATGTGGATGCGGCGAATACGCAGCAGGTGCCATCATGGACTCGCTGGGACCTGGGAATGCGATATCGCGTGAGTGGCACGCGCTACCCCGCCACGGTGCGTCTTGCCGTTCGCAACGTTCTGGGAAGACGAGGATGGGCCGCCGTTGATGCCTACGGAGGGCTGGCTCAAGCGGATCCACGGGTCGCATTGGTCTCAGTAACTGCCAGCTTCTGATTGTCCGCGCCTGCAGGCGATGGTCGCGATTCCATGTTCAGTGGGTCCCACACACGAACCCTATCAGCTGTCTCACATTGCGAGACAGCAGCCTTGCGATGGCTCCGTAGCATTCCGAACTGCCAGGAGTATGGCTCCACCTGATGTCTGGGCAGCATACCTCCGCCTCCCTAATGATCTTTTGCGCAGACATATGGAAGGTGATCTGGTGGCATTGAACAGTTGACAGATTGTCACCTTGATCCGCCAAGTCACGGGCAAGATCGTCACTACGTAGGTGCGGTATCGAACTTGCCGTCCAACGTACGTCAGCATAATCTCAATAGCCAGAGCATCCAGAGCGCGAAGGCGGTCAACGCAAGCATGAGCACGTTTGCGTTCCTATTGAGCATGGACCACTTTCCCTCGGTGCAGGGTTGTCCAAATATCGTCCGGAATGAAGTCGCCCCAAGCCATGGTGCGCCCAGGCGAACATCGACCGGGCCGATTTCGAGCATCCGGGTAGCCGAGCGTCGGCCCTTGGGAGAAGGACGTCATGAAGAAGCGCTCGCTGTGGGGCACTCGCTTTGCCAGTTGCTCCACGATGTTGCTGCTAGGCGGCATGGCCCATGCGCAGACGACGCCTGATGACGCTCCCACCCCCGCGCAGCTTGAGTCGCTACAGAAGGAAATCGCCGAGCGGGCGAAGCAGCTCGAAGCCATGAAGCGAGTGCTGACCGAACGGGCGGATACCATTCGCGAACTTCGTAACACTGTGGACAACGAGATGCTGGCGCATAAGCGCGGCGGCCAGGCAGAAGTTGGCGCCGGCGCGACGCCAGGCAATTCCGCGACCGGCGCCCGAGCGGCTGCGGCAGCCAGCAGCGCCACGCAGATCAACAGCACCGCGCAGGCCCAGCAGACGCCATCCGAAACGCCGCCACAGGCCGTTGCGCCACAGGATACGCAACAGGGCCAGGCAGCCCTGGGCGAACAGCAGGGCGAATCTGCAGCAGGTGCCGAGCAGCCGGTGGGCAATCCGCCAGAGCGCGACACGCGCCCGCCGGCGATCGCGCCGATCTTCGACCAGCCAGGCGTGCTCACGCCAGTCGGCAAAATTGTCGTCGAGCCGAGCTTCCAGTACAGCTACTCGTACGGCGACTCGGTGTCGCTGGTAGGCTACACGGTAATCCCCGCCATACTGGTCGGCTTGATCGATGTGCGCGACATCAGGACGTCCACTTACATCAGCGCGTTCGCATTCCGCTACGGCATCACCAAGCGCCTCGAGATAGAAGCCAAGGTGCCGTACGTGAGCGCAAGCAGCAACACGATCAGTCACGAGGTCTTCACGGGGACCGCTGTCGACAGCGCCTTCACCGCCAATGGCAGTGGCCTTGGCGATGTGGAAGCGACCCTTCGCTACCAGCTCAACTACGGCAGCGAGAAGATGCCGTACTTCATCGGCTGGCTGCGCTACAAGTCGAACACCGGCAGGGATCCGTTCCAGGTGGTCACCGATTGCGTGACCCGTTGCGTGGGCAATGCCACCGGCACCGGTCTACCCCTGAGCATGCCAACGGGAACTGGTTTCCAGGCGATCCAGCCCGGCATTACGTGGTTGTTTCCAACCGAACCGGCGGTACTCTTCGGCGGCTTCAGCTACATGCACAACTTCGCGCGTGACAATGTCTACCGCAATGTGCTTGCTGGCCAGCAGGAGTTCCTTGGCAAGATCGCTCCCGGAGACATGTTCGAGTTCAACTTCGGCATGGGTCTGGCGATCAATGAGAACGCGTCATTCAGTATCGGTTACGACCAGAGCATCATCTGGCCGACCAAGCAGAACGGAGAAACCATCGCGGGATCGGTGCGTATCACGCAGGGCACGCTGCTGGTGGGCTACTCGTATCGCTTCAACAACCGGTACACGCTGAACCTGTCGGTGGGCGCGGGCGTGACACGCGACACCCCTGACCTGACAGTCACGGTGCGGCTGCCGATCACATTCTGATGGCATGACGAGCGGTGAAGTCGGGACGGAATCGGAACCCGTCAATCGTCGCTTGCGTCATGCCTCGAAAGGTCCAATGTTCAGAAACTCCACAAGACGCCCACCCGGAACGTCCTCGGTTCGGCGGGGTGGATATGGTGATCGTTGATCCCGGCAGGCGAGCCGTCTGCGTTGAGCGGTGACATCTCGCCCTTCAGCAGCGAAGCATAGTAGTAGTCGATGTCGTTGACCCGCTTGCCGAACACGTTCAGAACTTCGGCAAAAATCCGCACGCCCTTCAGTACTCGATAGCCCACCTTCAGGTTGACGAGAAACGAGGAAGCGGAACGCACGCTGTTGTTCTCGATGAGCGGACGTGGGCCGAAGTAGCGGGCCCGCGCGCCTACCGACCAGCGTCCCGTGTTGTACGACACGCCGGCCGACGCCGTGGTCTGGATCGATTCCGGAATGTAATCGCCGATGTCCTCGTGATCGCGGAAGCGTGCCCGCGAGAAAGCCGCGTCCGCATCGAGGATCAAGCCGGCGAGCGGGCCGTCGGGCGGTGCATAGTAGCCTGCCAGCTCAATCCCACGGCGGCGGCTTGGTCGGCTCGGTTCTGTCGTGCCGCTGTCGCCCGAGAAGACCAGTTCCGATCCGATGTCGAGTTGCCAGAGCGAGGCCGACAACTGCAGGGCAGGGGCGAGCCGCCGGGTGCGGATGCCGATCTCGTAGCCGGTTGCCGGCACGAGCACGCTGACCTTCTGTACCGGTACGCCCGTGGACGGGTCAATCGTGGTGGTGGCGCCGCGTACGTCGTTGCTGTGATAACCGCGTCCCCAGTTCAGGAACACTTCGGTCTGGTCGGCCGGAGACATCACGACGCCGAACTTGGGACTGACGATGTGGTCGGTGCCGTTTCCGGAGTTGGCGGGATTGTCGCTCGAAACACCGTACCAGAACTGATCCGCCCGCAGTCCCGCGATCGTGCGCAGCCAAGGCAGCCATTCGGTCGTGTTGCGTACATATAGCGCCGCACTGGATTCGTTGACGGTATCGGTCCGAATCGTTTCGTAGATCTGCCGCTCTTCCGAATTGGCCAGTGCGATAGGGCCCAGCCGGTCGAATCGGACCTGCGCGCCGACCTCGGTCTCGGTGTCGCGCGGGCCCAGCTTGCCGAACCAGAGGCGCGACGCGTTGACGCCTGCGGTGACGCGATTCTCGAACTGCTGGAATTGGTCGCCACGTTCCGGGTTGTTCAGCGCGTAGGTGAAATTCGAGAACAGTTGCAGCCGGCTCTTGATGACATAGGCATTCGCCCTGAACAAGCCCGATTGCACGGGCCTGAACCAGTCGGCGGACAGGCTGTAGCGCGACGCATAGCCACCGTCCGTGGGATCGATATTCCCGAAGCGGGAGATCAGCCCTTCGTTGATCGCGCGCTGCGGCACTTGGTCGGTCGAGTCCCAGCTATTGCGATAGCCCATGGCGGTGATGCTGACGCGCTCACCGGCACTGAGCGGCAGCGTGTAACGGAACATGCCATTGAGCTTGCGCACGCCTTCCGGCAACACCCACGGACCATTCTCCTGCAGCCATTCCAGCCCATAGAGCGCGGTGCCGGGGCCGACCTGGTGGGAGTTGGCCAATACCGCCCGACGATAGTCGTGCTGGCCCAGTTCGATCTGCGCGAGACCGGTCGGCAGTTGCGACACATAGTCCATGCTCACGGCACCCGCTGCCGAGAAGTCTCCCTCTTCGGCAAAGTACGTGCCCTTCTTGTAGGCGATGCCGCTGACTAACTCGGGAATCACGAAATTGAGATCGGTGTACCCCTGGCCATGGGCGTTGGTACGCATGTTGACCGGCATGCCTGCCACGGTCGTGGACAAGTCAGTGCCGTGGTCAAGGTTAAAGCCACGCAAGAAGTACTGGTTCGCTTTTCCGTCGCCGCTGTGCTGTGTGACGATCAGTCCCGGGACGGTTTCCAGCAGTTCGCCGGGACGTAACAATGGGCGATTGGCGAGTTGCTCGCGGCTGACGTAGCCCTGGTTGGCGGAGACGGCGGTATCCGCAGTCGCGACATCGAAACGTGCCGCCTGGACGGTGATCGCCGGAAGCTCTTGTTGGGCTTGCTGAAGGCCACCTGCAAGGGCGCTCACTGGAATGGCGCCAAGTGTCGCCGCGCGAAGGCCAAGTTTTGGCGTGGTCGGGCGCCGCAAAGGCGCCCGACGAGAAAAATTGCTCTGGGTCATTTTTATTTTGTGAATTGGTAATGAGGAGGTGCGCAAACTTCATACCAACGAGCAAGCACCGATGTGGTGCGGATCGGTCGGGCAGGGTGGGGGCCGCTCGCAGACCGAAGCGGTCTCGGAATTGCTGTCAGTCGTGGCATCACGCGCGGCCGGGGACGATGCGAACTCCCGTGCGGCCAAGCCGCACATGTGGCAGGTGGCCGAAGGAGCTAAGCCGCTGCAGATCCTTTCGTACTGTCACCGGCATGGCCCGCTGCGTCAGTGTGGCCGAGTCAATGCCAAACCTGCCGCACGCTGGGCAGGTGCAATGGAGGCGGCGCAGTTCACGTGCGCGGACGCGCTACGTGGCTTTGTGGCTCTGTGGCTCTGTGGCTCTGTGGCTCTGTGGCTCTGCGGCTCTGTGGCTCTGCGGCTCTGCGGCTCTGTGGCTCTGTGGCTCTGTGGCAAATCGGGCGATTTGCGGGATCGGGTGAGCATGGCCGATCTCAGTCTGCGGGTGATACCCGTGCCCAACAAAACGCGGTAATTGTGAGTGGGGCCTCAATCTAAGCCCATCGCTAGGCTTGCCGAAGAGGCAGCCATTTGCGTAGTTTCCTCGATCAAATACCTGCCCATCAATTATTTAACATAATAGACGTTATGTG